>JAJYSW010000136.1 GCA_021793335.1 Actinomycetes bacterium
CTGCCGACAGTGGGCGCTGGGACGGTGCCGCCCGATGACGGCGGTGTCCACCGGGCGCCGTCAGCGTTGCCGCGCCGCGCGCCGCTTCTGGAACGCGGCGAGCTCGGTACCGAACTCCCGCACCCATCTAGGGGTCTCGGCGCGGGGCCAGGCCACGGCCAATTCCCGGCCCATGCGGTTGCCCTCCTGCGTGTGGACCGCTCGCGACGCCAGGTTATAGCCCCGCAGGTCGACGGTGTCGCCGAAGACGGCCACGCCCAGACCCGCCTCGGCCAGAGCGGCGAGAGTCTGGCCGACATTGGAACGGTAGACGATCCGCGGGAAGAGCCCGGCCGCCTCGCATTCCTGAACGAACAGCCGCCCCGCGATGAAGTTGGTGTCATTCAGGACCAGCGGGTAGGGGATGAGCTCTTCGACCGTCATGGTGCCCCGGCCGTCGTCGAGGGCGTGACCCCGCGGAAAATAGGCGCGAACCGTCAGATGCGCCAAAGGCACGGCTTCGAGCTTATCGCCCGCAGGCATGGATACGATGGCCAGATCGCACTCGCCGGCCGCGAGACGTTCGCGGAGCTTCGCCGCGCCGTCCTCGATCACCTCGACGCGCACGGTCGGGTGGGCCGGAATCCACTCGGCCAGGAACGGCGCAAGGTAGGAACCCGCGGCCGTGGCGGCCGCACCGAGCCTGATCCGAGATTGCAGCCCCTCGGACAGATCGGTCCGCAGCGCGGCCAGCGAACCGGCGATGCGCTGCGCGTGCTCGGCGACGATGGCGCCCGCGGCGGTCATCCGCGCACCGCGAGGGCCCCGTTCGAACAGCTCCGCACCGACGGCTCGCTCCAAGCGGGCGATGGCGCGCGACACAGCCGGTTGAGAGGTGTACATCCGTTCGGCCGCCGAACGGAAACTGCCCGTCGTCGCCACCGAGACGAACGTCTGAAGGTCCCTGAAAGCAACATCACCTGATACGGAATTCGTATCACTCATGACTTCAGTTCTAGCACATCATGCATATAGCGTTTCAGGGCAGGGCCCGCACACCACACCCGGATATGCCAGCTAGGAGCACTGACAATGGTCTTCGACACCGTCATCACCGGCGCGGAGGTCGCCACGGCGACCGGCACCTACACCGCTGACATCGGCATCCGCGACGGCAGGATCGCCGCCCTCACCCAGCCCGGTGAGGCACTCGAAGCGCCCGAGACCGTCGACGCGGCGGGCCTGACGCTCATGCCCGGACTCATCGACGTCCACAGCCACCACCGCGAACCCGGCTTCACCCACAAAGAGGACATCGCCACCGCCACCGCCGCCTGCGCCGCCGGAGGCATCACCACCACCTTCGCGATGCCCAACGTCCACCCCGTGCCCAACGACGCCGCGACCCTGGAGGCGATGTTCGAGCTGTACCGCCGCTCGGCGATCGTGAACTGGAACGTCAACGCCGCCGGCACCGACGTCGAGCAGATCCCCGCCCTCGCGGCCATGGGCATCGCGGCCTTCAAAGTGTTCATGGTGGTCGACACCGGCCGCGACTACCCGCACATGCCCGGCATCGGCGTCCACGACCACGGCGAACTCATGGCGATCATGGAAGCCTGCGTCGCAGCCGACGTGCCGCTCATGGTCCACCCGCACGACCAGGCGCTCATGGACCACATCGAACGCGGCTACTGGGACCGCGGCGAACGCGACGCCCTGGCCTACGCCAAGGCGTACGCCGCGCACAACGGCCTCATCTGGGACAGCGCCATCGCCACCCTGCTGCGCCTCCAAGAGGCCACCGGGGTGCGCCTGCACCTGCTCCACGTCCAGACCGAACGCAGCGTCGAACTGATCGCCCAGGCCAAGGCCCGCGGCCAAGCCGTCAGCGCCGAGGTCAACCCGTGGGCGCTGTTCCTCGGCCACCGCTGGGAGAACATCGAGCGGCTCGGCTCCTACGCCCTGTCGTACTGGGTCGACGAGCACCACGTCGAAGCCCTCTGGGACGGGCTGCGCGACGGCACCCTCGACCTGATCTCGACCGACCACGCCCCGCACACCCGCGAAGAGAAGGAACCGGGCTGGACCGACGGCTGGAAGGCGAACACCGGCACGCCCTCGGCCCAATTCTGTGCCCGAATGGTCCTCGACGCCGTCCACCGGGGCAAGCTGACGCTCGAACGGGCCGTGGAGCTGACCTCGACCGCACCGGCACGGATCTTCCGCGTCGCGGGCAAGGGCACCGTCACCGTCGGCGCCGACGCCGACCTCGTCCTGGTCGACCGGGCGCGCACGGCCACCGTCGAAGACGCCGAAGTGCTCAGCAAGATCGGCTACAGCCCTTACGCGGGCCAGACCTATACCGGGATGCCCGTGCGCACCTTCGTCGGAGGCCGCACGGTCTTCGCCGACGGCGCGGTCACGGGCGCGCCCGGCACCGGCACCCAGAGCCGCCGCGACGACCGGACGGCAGCCGTTCGATGAGCGCGGCACCACGACGGGGCGGATTCCTCGCATGGCTCGGCGGCGCGACCCGCGGCGCCTCGGTGACCCGACTGGTCCTGTCGCTCGCGCTGTTCCTGGTCGTGTGGCAGGTCGCGGCCCTGTACCTGATCGACAACCGGCTCCTGATCGTGCCGTTCACCGAGGTCGTCTCGGCCCTGTCCGAGGAGATCGCCGACGGCTCGTTCGCCGAGAACCTCGCCACGACCCTGCTGGAACTGGCGATCGCGTTCCCCCTCGCGGTCTTCGGCGGCTTCCTCATCGGCGCGATCCTGGCCGGCTCCAAACCCGTCCGCCAGACCCTCGACCCGATCCTGACGGCCATGTACTCGCTGCCGATCGTGGCCCTGGCGCCCCTGTTCACCGCGGGCCTGGGATTCGGCATCGCCAGCAAGGTCGCGATCGTGATCCTCATGGCGATCTTCCCGGTCATCACCAATACCGACGCCGGACTGCGCAGTGCCGAGCCGAACCTCGTCGAGACCGCCCGTTCCTACGGGGCCACGCGCGTGCAGGTGCTCAAGACGGTGACCATTCCCCATTCGGTGCCGTTCCTCGTCAGCGGCGTCCGCGTGGCCTTCGCGCGGGCCCTGGTCGGTGTGATCGTCGCGGAGTTCTTCGGCGCGATCGCCGGCGTCGGCTTCGCCATCGCCGCCGCCGCGCAGTCCTACCAGACCGGGCGCCTGCTCGGCTACGTCGTGGTGCTCGGGCTCCTCGGCCTGCTCGCCTCGATCGGCCTCACCGCGCTCGAGAAACGACTCGCCCCCTGGAGGGAGGACTCATGACAGCGACCGGCAACGAGAGCGGACGCATCGTCGTCGAAGACGTCGACCTGGTGTTCCATCCGCCGCGCCGCGAACCGGTGGTGGCGCTCGAAGGCGTCGACCTGACCGTCGAACCCGGCGAGTTCGTCTGCGTCGTCGGTGCCTCGGGCTCGGGCAAGTCGACCTTGCTGCGGCTGCTCGACGGGCTGCTGAAGCCCACCGGAGGCACCATCACCTCCGGCGGCGTCCCGGTGACCGGGCCGAGCCCGGACCAGGCCATGGTCTTCCAGAGCGACAACCTCCTGCCCTGGTCGACCGTGGTCGACAACGCCGCCTACGGCCTGACCCTCAAAGGCATGCGCCGGTCCGCCGCGCGCAAGGCGGCCATGCGGCAGCTCGAACTCGTCGGTCTGGCGGGCCATGAGAAGCAGTATCCGCGGCAGTTGTCCGGTGGTATGCGTCAGCGTGTCAACATCGCCCGGGCGCTGGCCGTCGATCCGGCGGTGCTGTTGCTGGATGAGCCGTTCGCGGCCCTGGACGCCCAGACTCGGGAGATCATGTCAGCCGAGCTGCTGCGGATCTGGTCGGCCGATCGCAAGACGGTGGTCTTCGTGACCCACCAGATCGACGAGGCGGTCTACCTGGCCGATCGGGTCGTGGTCCTGTCGGCCCGGCCGGGCACCGTCCGTGAAATCGTTCCGGTGCCGTTCGAACGGCCCCGTGAACTCCCCTTGAAACGAACCCCTCAGTTCGGACAGATCGTCGACCATATCTGGTCCTTGATCGAGGACGAGGTCCGCAGCAGTCTCGGACTGGCCTGACCTCACCGCCGAACGACCATGTGAAAGGAACGACATGACCACACGTCGAAGTCTGCTCGCCGCATCGATCCCCTTGGCGCTGGCCGCGCCGCTGGCCGCCTGCGGCGACGATGGCGGCGACTCGGGCGGCTCCAAGGCGAGGATCGCCGTCCTCGGTCCCGGATCGCTCCAGTGGCTGCACGCCATCGCCAAGGACCAGGGATTCTACGAGGATGCGGGTGTCGAAGTCGAAGACATCCAGGTCCAGAACTCCAGTGCTCTGGTGCAGGCGGTCGCCTCCGGCTCGGCCGATGCGGGCATCGCCCTGGGCGATAACGTCATCAACGCCGTCGACGAGGGCGCGCCCATCGCCATCACCGGCACCCTGCTCCAGAAGGCCGCGCTGCGGTTGTACGGCGCCCCCGGCATCGAGACGATCACCGACCTGGCGGGAGCGCAGGTCACCGCCGGTGCGGTCGAGGGCGGCACCTACGAGCTGTTGGTCTACATGCTCCAGGAGGCGGGGGTCGACCCGGACTCGCTGACCCCGGTGGCGATCGCCAACTCCTCGGACCGCGTCGTGGCGATGGAGAACGGGCAGGTGCAGGGCGCGCTGCTCATCCCGCCGTTCGACACCATCGCCGAGGAGGCGGGCGCGACGATGCTCGGCTGGTACGACCAGTACTGGCTGGAGACGCCTTTGATCGTGAACCGGCCCTGGGCCGAGAAGAACAAGGAGGCGGCCACCGCGCTCAACCGGGGCATGGCCGAGGGCGCGAAGTTCTTCGCCGACGAGGCCAACGAGGACGAATCCGTGCGCGTGCTCCAGGAGTACTCCAGCGTGGACGAGCCTGCGGCGCGCGCGGCGTTCGAGTTCATCCACGCCAATGAGATCTTCTCGCCCGACCTGTCGAGCAAGGAAGAGGGCCTGGTCAACATCGCCGAGATCAGCAACGCCGTCTCCGGCAACGACATCTCGGACTTCGACCCCGCCGCGTACATCGACGACTCCTACCTCGAAGGGTAGCGGCCACGGCGAGGGCGGACCGGGGGACCGGCACCGCCGCGGCGGCCCGATCGGCGTTGCACCCGCCCGGGTGCAACGCCGAACCGGCGCCTCTGCTCCCGTGCGGGCCGGGACGGCGATCGGGCCCGCACCGAGGGCCGCGCCCGGCACCACTGGAGCATGCTCGCCCATGCCGTCCTCGCCGCAACCCGCGTCCGCGAAACCGATCCGAGTGCGCCCGGCTCGGCCCCGTCGGCCCGCAGCGAGACCCGGCACCCGTCATCAGCGCCCTCGCGGCCGACCCGGCGACGCCGCCGGCAAGCGGCCGCTCGACGGACCCCCTACCGGCGACAACCCGCTGTCGCCGCCGCCGCGCCGAACCTTCAACCGGGTTGCCGGCCGATCCGACGCAGGTCCGGCACCGCGGGCCGCGGCAGGAATCCCGCCGCACGGTAGGTGGCGACGGCCGCGGTATTGGAACCTTCGGCGCACACCGTCGCACTGGACGCGCCCATGTCACGCAGGGCCGCTGCGGCGGCGACCGCAATCGCCCTGCCATGACCCCGTCCCTGATGATCGCCGTGCACGCCCAGGGGTTCGAGCATGCCGATCCTCCCCGGACCCGCCGACCAGACGGTCGTGCCCGCGACCGCATCGCCGCGGTCGTCGTACCCGATGAGGCATCGGGCGTCGGCGTACACCGGCCCGGCGGCCACGGCCCGCCATCGTGCTGCGCTGAACTTCGACCCGGTGAACGCCCCGCGGTGCACCGCGACCCGGTCCTCGACTCGCTCGGGGCCCGCCACCTCGATCCGCAGGCCGCAGGCCTCCACCGGTTCGCTCAGGTCACGGATCATCGGGACCCACGGATCATCCGGTTCCCAACCTTCTTCCCGCAGCACCTCCCGGAACCGGCCCTTCCAGAGCGCTTCGACACTGCCCTCATCCGCCGGTAGGACGCCACGGTCGGGCCGCGTCAGGTCCTCGGCCATCCGCCGGGCGAGCGCTTCGTCCTCTCGCTCCTTCGGATCGATGGCCAAGCGCACCAGATCGGGGCCGTCGAGCAGACCGACTCCCAGGATGCGACCCCGGCGACTCCACGTTCGCACCGCCTCGGCGGTCCTCTCCGGGCCGAACTGCCAATACCATCCGATGTCCCCCGAATGCAGTTGCAGCGGGGCCCCTTCGTACTGCCACTCCGCCAGCGCCCGCACGACCGCTTCAAGGCCGTCGACGTCCGGCGTGCTCAACAAGATGGACATTCTGTGATCTAACAGGGCCGCACCCGGCGAGTCCAACGACTTTACGCCGAGCGGCCGCGAGACGGCCCCGCCGCCGGTGACAAGGCCTGCTCGCTGCACGGAACGGGAACTTGCGCCCGGGGCCTCGACGAGGGCGGCCTCGGAGCATGGCGGAGCGGTGCTGTGGCCCGCGCCTGCCCGGTGTCCTCCCGCATCGGACGAGACCGCCGACTCGGACTCGATGCGGCCTCCGATGCGCCGCAATAGACGCATCACTGTGGATTAATCCAAGGGCTCTCTGCGGAATACATGGTGGACTGATCGGAATTCAGTATCAGTAGGGAGGGAGATGCGGCAGGGAATGCGCCGAACAGACCGGAACGAGTCCCGATGGGGAACGGTGAATGGGCGAAGGCCATCGCCGATCCCTCGACTCGACGGGACTGGCCGAGCACTGGAACGAAGGGAGAAGGGAAACGGCCGAAGGGAATGAACCGGAGGCTCCCGTGCGAGCCTGAACCGCTTCGTGGTGAAGGGTCGGCCCTTCCCTCAACACCGTTTCCTTAAGGATCTTCAGGCGAGCACCGCTGAAGCAAAGCCGCTGGCAGAGAGCCTGGTGTAAGGCTTCAAGGTTCGGGGATTGCAGCTTAAGGAAACGGTGTTGGGCCCTTCCCTTTGCCTCCAGTATACGAGCCGCCGATCTCGGCATCGTGCACCCCGGGGCGATTCGGAAGGAATACGTCCGTTGCAGAATTGCCGTCCGAAACCAGGGAACCTCAGAATCGGGAGGCACGGAATGCGCGTGCTGTTGTCGACCTACGGGTCGCGCGGAGATGTCGAACCCCTCGTCGGACTCGCGGCGGCGCTGCGGGCACTGGGAGCGGAAGTGCGCATATGCGCGCCGCCGGACGAAGAATTCACGGCGCTGATCGAAAGCGTCGGAGCCTCACCGGTGCCCGCCGGCCCCACCGCACGCGAACTGACGGCCAAGGTGAAGCCCGGCTCGAAGGACGCGGCCCGCCTGATCTCGGCCGAGCTGGTCGCGATGCGCTTCGGCATGCTTGAAGCGGCATCGGACTGCGATGCGCTCCTGGCGACCGGCCTGGGCCCGGCCGGCGCACGCGAAGTGGCCGAACGGGTCGGCATCCCTTACGTGTTCGCGGCCTTCCAGCCGCGCGTCCTGCCCTCCCCGCATCATGCGCCCCACCCGCGACCGGGCAGGCCGTTCCCGCCGGGCGAGACCGACAACCGAGTGCTGTGGGAGATCGACGCCGAGAACGTGAACGCGATGATGGGCGGGCCGCTCAACGAGCACCGGGCCGCGATGGGCCTGCCGCCGGTGGACGACGTCCGCGGCCACATCTTCACCGACCGCCCCTGGCTGGCCGCGGACCCGATCCTGGCACCGTGGCCGCAGACCCCCGGATACGACGTCGTGCAGACCGGCGCATGGACCCTGCCTGACGAACGCCCGCTCCCCGACGAGCTGGAGGCGTTCCTGGACGCCGGTGAACCACCGGTGTACGTGGGCTTCGGCAGCATGCCCGTCCACGTCCTGAAGGGCACCGCGGAGGCGGCCGCCTCCGCGGTCCGCGCACAGGGCCGCCGCCTGCTCGTCTCCCGCGGCTGGGCCGACCTGGGCCTGATCGACACCGACGACCACGACTGCTTCGCCGTGGGCGAGACCGACCACCGCGCGCTGTTCGGCCGAGTGGCCGCCGTCGTCCACCACGGCGGCGCGGGCACGACGACCACGGCCGCCCGGTCCGGTGCGGCGCAGGTCGTGGTGCCCCAGATCGCCGACCAGCCGTACTGGGCCGAGCGCGTGGCCGACCTCGGCGTCGGTGCGACCCCCGAAGGGACGCCGACGTTCGCATCCCTCTCGGCCGCGATCGAGACGGCCCTGGCCCCGCAGACCCGTGCCCGAGCGGAGGCCCTGGCCGAGCGGATGCGACCCGACGGCGCGACCGTGGCCGCGCGGCTACTGCTCGACCTGGCCCGGTGAGGTGACACCGCCATGAACGCCGACGCCTTCCACCTCCCCGGCGAGCGCGCCGCCAAGAACGACCCGAAGCTGATCGCGGACGACGAACGGCACTTCGCCGCCATCGCGACGCACCTGGAGCAGACGATCCGCGGCCTGTCCGAACGCCTCGACGCCGCCCGCAAGGCACCCGGCGGGCACGGACAGGAGGCGCTGGACCGGGACCAGGAGATCCACCGGCTCACCGCCCGCCTGCGCGTCCTGCGCCGCTTCGGCCTGGACCTGTGCCTGGGCAGAATGGTCCACGAGGACGAT
>JAJYSW010000137.1 GCA_021793335.1 Actinomycetes bacterium
ATGCACGTGCATCTGCCTCGTGTGGATGCATGCTAGGATGAATGTGATACTGCACATAGACACTTCGGCTTGGGATGTGCGATCGTGATCGCAGACTCAAGATCCGCTAACCGGCGTTCGGCGCGCTGCTCGGTGGAACCCGTCCAAGGGGCCGTGTCATCGGTCTCCTTGGGCGGCAACCGCCTTCGTTGCCGAGCGGCCTGCATCGCACAACCGAATCTCGCTACGTCGTTACCGAGCGTGCCGGGCCGCACTCCGGCAGGTCTCGATCGTCACCCGGAGAGGGGTTGGGGTGCCATGGTGGAACGTCTTCAGACCCAGACGTTGCTACAGGCGGCCGCAGCAGGAAAGCTGCGAAGCTCTATGTGCCAACAGGTCATGGCGATCGAATATGACAGGAGTGGCCAGGCGATATACCGGTGTGACCGCTCATGCGGCAAGCACTTCGCCGATGCTCGGCAGGTCCAGGGGGGACTGCTGTGGCATTACCGAGGCCGCAGCGTCGGCAAGCTGTACGGGCTGCCTGACGAGGCGATCGTGGACGATATGCTCGCGTCGCTCCAGCTGGCCTGGGTGCGCGACGGCGACATCTACACCGCGCGTTTCCGCTAGAGACGGCCGCCGCGGGTGCAGACTTTGTTCTGTTTGGTGGGAAGACTCGGGGAGGCCGGTGGGGGCCTCCCCGAGCTCCACAGGGGGAGAAGCAGAGTATCGCCGTGACCGGTCGGCTCGCCGTCGTCGGGATCGGCAAGACGAAGGGCGAGCCGAGTCACCAGACCTGTCGAAAACGGTGTGACCAGCCAGTTTACCAGTCATGCTTCGAAGCCGGAACACTCCTGTCTGCCAGGCGATACAGCGGGTGCCACTGAAGCTCGACACCGAACAGGACGCAGCGGTGAGGCCCCGAACAGGGGCTCTCGGAACGTCCCCTCGTGCCGCTCGGAGCCGCCTCCGAGCACGTCCCTGGGCGAAGCGTCGCCGCCTGTGCGGGCCGCGGTCCATCGGCACGCGCGCTCGGTGAACGTCTCTCGGCAGTGAGCAGGCGGCCGCGGCATCACAGGGCCCACTGCTGGTTGGCGCCCGAATGGCATGTGTACTGCTTGAGCCGCGCGGAATCGTCCGTGGAGCCTCCGACCACATCGATGCACTTGCCGGAGTGCCCGGCGACGAGCTGGACGTGGCCCCCGCCCACGTCGCGCAGCTCCCACTGTTGATTCGACGCGCCGTTGCACGGCCATTGGATGATCTGGGCGCCGTCGGCCGTTGAGGCGCCGTCGACGTCCAGACACTTGCCCGAGCTCCACGACATGATCTGGTGGTAGCCGCCGCCGGAACTTTGAAGCAGCCACTGCTGGTTGCCGCCGCCGTTGCAGGCGTATTGGATGATCTGGGTGCCGTCGGCGGTCGAGCCGGAGACGACGTCGGCGCATTTGCCGGAGTGGCGGGCCACCATCGTCGTGCTCGCTCCGGCGACGCCTTCGATGACGCCCGCTCGGGCGTCGATCGAGATCTGGGGATGCCAGTCCATGGACACGGTGTCGGCGGAGGGGAATCGGAGCGGCAGCCACACGTAGGTCGACTCGTTGGGGGTGCCGCCGGTCGCGCCGGCCCACCGGTCGCCCATGTACATGTAGGACGTCTCCTGAGAGCCGCTGATTTCGAGCACGTGCGTCGGCTGCGAATCGTAGGTGGTGCCGTCGCCGAGATTCCGCCAACCGCTCCAGGGCCCGTTCGGGAAGTTCGTGGTGGTGGCGTATTTCGCCTGGTTGGGGTTCCAGCCGGTCGCCCCGGAGGTGACCAGGAAGTAGACGCCGCCCCGTTCGAAGACGGCCGGGGCCTCGCGATGGTCGCCGTCGAAGGAGTACAGCAATTCCTCGACGTCGAGATAGTCGTCGGTGAGTCGGTAGATGTGCAGGTCGTAGTTTTCTCGGGCGGCCGAGATGAGGTAGCCGGCGCCGTCGTCGTCGACGAAGACGGTCTGGTCTCGCGACATGTGGCCGAGGGGGCGGAAGGAGCCCCGGTAGGTGTAGTCGCCGTCGATGGTGTCCGATACGGCCACGGCCGCTTCGGCATCGCCGTAGTCCGAGCCGTTCTCCTTATGCGCCCACATGACGTAATGGTCGTATTCGGCGTTGTAGATCACTTTGGGTCGCTCGATGTTGGCCGGATCGAGTTCGGGATGCGAGTCCCTGGTGAGGATGTCGCCCGCGTGGGTCCAGTCGACCATGTCGGTCGAGCGGTACATGGAGACGGCGTTGAACAGGTGCCCGCCGCTGACTCGCTGCTCGCCGACCATGTAGTAGTAGCCGCCGTCCTCGATGACGCCGCCGCCATGAGCGTGCATGAGGGTGCCGTCGGTCGTGGTGATCGGGGCTCCGTTGACGAAGGTCGGCGGCGCGGCCTGGGCGGGTGCGACGGCCGTCGCCGCCGTGAGCGTGGCGATGGCGCCGATCAGGGTGGCCTTCCAAGCGGTTCGCATGCTGGTCCTTTCGCTCGGCCCGCCGGTTCCGCGCCGCCCGGACCGGGCGGGGTCCGCCGGCCGCCGGAGGTGTGGAAGCGGCGCTCTATGGCCTCGCGAACGACGGAGACGGGCAAACCCAGCATTTCATATATTTAAATACTTGTAAATATGGTCAGAGGAAGCCCGCATGAGGTCGCCGGGGCGTCAGCGGCCGCCGCCGTGTTACGTTCCAAAAAGGATTTATTACGAGGGTGATCAAGCTGTACCTCCTTGCGGGCCTTGGGATAGCGTCAGGCAGGCTGGGTGAGGGCGTGTGCCGGTGTCTGATAGAGTTCTGCCCGGACCGCCGAGAGGCGGCCGAAGGCCAGTTGCCTGCGGGGGCACCGATCCGGTTCGATGCCGGTCCTGGCCGCTGCGCCCGATGCGGCGAACCCGCTTGTCTTCGAGGGGTATGGGCCCTGGTCGGCGGTGACGTCGACCAGGGCCTCTTTCCTTTCCCGCCAGTTTCCTTTCACGCCGGGCGTTCGAGGAGACCGGCCGCCGCATCGCCGATCGCCCCGGGGCATCCCTCCGGTTGCATGGTGGCCCACCCTGCCGATATCGGCGAGTTCAAGCCCCGCAGCGCGCTCCCTCGCCCGGGCGATGACCGTGGTGGAGACGATCTCTGCACGGGCCCGGTGGTCAGCAGGGCTTCGGCATCTCCGGCGCGGCGGCCATCCACTCGCCATGGGCCGTGAAGCGCTCGGCCATGTCGGCGGGCTCGCCGCCGAGCGGGATCTCGCTCGGCGGCTGCGACAGCGGGCGCCGCGACTCCGGCGTCGGCGACGCCGGTATTGGTGGCGTGCAGGACGCTCTCGATGGACCGGTTCTCCTTCAGAGCCATCTGCTCGCCCGCGCCGGGGGTGTGCAGCCGCCGGAACGTCTCCATGACCGCGACCGCCCTGGTGCGTCCAGGGTGCCTTGCGGCCCAATCGCAATCGGGCGAGCCGGCCCGGTCGTAACACGAAGACCGCTTCACCGAGGCCGAGGGCCTCGATCCAGGCGTCGAGGCCCTCGGCGTGGTCGGTGAAGCGGTAGGTGAGGGCGGGCCTGCCAGGCTCGCCCGTGCCGATGAGGTCAGGAGCGGGACACGGACCGAGCCGGACGGGCGGGGGAGCCCGCCGCACCAGATGCGCAAGAGGTCGGGTTGCCGTGCAGGAGCACGACGGTGGGCCCGGCGGTACATTCGTCCACATAGGCTATATGGTGGCCGGGGACGCCGACGGCGCGCATGGTCATGCCTTTCCGGCGGGGAGGGGGAGTGCGGCCCGGTCGATCGCCGCGGTGAGCGCGACCGGGGTGACCTCCAGGCTGGAGAAGCGCCAGCCGTGCGCGGTGCGGCGCGCGCCGTAACGGTGGATCCCGGCGGCGAGGGCCTCGGTCGCGTCGTCGATGAGGAAGACGGCGATGTCGTGTGCGCGGACCGTGGCGGTGTCGCCGTCGATCTCGGTGACCACGTTCGACTTGCAGTGCATGGTGCGGACGTACTTGTCGTGGCCCTTACGTGCGATGGCGATGATCGCCTCGATGCCGCGGGCATCGCCGTGGAGGGAGGCGATGGCGACGTCCTCGGTGAAGATGCGGTCGGTCTCGTCCCAGCGGCCCTCGTCGAGCCAGAGGCTGTGGCGCGCGACCAGATCGGCCAGTTCGGCGCGGTCGGCGAGATCGCGGAGCAGGGCGTCGGTTCCGGACACGGGGTCTCCTTCAATTCATTAGAGATATTAACGTTTATGTCACTAACTAAATTACACCGTTAGTGTCGCTAACGCAAACGACGGTAGAGTGAGCTCATGGAACACGGCAACGGCCTGCGCTTCGACCACGGTGAGCAGATGCCCGAGCGGTTCCGGCACCAGGCCGCCCGCCTGCTCGGCATGACCGCCGCGCAGGCCGCCCGCCTCGCCCAAGGCGCGTTCGCCTCCGTCGGCGCGCACCGATGGCACTTCGGGATTCTCGCCGCCCTGGACGAGTCGGGGCCCGGCAGCCAGGCCCGGATCGCCGACCGCACCGGAATCTACCGCTCGGACCTCGTGGCCGCCCTCAACGAGCTCGCCGCCGGCGGCTATATCGAACGCAGCCCCGACCCGGAGGACAAGCGCCGCAACATCATCACCATGACCGAGGCCGGCCGGGCCCGTCTGGAGGAACTCGACCGCGTCACCGCCGAGATCAACGAGCGCATCCTCGCCCCCCTCGACGAGGAGGAGCGGCGGCGATTCTTCGCCCTGCTCGGGCGCCTCAACGAGCACCTCGCGAGTGAGAGCCCCTGAGGAGCGCGCCGGCCGCTACTGACCTTGTGTTTTGGGGGTCTGATGGCGTGCCCATTTCGCTTCGTGTTCATTGATTCCTGCGCGAGGCGCGGAGATGGCGGTGGTTTGAATGCCGTCGCGCGGGCGAAGCGCGAGGCGGTTCGGATGGGAAGCCGCGGCGGTGTTCGCCGCACTGCTCGATGCGGCCCACCGGGCCCCGGATGGACCGAATGCCCCGGTCTGGGATCACCGCAACGCGCACCGCTCGAAGCGATGCGCGAGCTGATCGCCGCCCGGCCCCGGCCGCGTGTCTACCAGCGCCCGTCTTACGCGCCCGAACACAACCCGGTCGAAGGCACCGGACCTCGCCTCGCCCTCGTACGAGCGCACCCGAGCCACATGCGAACCCGCACCGAACTCATCGACGGCACCCTCGCCGGAGCCGGTCTGAGGCCCCATGACCGGCCAGACCCCGAAACGACGAGATCAGTAGCGCAGCCGCCGCATGATCTTCTCCTTCATCGACGTGAACGGCGGATAGACCACCTGCATCGTGTCCGGGGCGAGCGGCTTATCGAATACCGCCTTCGTGTGGCTGAACGTCTCGATTGACCACTTCCCGTGGTACGCACCGATGCCCGAGGCACCGACGCCGCCGAACGGCAGCCCCGGCACGTCGATGTGCGCCATCGGCGCATTGAACCCGATCGCGCCCGACGAGGTCCGCGTCAGGAGCCTTCTCCTCGTGGCCTCCGAATTCGTGAACGCGTACAGCGCGAGCGGCTGCTCCCCGGCGTTCACGTGGGCGATCGCCTCGTCGAGAGTCGCCATCGTCAGGATCGGTAGGACCGGCCCGAAGACCTCCTCGGCCATCACCGCGTCTCCAGCGTCCACATCGGCCAGTACTGTCGGTGCGATGTACCGCGTCTCGCGGTTGTAGCCGCCCCCGCACACCAGGCGGCCTTCGCTCAGGTACGCGCTCAAACGATCGAAGGACCGCTCGTCGACGATCCGCCCGTAGTCGGGGCTGTCGGCCGGTGAGTGCCCGTACATCTCGCGCACCGCCTCGGCCAGGTGCCGCTCCAAATCCGGGCCGACGCCGTCCAGCGCGATCACGTAATCGGGTGCGAGGCATGTCTGCCCGGCGTTCATGAACTTCGCCCACGTGATCCGCCGTGCCGCCACCGCCAGGTCCACGTCCCGCTCGACGATCACGGGGGACTTCCCGCCCAGCTCCAGCGTCACCGGTGTCAAATGCTCCGCCGCCGCCTTCGCGACGATCCGCCCCACCCGGGCCGACCCGGTGAAGAAGATGTGGTCCATCCGCTCGGCCAGCAGCGACGATGTCGTCTCCGGCCCGCCCTCCACGACGGCGACCGCTTCAGGGTCGAGGTACTGGCCCAGCAGCCGCGCCAATGTCGCCGAAGTCCGGGGCGATGATTCCGAAGGCTTCACGATCGCCGCGTTGCCGCACGCCAGTGCCCCCGCCAGCGGCACCAGCGTCAGCTGCACCGGATAGTTGAACGGCCCGATCACCAGCACCAATCCGAGCGGCTCTCGCAGCAGGTACGATTTCGCCGGCTGAAGATGCGGCGGTGTGCGGACCCGCTCGGGCCGAAACCACGACCGCAGGCGTCCCCGCATCCGCCGGACCTCGGCGGTGACGAAATCGATCTCGCTGAGGAACGATTCGGGCGCCGCCTTGCCCAGATCGGCGCGCAGCGCCTCGGCCAGTTCCTCGCCGGCCTCCTTGAGCATCGCCTCAAGCCCTTTGAGCTGCGCGATTCGCCACGGGATCGGCTTGGTCCGGCCGCTCGCGTAGTGGGATCGGAGGCGGGTGACGGTACTGGAAATCGATGCGCTGCTCATCCGGCGAGCGTAGCGGTTCCGCGCCGTCCGCGGGGTCCCGCCGGCCGCTCCGCTCCCGGCCGCGTCAGGAGACCCACACGTCCCAGCCGAGACGGGCGAGGAGCGCGAGGACCGTGATCACCAGGATGGCGCGGACGAAGCCCGAGCCCTTGGCGATCGCGGTACGGGCGCCGATCCAGGCGCCGGCCATCGTCGCGAGCCCCATCGTGATACCGAGCGGCCACCAGACATGGCCTTGTACGGCGAAGACCGCGAGCCCGCCGAAGTTGGTGGCGACGTTGACGACCTTCGTGTGGGCTGCGGCGGTCACGTAGTCGAAACCGAGGATCACGGTGAACGCCACCGACAGGAAGACGCCCGTTCCCGGGCCGATCAGCCCGTCGTAGCAGGCGATGGCGACGCCGCACACGAGCATGACCGCCGCTGCCCGGTGCGGGGTGCGCAGCTTCGGCTGCGGTTCGATGCCGAGTTCGGGCCGCGCCATGACCAAGACGAGCACGGAGGCCAGGACTGCGATGACGATGGGTTTCAGCGCCTGCGAGGAGACGGCCGAGGCGGTCGCCGCTCCGGCACCTGCCCCCGCCAGCGCGAGCGCGACGGTGGGCCACAGGAGCCGGTGTTCGAGCTTGATCCTGCGGGCGTAAGTGATCGCGGAGACCGAGGTGCCGCAGATCGATGCGAGCTTATTGGTGGCCAACAGGGCCACGGCCGGTGTGTGGGGGAACGCGACGAGCAGTGCGGGCAGCTGCACGAGCCCGCCACCGCCGACGACCGCGTCGACCCAGCCCGCGAACAGGGCGGCGGCCACCAGGAGGGCGATCAGCGAGGCGTCGAGCTCGATGGTCACCGCCAGAGCTTAACCAGCGGCACGGCGGGCGGACACGCCGATGAGGTGAGGAACACGTGTCGGTGCGTAATCATCTGCTATCAAAAGGTGGTGGATTTGACGAAGCCCATGACGCACTTGGTGAAACGCGGATACGAGTATACGTTCACGCCGGACGCCGAACAAAGGCGGAACCTCGATGAGACTATGGAAGCGGTTAGGGCCGTTTACAACTGGTCGCTAGTGGTGTTCCAGAACGAGTGGCGGCGCCGACACCGGAAGATGACGTACGCCGAGATATCCGCGAAGTTGACCAAATGGAAGAACCAGCCGGCGAACCGGTGGGTCAAGGAGTATTCGTCGGTGCCATTGCAGCAGATCGCCCGCCAGCTGCACACCGAGTACCACGCGTTCATCAATGGGCGGCGCCCCGAGCCGGTGCCCAGAGAGCACGGAGAGCAGCGAGTGCTGGTGTACTCGCGGGCCGGGTACTACCTCAAAGGCCGTGAAGTGAAGCTCGCAAAACACCAGACGCCATTGGACATCCAGTGGGGATTGGAGCGGCCGAGCCGCGACGACATCACCTCGATCACCGTGATCAAAGGGGACGACCACTCCTGGCGGCTGTGGATCGTGGCCGAGGAATTCGTGGAGGTGCCGCGCCAGAAGCCGCCCGAATGCGGCGAATGCGGTCGAGTCCTGGAAGTGTGACGAGAGAAGCGGACCGGTCCGGACGGCGGCCGGGGCAGGGCGGCCGCCTCAGACCATCGCTCGGACCCCGATCGGCCCCGGCGGACTATGAGCGGCAAGCGGCTCCCGCCTGCCACACCACTCCGCGTGCCACTGTGAAGAGACACGAAAGCGCCCGGTCGAGGAAACCCTTCAAACCTCGACCGGGCGGCGGTCGGCTCAGCGCGGCATTGACAGGGGAGCCGGCGTTGCTGAGCCGTGTCGCGGAGCCACGGCGGACCCTGGCGGCTTCTCAATCGGGTCCGCCGCGCTCTCGGCGTCTATTCATTTGGACGGTGGTGTTCATGTTCGCAGTTCGGTTACTGCGATCATCGGCCGCTTCCCGCTGTGTTGTTTGCTTCGGGAAGCGGTGAGGTTCATGCTCGCAGTTCGGCCACCGCGACCGTCAGCCGCTTCCCG
>JAJYSW010000138.1 GCA_021793335.1 Actinomycetes bacterium
GCTGGCGATGTACAGCAACGCGCTGTGCCTGGAGTCGCGGTCCAGTCGCCAAAGAATCCTCGCCTCGTCGCTTTGCAGCAACTCGGGTTCGGGAAAGGCATGGAGCACGGCCGCGTGCAAGTGCCGGGGTGAGGCCAGGATGCGGCGGGCGCCCATGCGAGCGGTATTGAAGCGAAAGCGACTCAAGTACATGTCAGTCTCCGAAGAACGCGAACGGGTCGTGAGCGGCCGCGTCGGGGTTGCGGACGCTCACGGTGTACCGCACCACTTCCCGCCAGGCGTATCGGCGATGCCGGGGATCGAAACTGACCGGCTCGTCACGGACCGAGTCCCCGCGCTCCCGAGGTCTCGCGTCGCGTACGGCCTGGAGCCCCACTTCGGCGCCGTGTCGGCGGCGGTGGTGCGCTGCGGCGAGCCACTCGTGGTCGTTGAGCGCGTCCTCCAAGGGCTCGTCCGTCGTGCCGCTGAGGATCGGGTACATCGGCGGGCACGATCGCCTGCCGAGGTACGGCTGGTAGTGAGGACGTCGCAGCGCCGCTTCGAGTCCGTCGATCAAGGCCGCGCCGCCTTCGACGGCCGCGAGGAAGACCGCGTCGGCCAGATAGAAGCGTTCGGCGAGCGCCGCACTGGCGTTCGGGTCGCTCAGCGAGCGCGAGGTCTGGTAATCCCGAAGCATCGTGCCGGGCTGGTCGATGCGCACTCCGAACCGCACGCCGAGCAGTTCGGTGAGCGGTTCGGACCGGCGGACGCCTTTGGCGGCGGCGAGCATCCCGAGCACGCCGCTCTTGGAAGGCGCGTAGTCGGTCGTGCGGCGAGTGAAACGGCTGGACGTCCCCCATGACTGCATGGGTCCGGCCAGACGCAGCAGGAGTGTCTTCTGGGGCATGTCAGGCTGCGCCGATCCGTTCGGTCACGTCGGCTTCGATACCCGCGAGCAGGTCTTGCAGGCTGACCTGTTCACCGGTCTCGGCCAGGCCCTTGGTGCGGTCGCCGACTCGCACCACCCAGGTGCGGACCGGCTCCTCGCCGTAGGTCTCGGCGATTTCGGCGAGTTGCGCGGCGAGCAGTTCGCAGGCCGTCTCGATCCGGCCGTCGACTTCCATGATCGGCTTCTCGTAGGCGCCGACGAGGTTGATCGCCTGCGTGTCGCGGACGGTCACCAGTACCGCCTCGGGAAGGGTCCGGTTCGCGAAGGTGTTCATCTTCCCCGAGGGCATGCTGGTGATGAAGCTGCGCACGAACGCCGCCGCCGCGCGGGCCGTCGCGGCGTCGTCGCCGAGGTTGTGCCGCAGGAGGTTCACGTCCAGGTTGGCGTAGCGGTAGAGCGTCGACGAGTTGAATTCGACGGTACCGATCATGCCCGCGCCGGTCTCGTCGTCCTGGTCCTTCTGGTCGTCCACTGCGGTGAAGTAATCGAACTCGGTCTCGACGGGATGGACGCTGATCGCGTGGGCCACTTGGCAGGCGGCATCGACATTGAGTGCGGCGTCGTCGGCGATCATGCGGCCGAACAGGGCCACGTCGATCGAGTGGCGGTCGTGGAGGATCGCTTTGGCGGCCTTCTTCTCGAGCTTCTCGCCGGCGCGGGCGGCTTCGACGATCGCGCCCGCGAGGTTGTCCACCTGGTGACGACTGAGGAAAACGAGGTATCCCGATTCCTCGATCTCGTCGTCCTTCTTCTGGATCTTGACCTTGATGCCGCCGTCGTTGAAGGCTTTGACGGCCAGTTCGCGGGCCTGGTCGGCCAGTTCAGGGGCGGTGGCCTTGATGCGATCGGCGACGAGGGCGACGATCTGCTTGGTGCGCCACCCCAGATCGGTGTCATCGAGAGTGGACCGGAAGTCGAGCCGGATGGCCCGTTTCCACGACTGGCTGGAGACGCGGGCACGGCGCTGCCCGCCGAAGAGCGCGGTCTTGGGCGAACCGGTGTCGTCGCGGTTCAGGTTGGCCGGAGGGACGGTCTGGAGAGCGTGGACTTCGATGATGCTGCGGCGCATGACTATTCCTGTTCGTCAGAGGAAGCGGCGGTCTTGGAGTTCTCAGTCGGTGAAGATTCGGGCTCGATACGCCAGTACTCGCGCCCCCACAGGGCGCGCACGCGCTCGGGGCCGGACAGGCCCGTCGACGCCTCCATGCCGCGCTGGAAGGTACGCAGGTCATCGGCGAGCAGGCCGTAATCGAAACCGATCTGGGCGTCCCGGAGCTGTGCGACGATGCCCCTGGCGTGGAAGGTGAGTTCGCTATAGGTGCTCGCGGTGCCCAGCGCGGTGAACCGCCGGTAGACGGTCTCCTCGTTCGGGCTCGCGAGGGCCAGGCGGCGGATCGCGGCGGCGAAGGTCGTGCCGCCGGTGTGCATGGGCTTCTCACGACGTGACTGCTGGTGCAGCGCCCAGAGCGTGACGGTGGTGTGCAATGCCTGCTCGGAGAAGCTGGGTTCGTCCTGGGGCAGATATTCGTGCCGTGTCACCTCCTCGGGCAAGTGGCAGGCTTCCCGTATGCTCGCGCCTCCGGGCGCTTCGTTGACGGCTCGGCGCAGCCGGGCCAGCACCGCTATCGCCTCCGGCGCGTCGTCGCGATAGCGCCGCTGAAGACCGGCGATGACGGCGGCGACATGCTCGCCCAAGGGCGCGCGGCGTCTGCGGTAGCGGGGTCGCGTGGGCTGCGGTGCGGGATGGGCGTCTTCGGTCATCGAGCGGCCTCCTCTGAGAGCGGCTTGGCGGGGACGGCGAGCGAAAGCGTTCGGGAGAGCTTCCGGCGGAAGGTGTTCTGGGCGATCGCGCTGGTGAGGAAACGGTCACCGTGCTTGCGGCCCCTCCAGGCGGCGGGGCCTCCTGCGGCCGTCAGCTGCGAGGCGAGATCGATCACTGTGGCCCGAACGGTCCGCTGCCAGTCGGCGCGGGCCTGATCGGTGTCCGTGTCCGGGCCCAGTTCCGCCAGCCAGACACGGTAGGCGGTGTCGAGAGCGGCGTAGGCGGACTCAGAAGCCGTCGCGCCGGCCCCCTCGACGTTGTCACGGTCGCCGGCGGCGCGAGCGATGTCGCGGGCGAGTCCGGCCAGGGCTTTGACGGCCTCTTCGGCATCGGTGACGGCGGCGTCGACGGTGACGGCGAGTTCGCGGTCACCGATGCCGAAGACGGCTGCTGCCATGGTGAGTCGGTCGTCGATCAGATCGGTGATGATCGCCTCCTGCGTGCCGTAGGCGATGCCGCTGACGTGGTAGTCGACGCGCCGATCGCGTTCGAGCAGCCGGTTGTGGTGAGCGTGGCCGATCCATCGGAACGCGAGCGGTGCGATGGACTTATCGCCGTTCACGTGGCTGCCGGTGAGCGAGGGCAGTGAGGCGGCGAGCCCCCTCCAGACGTTCCGGGCCGGGTCGTGGCGGCGCGGCAGGTAGACCGGTTGCTTCGATTTCAGTTGGCGTTCCTGGTGCTCGCTGCGACGCCACGCGGTCATCGGCTCGATGTCGAACTGGTTGCGCAGTTCGAGCCGGTCGCCTTGGCAGATGAGGGCACCGGTGACGCCGTCGTCGTCGAAGACCAGGCGGAGCCGGCGCGACTGCCAGGTGTACAGGTCACGCAGGCCCTTGGGGGCGCTTTCGGGCCGACGGTCCTCTGGGGCGGGCCCGTGGGGCTCCCGCTCCCAGACCGGGACGTCCTCCTCGACGAGGTCCACACCGGAATTGACGAGGAACTGGTCGGGGATCAGGTTGAGCAGCAGCGTCTGGGCGAGGTTGTCGCCCTCGGGGTGGACGGCGCCGAGGCGGCCGAGCGAGCCGGGGCCGATGGGGTAGCTCTTCCCGCCCTTGGCTCGCGGATCGCCCGCGGCGGCGCCTTTGATGCCCGAGAGGTCGAAGGCATGGCAGTGGACGAGCCAGCGGGCGGCCTCGCCGAAGCCGATCCGTTCCAGGCCCTCGGCGGCACGGGTCGTGTACTTCGGGTTCCCCGTGGGGACATCGGCGATGAACGCGGCCAGGTCGATCTCGGTCCGCTTCGTGGTCAGGTCCGCCACTTGATAGAACGGTGCCCGAGGATGGAGCAGATCGAAGCGGGGCCGGTGAGCCTCCAGGTAGGAGGCGACCGCCTCGGCCGGGAGCCGCTCGGCCTGCCACAGCTTCTTCCAGGCCGTTTCATCGGCGGGCCCGTCGGTGGCCTGGTGCAGGATCGCGAGCGCCAGACGCAGGATCGGCAGCGCCTGTGTGGGCAGATCGCCGACCAGACGGGCGTACTCGGCCGCGTCGGTGAACAGCCCGGTGAGAGAGACGGTCTCCACGGTGCCGTCGAAGCGCTGGGCGAGTATCCATGGGCGGTCGATGAGGTTGAAGTCGGGGGTCACAGTCGTTGCACCCGCAATCCGTCGTGTCGGTCGTATTCGAGTCGGTGTCCGGCGAGTTCGGTGCCGTGGTCGAGGTCGATGTCGAGAATGAGCTGCCCTTCGAGGATTCGCGATTCCTGCCAGGCCCCGATCCAGTCGTGTCGGCTTTCGAGCTCGTCGATGACGGCCTGGCCGGACAGCTCGATCGGCAGGTTCAAAGTGGAGGCGGCGACGGTCTTGGCGACCGGTTCGGCAGGACAGGTCTCGGTCGGCAGCGGTGCTCCCCCATGCCGTTTCAGCCAGGGGAGCGTGGTGAATCGGTCGCCGTGGCGGGCGATCAGGAGCACCTCGACGGTGTCGACCGGTATGTCGCGGACCATCGCCCGGCCGCCGGGGCTGTCCTCGTCGTCGAAAGGGCTGCCCGCTTGCAGCCAGCCGAGGATCGGCGTACCGGCGAGCAGCGGTGCTTGCAGCCGGAACTTCTTGGCGCCATCTTCCTGGTCGGCGCGTTTCGACGCCTCTTCCCGGTGCGCCGCCGATATGGCCTCCTGCCACTCGGCCGGCCCGACCGTTCCACTTCCGTAGGCCCGCTGGACCAGCGTCGCGATGTCCCCGGGCAGTTCGAGCGGCCTGCCTTCGGCCGCGTAGGGCAGGAGCACCGCCGCGGAGCGCAGCAGCGCCCAGCGTCCGTAGACGAATACCGAGCCGCGCACCGGTTCGGGCACGTCGGCTTCCCACGCTGCGCCGGTGAGGTAGCAGCGCGGGGTCCCGCATCGTCCCTCCCGTCGATGGCGGTGGACGCGGCCGGTGCGTTGCAGCACCAGGTCGACGGGCGCCAGGTCGGTGACGAGTACGTCGAAATCGATGTCGAGGCTCTGCTCGGCGACCTGGCTTGCCACCACGATGTGCTCGGCGGGCCGCTCGTGGCCGTTGCCGGGCGGACCGAACAGGTTGCGCAGCAGCTCGTCCTTGTCGGCGCGGTCCGGCCCGGCGAAACGGGAGTGGGCCACGGTCACCGACGCTTCGCCGAACACCGCCCGCAGCGATGCCGCGGTCTCCTGCACCCGGCGGACGGTGTTGTGGATGACCAGGGCGCAGCCGCCATCGGCCAGTTCTTCGCGGAGCGCCGCGATCAACGCGGTGGGATCGTCGTCGAGCGTGCGCACCTCGACGGCGTTCGAACGGCCGGAGGTCTCGATGCCGGACACACGGGCCGGACCGTCGGAGCCGCTGGTGACCACGACCGGGTAGCCGATGTCGCCCTCCAGCTCAGGGTGGGGGGCGATCGCGGCCGCCGCCAGGCGGGCCCGGCGACCGACCGGTGCGGGAGGGCCTTTCCTACCGCGTTCATAAGCGGCCATGAGATCCCTGCGGCGTCCGGCCGGCAGCGTCGCCGAGAGGATGACGACCGGCACCCTGTAGGCGGCCAGCCATTCCAAGGCCATGTCCAGGTATACGCCCATGTAGACGTCGTAGGCGTGCGCCTCGTCGATGACGACGACCTTCCCGGCCAGCCCGAGGTGGCGCATGGCCAGGTGCTTCGCTTTCAACGCGCCGAACAGCAGTTGGTCGACCGTGCCGACGACGAAGCTGTTGAGCATCGTCTTCTTGCGTCCGGCCATCCACCAGTGCGCGATCAGGGCAGAGCGCCGCTCGGTGTCCGCGCCGCCGTCGTCCTGAGCGACGGCTACCGGCTCGCCGCGGCGGAAGAGCTTGGTGAACCCAGGGTTGGAGAACGCCTTCGAGTGGGAGAGGGCGACGCTGTGGGCTCCGCGGTCCAAGTGGCGGTCCGGCAGCCGCCGAGCCCATTCGAGCGTTCGGCCGAACATGGCGTCCGAGGTGGCCCGGGTCGGCAGGGCGATATAGCACCCTCCTGCACCGGAACGGGCGGCGAGCGTCTCGGCGGCGAGGAGCGCCGCCTCGGTCTTCCCCTCCCCCATCGGGGCCTCGATGATCATCAGCCCGGGTGCGGGCATATCGGCGGCGGCCTCCAGGGCTGCGCGCTGGACGGGGCGGAGGCGGAAGTCCGCGGGCAGCCCGAACCTGGTGGTGAGCAGGTCCTCGGCGGGTTCGGCGGCGACGGCGCTCCAGGGGTCGGTCAAGTCGAGCTCGTCGAGGGCCCTGCGGATGCGGGCGGGGTCGAATGCGGTGTCCACACGGTACGGGAACAGCTCGGAGTTACTGGCGATCCAGTCGGCCATGATCACCAGGCCGGTCAGGAGCACCTGCACCGGTTGCGGCAGCGCGACGCGTTGCCAGTCCGCGAGTCTGGCGGCGGCGCCGGTGGCCTCGGCTGTCCAGTCGAGCAGCTCGAATTGGGTCTGTCGCCATATCGGAGCGTCGGCGCGGGACCATCCGAGCAGATGCTGATGGTCTTCGGCCCTTCGGTATTGCTCCGAGTCGGGCGGCAGTCCATGGTGGCCTCCGACGACGATGCTGAACTGCCCCGCGTCGGCGGTGTCCCAACCGTGTCGGTCATTGAGCCACCGGTCGAGTACGACCATGCCCGCCGTCGCGTGGGGCGCGAAACGCCGGTCTTTCCCGACCTGCATCCGGGCGGTGAGACCGCCGTGTTCCATGGCGGAGAACAGCCACGGCACTTGGATCGCGAAAGCGGGCGTTGCTTTGCCGATGTCGTGGACCCCGGCGAGCCACGTGCATGCGAGCAGCGCATCGGAATGGCCTCCGGGCAGTGCCGCCGCGATCTGATCCCGGACCGATGCGGACAGGAAGGATTCGTAGAGGTGCCCGGCGACGGCCGCGGTATCGGACAGGTGCCGATGCAGCGGCATCCAATCGCGATCGTCGGAGTGTAGGGCCTTGCCCCAGCATACGCGCGCGGCATGCGAAAGCCGACCGGCGTCCCAGCTTTGTACCACTTTGTACTCCGGGGTTGAGATTCCTTCACCGCTACAGTCCGCACAGTTTAGAACACAGGGGGGCGAGGGTCTACACTGGCTGAACTCTAGTACGATTTCATAATACAACATATTGATGAAAAAGGCGACGGGGCAAGACAGAAGGGGCAGACTTCCATGTATGACCGATTTACCCTGTTGATCAGCTTTATCGCAGTAGCTGCTGCCAGCTCCCTGATGGCCACCATCATAGCGATGGTACTGCTGAGGAAATAACCTCAGGCTCCCTCTAAAATAACCACCATCACCACGCCCGCCCTGCGGGCATGAGCCCATGTTTTATTAACGGCTCCCTGATGTCAATCAGTGCTCCCCGCCACCGCGGGGATGGTGCCTCTTGCGCCGAGGTGGATTATTGTCTCTTATCGGGGCAATAGTCCACCTCGGTTGCGGCCTCAACACTATTTGAGGTTTTTCTTGTTTACCAAACGCTCCCGTTCCCCGACCGGAACCGGGAAGTCCCCACGGCGCGAGGCACGCGCAGCTGCCGCAGCACACCGGCCACAGTGGGCCGGGTGCGTCCCCCCTTATCGCGGCCCGATGCCCTGCCACCGCTCGATCGGAATGTCCAGACCGAGCTGATCCAATGCCCGAGCGCAGGATTGGTGCACCACCTCTTCCAGGCTCGTGGGCCGCGTGTAGAAAGCCGGTGTCGGAGGGAAGACGACGGCGCCGTTCTCGGTCGCCTGCAACATCAGACGGATATGCCCCAAGTGCAGGGGATTCTCTCGGAACATCAGCACCAGCGGACGCCGCTCCTTCAACGTCACGCCCGCCGCGCGCAACAACAGGTTGTCCTCATAGCTGTGGGCGATGCCCGAAAGGGTCTTCACCGAACAGGGGGCGACGACCATGCCCCTGGTGCGGAACGAGCCGCTGGCGATGGCCGCGCCCAAATCTCCCAGCGAATAGCTCTCGGCGGCGAGCGCCTTGACCTCCCGAACACTGCTGTCGGTCTCATAAGCGATGGTGGTCGCCGCCGCCTTGCTCATCACCAGATGCGCGGGGACACCGGCCTCGGCGAGCTGCCGCAGCACGGTGATGCCGTATTGCGGTCCGCTCGCTCCGGTCATCCCGATCACCACCGGGAGCGGCCCACCGGCAGTGCCGCTCATGACCGGCCTCCGAAACCGTACTCGTCCCAGCGGTCGAGCACCCTCCGGCGGACGTCCTCGGGCCACGCGGTCTCGAAGTCGATGGCGGTCGGAATCGTCTCGGCCGGTCGCTCGACCGGGAACGTCGCGTCGAGCAGCAGCTTCGACCCGATCCTCTGATCGTGCTCTTCAGGGGTGAGGAAAGGCCACAGCTGCAACGCCGGGGTCCGATGGAACACGTGCACCCCCCGTGCGG
>JAJYSW010000139.1 GCA_021793335.1 Actinomycetes bacterium
CGTCGGTGTCCGTCGAGGGGAGGGCCGACGCCGGGCGCGAACGGGTTCGGCGGCGTCGTGGCGGTCCTCCTCGGACGGCACGCATATTTAATAGATGCATAGAAATGTAACGATGTCTAATCGAAGTGGGGGCCATGGCCCGGATGAACCGGTCTCGGATGGACGGGGGCGCATCGGCCCCGCACATGCCCGCTCGCGACTTCGGTCGCCGGAACCGTCATGTGAGGCAAGAGGAACTTGCCGTTCAACGGGTCCGTGCGCTCGCGGCGGTCGCCGCCGATGTCAGCGGGTCAGGCGGAGCAGGCGGGCGCGGGTGGACCGCGCCGTGAGGCCACAGTGGCCAGCAGCCGCAGCACCGGCGGCGGCATGTGCTCCCGGTGGGCGAGGGCGCGCCTGGTGCGGACGGGCCCGGAGTCGAACAGCCGCAGCACGAGCGCGGCGGCCGACCAGAGGATCAACAGATCGAGGAACACCGCGAGCGCGGCGTCTCCGCGCGCGAGCCAGACCGCGCAGACGGCTGTCGCGAGGGCGTGCACCAGCAGCATCGCCGGGCTCGGCATCACGTGTTCGAGGTGCCCGGCACCGGCGCTGAACCCCACGTGGAGCCCCGCTTGCGCGGTGGCGCATGCGAGCAGGATCGCGGCCGTGCCGCGCTGGGTTCCACTGAGGAGATAGGCGAGCGGGGCGACCGCCGCCACGGCGGCGACACATGCACTCCACGAGACCGGGGCTCCTCCGGCGGCGAAGTGCAGGCCGGCCGAGACCAGGACGCAGACGGCCGCGAACACGAGGGAGCGGAACCCTCGGATGAACGGTCGGCCGATGTGCACAGAGCGATTTTCGCATAACGGTCTGTGGTCCTGCTCTCGGGCTCCTGATTTGCGGCTGTTCTGGACGTATCGACACGATTTCCAGTCGGCGGCCGCCCGCGGGGAACCGGTGGCGCGAGCGCCCCCGCGCCGGCCCGGACGGGCGCCCGCGCACGGGCGGGAAATCGGTTCCCCATGGGCGCCATGCATTCAGGTGAGCGCGGTGTCTCGTTTCAGCCGGGGTCCGCCGCGCTTGTGCGGCCTCAGGCGGAGCGGCCCGGGGCGTTCACGGCGGTCCCCCGGTCGTCCGGGCTCAGCGCGAGCAGCCGCTCCACGGAGTCGCGGGCCTCCAGGAGCAGCGGCAGCAATTCGCCGCGCATCTGCTCGATCGTCATCCGGGAGACCTGCACGCCGATGTTCAGCGCGGCCACCGCACGCCCGCTCCGGTCGTCGATCGGCACGGCGATGCCGCGCCCGCCCAGTTCCAGCCCCTGGTCGTCGATGGCGACGCCCTCCTCTTTGATCCGTGACAGCGCCGCGCGGAGCTCGTCCTCGGCCGTCAGCGTCCGCGTGGTCAGCCGTTCGCGCGGGGCCGTCGCGAGGTAGAGGTCCAGTTCGCTCGGTTCGAGCCGCGCGAGCAGCGCCAGCCCGGGGGCCACGGCGTAGGCCGGGAGCCGGGAGCCGATCCGGATGTTGAGCTCGGCGATCCGAGGGCCTTCCGCCCTCCCCACGACCACGGTGTCCGCGCCTTCGAGCACGCAGAGCGAGACCGGTGCGGACACCGTCCTGCTCAGCGTCGTCATCGTCGAGCGGGCCAGCTCGGGCAGGCCGAGCCCCGAGAAGTACGTGTAGCCGAGCTCCATGATCTTCGGGGAGAGGGAGTACCGCCCCGCGTCGTAGTCGATGTACCCGAGCGCGTGCAGTGTGTAGAGGAATCGGCGTGCGGTGGCGCGGTTCAGTCCGGTCCTGTCGGCCACCTCGGCCAGGCTCTGGCTGCCCGGCTCCGCGGCGAAGCTGCGCACGACCGCGAATCCGCGCTCCAGGGCTCGGACGTAGTCCCCGTTGCGGCGCAGTTCCCCTGCGTCGGGGAGATCGCCCTCTGCGCCGCCGTTGCCTCTCATCGCGATGATCCTCCTCCTACATCCGGCGCTCTTCGCCGTCTTCTGGTGGTGCGAGGGCCCCGCGCCTTCGATTCCATGGCTCCGGCGGGGAGCTTGACAAACCTTCTCGCACCATCCAGAATAAAGCAATTCCATAAACCGAACAAGTTGTTCGGTAGCCGAACAATGATGTTGGGGGATGGGCCGTGACGCTTTCGCTACAGGAATTCCGGTCGGCGTTCCGCCGTCACGCCTCCACGGTGGCCGTCGTGAGCTACTTCGACGAGGAGGAGCGGCCCTGCGGCATGACCGTCTCCTCCGCCGTCTCGCTCTCATCGGAACCCCCCTCCCTCCTGGTCTCGCTGCACCGCCGGGCCCGCACCTTCGAGCTCGTGGAGAAGCAGGGCGCCTTCGGCGTGAACCTGCTGCACCTGGACCAGCGCGCCATCGCGCAGCATTGCAGCCGCCCGGGAGCCGACAAGCTCCTGCGGCCCGAGTGGATCGCGGACGAGGCAGGCTCGCGCACCCCGGTCGTCTCCGGGGCGATGGCCCACCTCGACTGCACGCTCGAACGCTGGCACCCCGAGTTCACGCACGCCCTGCTCATCGGGGTGATCGAGAAGGCGATTCTCGGCGATCCCGAGGCCAGCCCACTGATGTACTTCGGCGGCGGGTACAACCGCGTCGCCTCCGAGGTCGACGAAGTCGACCGGCAACACTGGCAACTACAGATTGGGTAACCGGATCATGCGCACTGGCGAGTCGTACCTGGAAAGCCTGCGAGACGGTCGGACGGTCCTACTGGACGGCGAAGCGGTCGAGGACGTCACCGAACACTGGGCCTTCGCCGAGCAGGCCCGCCGCATCGCGACGATGATGGACCGCACCGCTCAAGACACCACCGGCGAGCTCACCGCCCTCGATGAGGAGACCGGCGAACGCTTCGCCAACATGTGGCTCATCCCCAGAACCGGCGAGGACCTCGCCCGCCGCCGCAGCGGCCACCTCGCGTGGGCCGAGTCCAGCTTCGGCCTGATGGGACGGTCCCCCGACCACGTCGCCTCGGCCCTGACCGCGATGGCGGGAGCCGCCGACCTGTTCGACCAGGCCCACGAGGGCTTCGGGGCGAACGTCCGCGCCTTCCACGAGAAGGCCAAGCGCGAGAGCCTGTACTGCTCGTACGTGATCGTGCCGCCGCAGATCGACCGCTCGCAGCCGGCCCACCGCCAGCCCGAGCCGTTCCTCTACGCGGGCGTCTCGGCGGAGCGGGACGACGGCATCGTGCTCACCGGCGCGCAGATGGTGGGCACCGCCGCGGTCTTCTCCGACTACGTCCTGGTCACCCAGATCCGCCCCCTGGAACCGGGGGACGAGGACTACGCCTTCAGCGCCGTCGTCCCGATCTCGGCCCCCGGCCTGACGCTGCACCCGCGCGTGCCCTACGGCAGCACCGAGGACAAGAGCTTCGACTACCCGCTCTCCTCGAAACTGGACGAGACCGACTCGGTCGTCATCTTCAAAGACGTCTTCGTGCCCTGGGAGCAGGTCTTCGTCATCCGGGACCGCGAGATGGTGATGCGCCAGTGGTCGGCGACCGGCGCGAACGTGCTGAGCAACTGGCAGGCGCTGAACCGCTTCACGGTGAAGATGTCCTTCGCCAGCGGCCTGGCCCGCAAACTCGCCGAACTGCACCGCATCGACCAGGTGCGGCCGGTCCGGGCGCAGCTCGGCGGCAGCATCGCGGTGGACACGGTATCGATGCAGGCCGTCGTGGAAGCGGCGATGCGGCACTCGGAGCCGATCGCGGGCATGGCCATACCCGGCCCGCAGTACGTCAACGGCGGCTTGAACATGCAGCGCCGCATCGCCTACGACGCGGTGCGCACGCTCAGGGAACTCGCCGGCGGCGCCTTCATGGCGCTGCCCTCCTCCTACCAGAGCATGGTGCACCCGGACACGGCCGCCGACGTCGAGAAGTACTACCAGTCGACCGGCATCGACACGATCGGGCGCGTCGGGTTCCTGAAACTGATGTGGGACTTCGTCGGCACCGAGTTCGCGGGCCGCCAGCAGCAGTACGAACTGTTCTACGCCGGGCAGCCGCACATCAACGACGTGCGCGTCTTCGACACCTTCGACTGGCAGCAGGGCGTCGACCTGGTCGACCGCGCGCTGGTCGAACTACGAGCGGGGGCGGACGGATGAGCGCCGCGAACCGCGGGCCGCGACGCCTCGCCGCGACCGTGCTGCCTCCGACGCTGACGTTCCTCGGCATCTGCCTGGTGCTGGAGGCGCTGGCGCGGTTCGGCGGCCTGCCCGCCTATATCGTCCCCGCGCCCTCCGCGGTGATCGAGACGCTGATCGACCGTCTGCCGAGAATCCTGGTCAACTCCTGGTACACCACCTACGTCACCGTCGTCGGCTTCGCGATCGCGGTGGTGGTCGGGGTACTGCTGGCGGTGGGCATCGTCTCCTGGCGTCCCTTCGACCGCGCGGTCTCGCCGCTGCTGGTGGTCGCCCAAGTGATCCCCAAGGTCGCCATCGCACCGATTCTGATTGTGTACCTCGGCTACGGCCTGGAGCCCAGGATCGTCCTGGCGTTCCTGATCGCGTTCTTCCCCGTGGTCGTCAACACGGTGCTCGGGCTGCGGTCCGTGGACCCCAAACTGCTCGACCTGCTCCAGTCGCTTCGGGCCACGCGGAGCCAGGTCCTGTTCAAGGTGCGGCTGCCGAACTCGCTTCCCTACGCGGTCAGCGGCGCCAAGATCGCGATCACGCTGGCGTTGATCGGCACCGTGGTGGGCGAATTCACCGCGGGCGACTTCGGCCTGGGCGTGCTGATCCAGGTCACCTCGGCGCAATTGGACACCGCGACGACGTTCGCCGCCTTGATCGCCCTGAGCCTCATCGGGCTGATCACCTATTGGGGCGTCGGAGCGTTGGGCGGACTCATCGCTCGAATGCAAGGAGGACGAGTGCTGTGAGCGGGCATGACGGCGACATCACGGACGCCATCGTCAGTTTCGATCGGGTCACCAAGCGGTTCTCCACCCGCAACGGCGAAGTGCTCGCGCTGGAGGAGGCGAGTTTCGACGTGGCGCGAGGCTCCTTCATCTCTTTGGTGGGGCCGAGCGGCTGCGGCAAGACCACCCTGCTCAACATGGCCGCCGGACTGCTCGAACCCACCTCGGGATCCATCGTCATGGACGGCGTGCCGATCGACGGCCCCCCACGGGGCCTCGGCCTCGTGCTCCAGCAGCCGGCCCTGCTGGAGTGGCGGAACGTCGTATCGAACATACGGCTCTCCACCGAGATCATCGGCCTGCGGGGCCCCGAGGTCGACCGGCACATCGACGAGCTGATCGAGATCGTCGGCCTCCAGGACTTCCGCCGGGCCATGCCCCGCGAACTGTCCGGAGGCATGCAGCAGCGCGTCGCGATCGGCCGGGCGCTGGCGCACTCGCCCTCGCTGCTGCTGATGGACGAGCCCTTCGCGGCCCTCGACGCCTTCACCCGCGAAGAGATGTCGATGGAGCTGCTGCGGATCTGGTCGGCCACCGGCAAGACCATCGTCTTCATCACCCACGACATCGGCGAAGCGGTCTTCCTCAGCGACCGGATCGTGGTGCTGGCGCCCCGGCCCGGCCGAGTACGGGAGGTCATCGACGTGGCGCTCCCGCGGCCGCGCGAAGCGGAGGTCCGCTTCACCAAGGAGTTCGCCGAATACCACCACCGTGTGCGCTCCCTGATCTACGGCGACCGAGACCGAAAAGAAGGAAGGACACCTCATGGCGAGGATTGATTACGACGACGGCGGCGCGGCCGAGATCCACATCCCCGCGGCCGGCGGCGAATGGCAGGAATCCGGCGTCGAAGGGCTGCGGATCAAGACGCTCTGGGTGGACCGGAGCAACGGAGCCTCGGTCTGCCTGCTCGAGTACAAGGCCGGCACCCGGATGCCTCGACGGCACGTCCACGCATCGAACCAGATGATGTTCTGCCTCGAAGGCCGCTACTCCTACGACGGAGGACCGAAGCTGCAACCGGGCGACTTCTACCTGAACAAAAAAGACAACCCCCATGGGCCTGCGGTGGCCGAACAGGACACCGTGCTGCTCGAAATCTACGACGGTCCGCACTACTACGAGGAACCCGAGTTCCTCACCCCTGAGATGGGAGGCACGAAGCGATGAGCGAACGTGAAGGTATCCAGGTGTTCAGCCCCGATCGGGGATGCAGGCCCGGGACGCTCGGCGGCGTCTGGAGCCCGGTGATCACAGTGCCCGCCTCGGGGCGCTTCGTGTTCGTCTCCGGGCTGACCTCACGAGCCGAAGACTGCTCGGTCGCGCACGTCGGCGACATCGAGGCGCAGACCCGCCAGGTCTGCGAGAACCTCGTGGACCACCTGGACGCCGTGGGCGCCACCTTGGACGACGTCGTCAAACTGGTGGTCTACATCAGAGACGTGGCGGACTTCGCGACCATCCACGCGGTCCGACGCGAGTTCTGGCCGGAACGGTCCCCGGTCTCCACCATGGTGCAGGTCGAGAGCCTGGTCGACTCGCGCAGCCTGATCGAGATCGACGCGACCGCGTGGCTCGCCGAACCCGCCGCGGAGCCGAGCTGATGACGTACTCCGAGCTGCTGAGCGACGCCGTGGACCTGCATGTGCACGCGGGGCCGAGCCTGATGGCCCGTCGATTCGACGCGCTCGAAGTGGCTCGGGCCGCGCAGCGCGCGCGCATGGGCGGCATCCTGCTCAAGGACCACTACGTCCCGACTCAGGACCTGGCGGGGCTCGTGCGGCGCGAACTCGAACGGGAGGCCGGCGAGGCGGCGCTCGACGTGCACGGGGCGATCTGCCTGAACGCGTCCGTGGGCGGCTTCTCGCCGGCCGCGGTCGAAGTCGCGCTCACCGCGGGAGCGCGCATGGTCTACCTGCCGACGATCACCGCCGCGCACCACACCCGGATGATCGAGGGCAAGCGGCGCGGCAAGCTCATGCCGACGCCGCCGATCCGGCACCGGCCGCCGACCCCGGTCCCCGAGGACCTGGAACACTGGCCCGACTGGATCGAGATCGCCGAGCTGATCGCCCGATTCGACGCGGTCTTGAGCACGGGCCACATGGACCGGCCGACCGCGCTGCGCCTCGTCGAGAGCGCACGACGCCACGGCGTCCGACGCTTCCTCGCCACGCACGCGATGCTCTTCGAACCCCTTGACGAGCATTTCATCACCGCCGCCGCCGAGCTGGACATCCACATCGAAGTCACTGCTCTGCCCACGGTGTTCCCCGAATTCACCCTGCCGGAGTTCGGACAGCCCGTCCGACGCGTGACCGGCATGATCGACCGCCTCGGCGCGGCCCGCGTGGTGCTCTCTAGCGACTGCGGCCATCCCGAAGGGCCCAACACCGTGTCCGCGTTCGGTGAGTACCTCGATCTGCTCGTGCGGTCGGGCGTCTCGGAGGCGCGGGTGCGGACCATGGTCGTCGACAATCCGACGGCGCTCATAGCTCCATAGGAGATAGACGCACCGTCTGCATCAACAGATAAGAAAGGAAAGGCATCATGCGCAGCACCACTCGAACCGCGCCGCGTCATGTCGTCGGCGCTCTCGTTGCCGGCCTGGCATTGACGATGGCGGCCTGCGCCCCTGGAGGAGAGGAGTCACCGGTCGACGAAGACCTCGACCAGGTGACGCTGTTGACCAACTTCCGCATCGTATTCGCACACTACGCCGATCTGTACGGAGCGGTCGAAGAGGGCATCTTCGCCGAGCACGGCGTCGACATGCTCGTGCAGCCCGGCCAGACCTCGGCGGACACCGTGGCCCAGGTCGCCGCCGGCACCGCTCAATTCGGCATCGTCGACCCGGTGTCCGGCATGGTGGCGATCGAACAGGGCGCCGAGGTGACCTTCGTGGCCTCGCGCTTCCAGAGCTACACCGGATCGGTGTGCTGGTCGGAGCCCGAGAACGCCGTCGAGTCCTGGTCGGACCTGGTCGGCAAGAGCATCGGCGGGGCGACCGGCGACGCCTTCGTCACCGCGCTGCCGCTGCTGATGGAACAGAACGGCGTCGACCCCGACATCGAAGTGATCACCCTCGACTCCAACGCCCAACAGGGCGCGCTCATCTCCGGTCAGATCGATCTCGTGCCCACGAACGCGGTCGGCCTGGCCGATAAGGAGCTGGGCCTCGCCGAACACGGCAAGGACATCGGCTGCTTCCGTTTCGCCGAGCACGGCGCCGCGCTGCCGGGCTTCGCCATGCTGGTGAACAACGATCTGATCGAATCGGACCCCGACCTGGTACAGCGTGTGGTGGACGCCTACGCGGAGGCGGTGCTGTGGGGCCTGGAGCACCCCGAACCGGCGGTGGACGCCTTCATGGACGCCTTCCCCGACCGCGACCGCGAGGCGGTCGAACTGGACTTCGGTTACAGCGAGGCGTTCCTGGACTCCGTCGCGACCGACCCCGAGCTAGGGGTGTTCGCGCTCGTCCCCGAGTACATGGACGGGGCCGCCGAACTGGCCGCGTTGAAGTACGACAGCGAGATCGCCGCCGAGGACACCTACACGAACCGGTTCGTCGAAGAGGTGCCGACCGAACTGCGGAACCCCTGAGCCCGGA
>JAJYSW010000140.1 GCA_021793335.1 Actinomycetes bacterium
GACGGCGCGAGGCCCGAACCGGAGAAGTCGGGACCGCCACAGGACGCCGCCGGGCCGAAGACGACACACAGTTTCCCGCATGGTGGGAAATGCTGGTTCGCGCCGCAGGCCGATGGCATACTTCCAACCGTGACCTTCCAGCTCATTATCAGCTGCGGGCGCCTGGCGGAGTACCGGCACTAGATGCCGTCGCCAAGCGCCAGACCTCCTGCGTTCGCAGGAGGTCTTTTTCGTTGGGGCCAAGCGATCGTTCAGGCGGCTCCCGCAGCGGCAGAATCGAAATCCTGAAACTTACCTGGAGCACAACGTGACGCAAACACACACCGGCGAAGAGTTCCACGTCTTCGACACGACGCTCCGCGACGGCGCGCAAATGGAGGGCCTCCGTTTTTCGGTGGCCGATAAGCTGGCCGTCGCCGAGCTGCTCGACGATCTCGGTGTCGACTACATCGAAGGCGGCTGGCCGGGGGCGCTCCCCTCCGACACCGAGTTCTTCGCCAGAGCCGCCGAAGAGGTCAATTTCAAGCATGCGAAGCTCGTCGCCTTCGGCATGACACGCCGCGCCGGAGCCACCGCCGCCACCGATCCGGGCTTCATCGCGCTCCTGGAATCGCGAGCTCCGGCGCTGTGCCTCGTCGCCAAATCCGACGTGCGGCACGTCGAGCAGGCGCTGCGCACCACACCCGAAGAGAACCTCGCGATGATCACCGACTCCGTCCGCACCGGTCGTGAGGCCGGTCGCGAGATGTTCATCGACTGCGAGCACTTCTTCGACGGGTTCCGCCACGACCCCGAGTACGCGACTCTAGTGGTGCGCACCGCCATCGAGGCCGGCGCGGAAGCCGTGGTCCTGTGCGATACCAACGGCGGCTCCATCCCCTCGGCCATCACCGAGGCCGTCACCGAACTGCGCCGCCGTCTCGAAGTCGACCTGCCCGCCGACCGCATCCGGCTCGGCATGCACGCCCAGAACGACACCGGCTGCGCCGTCGCCAACACCCTCGCCGCCGTCCAGGCCGGCGTGATGCACGTGCAGTGCACCGCCAACGGCTACGGCGAGCGCCCCGGCAACGCCGACCTGTTCAGCGTCATCGGCGGCCTGGAGACCAAGCTCGGCATCAAAGTCCTCCCCGACGGGTGCCTGGAGAAGATGACGCACATCTCGCACGCCATCGCCGAGATCGCGAACATGGCCCCCAACGAGCATGCGCCGTACGTCGGCCACGCCGCCTTCGCGCACAAGGCCGGCATCCACGCCTCCGCGATCAAAGCGGACCCGGCGCTGTACAACCACATCGAGCCCGAGGTCGTCGGCAACGACATGCGCATCCTCGTCACCGAGATGGCCGGCCGGGCCTCGGTCGAACTCAAGAGCCGCGAACTGGGCGTCGACCTCTCCGGCGATAAAGACGCCCTCGACCGGATCACCAGGCGCGTCAAAGAACTCGAAGCGAAAGGCTGGTCCTTCGAAGCCGCCGACGCCTCGTTCGAACTGCTCGTCCGCGACGAGATCTCCGGTGGCCTGCCCAGACCGTTCACACTCGACACGTACCGGGTCATCGTCGACCACGACCCGCAGGGCCCCACGATCGCCGAGGCCACCGTCCGCCTCCACGTCAATGGAGGCAACGGCGAAGACCCCGAGCACCGCATCGCGACCGCTCAGGGCAACGGGCCCGTCAACGCCCTCGACGCGGCCCTGCGCAGCGCACTGGCCACCCGCCACCCGCGCCTGGCCGAACTGAGCCTCACGGACTTCAAGGTCCGCATCCTCGCCGGCTCCACCGGCACCGACGCGGTCACCCGGGTCCTGATCACCATGGGCGACGGTGAGATCGAATGGACGACCGTCGGCGTCGCCCCCAACCTCATCGAGGCGTCCTGGAACGCCCTGGCCGAAGGCCTCGCCTACGGCCTCAATCGTCCATAGCGGCGAGCGGACGGCCCCGACGCGCCCGCGCCGGGGCCGTGAGCCGCAGTGGTCCACTCGAACAGGGCCAGGCGTTGCTGCTGCACCACGCCGCCGCCGAACGTCGTGAACGAGCCGCCGACGGCCAGGCTCGCGCCCTCGGGATGGGTTTCGAGATCCCACACGCCGGTGACGCCGTTCGCGTTCGGATTCCACGGCAGGAGCTCGCCGTCCCGGTCGACGGCCAGGATCTTCCCGCGCCTGTACTCGATCCCGTCCAGGCACACTCGCGACGGACCGGCGCGGTTCGTATAACAGGTGTAGTCGAAGTGGCCGCCGGCGATGACCGCGTCCCCCCACAGCGCCACGGTCTGCATGCCGCCGTCCACGGCCTTGTACCACAGGGATTCGCCGGAGGGGCCGAACGCCCGTACTTCGCCGCCGCGTCCGTCCAGCGCCCCGTACACCCGGTCCCGGTCGAGCGCGATCTGCCTGACCAGGACATGTACCGACGGCTGGAAGGAACGGTCGACCCGTCCGGTCGACAGGTCGAACGCCGCGAGCTTCCCGAAGCGCCGCTCGCCCTCGGCCAGGTCGAAGCCGCCCGAGGCGTACAACCGCCCGTGCCCGATCTCGATGTCGCGCACCGCCCCCTCCTGTATCCGCGGCGCGAACGAGGTGATCACCGCGCCGTCCGAGGCGGTCACCGCGGCCAGGTACGGCCGGCCGTGGCCGCCGACCGTCGCGAACTGACCGCCCAGATAGACCCGGTCCTCGAACGGTTCGACGGCGTACACCATCGCCGAGGGCCGCGGCCGCCAGTGCTCATCCAGCTCACCGGTGTCGAGGCGGAAGCGGGCCAGGCGCGGCATGGGCACGTCGTCGACGTGCCGGAATTCACCGGCCACGTACAAGTGCTCGGCAGTGGTCACCATTTCGTGGACCAGCCCGTCCAATGACGGCGCGAACGGCAGCAGTGCACCGCTGGAAGAGTCGACGGCCGCCAGACGGTCGCGGCGCACGTGCTCGCCGTCGAGACCGACGGCGAACGTGAACCTCCCGCCCACATAGAGCACGTCGCCGTCGTAGGCGAGTTTGCGGACGTGATCGTTGAACGCCACGGTGGGACGCGGCATGTCGGACTCGACCGCTCCGGCGGGTGCGTGCGGGGCGATGACCAGGGCGAACAGGGCGAAGAGTATGAACGATCGGCGCATTACGGCAGTCTCGCATGAGGACGGCCGGGCTCGCCGCGATTCGATGCAACAGGTCCGTGAGCAGTGCGCGCACCGATGTTCTGGCCGCTTCGTATTAGAGTTGAGGCGTGACTTCCTATAAGACCGATCGTGCCCGTGCGGCGGCCTATGCCGCCGATTCGGCGGTGTACTCACGGCGCCGATTCGTCTCGGGCCTGTTCCTCGGCCTCGTGATCCACCTCCTGTTCGCCTTGGTGCTCGGTTTCGTCCTGGTCGACAAGATCGACGCCTCGATCAACGTCCGGCTCGGTTCCACGACCCTCTCCTGCCTCATCGCCACCCCGGCGACCTGCGCGTTCGGTTTCGCGATCGGACTGTGGGGGCGGCTGCGCAAACTCGGCATGGGCATCGTCGTCGGCGCGCTGCTCGGCACCGCGCTCATCGCGGTCCCGTTCCTGCTGATCGGATAGTGAGTTCACCGCCGGAGCCCATCGAACTAAGCTGAGACCGAAAGCTTCGATTCAGTCTTAGAGAGGGGCGCAGTGTGCGCATCGCACGGATCGCTCACCCCACCGGCATGTCATTCGCGGTGCTCGAAGGCGAGGGCCCGGGCGCGACCGCCGCGGAGATCGAGGGTCACCCGTTCGCGCAGATCAAGATGACCGGTCAGCGGTGGGCACTCGAAGACGTGCGCCTGCTCGCCCCGATCCTGCCCTCGAAGGTCGTATGCGTGGGCCGCAACTTCGCCGAGCACGCCGCCGAGCTCGGGCACGAGGTCCCGACCGAGCCGCTCATCTTCCTCAAACCGTCTACATCGGTCATCGGTCCCGGTGAGGCCGTCCGGATTCCGGCCGTGTCCGAGCAGGTCGAGCACGAGGCCGAACTGGCCGTCGTCATCGGCCTGCCCGGCGCCCGCGGCGTGGATCGGAGCAGTGCAGCGGCCTCGATCTTCGGCTATACCTGCGCCAACGACGTCACCGCCCGCGACCTCCAGCGCAAGGACGTCCAGTTCACTCGTGCGAAGGGTTTCGACTCCTTCTGCCCGATCGGGCCCTGGATCGAGACCGACGCCGACGTCGCCGCCGCCGAAATCCGCTGCGAGGTGAACGGAGAAGTGCGCCAGCTCGGCTCGACCGCGGACATGGTCTTCGACCCGGCCGCGCTCGTCTCCTACATCTCCCAGGTCATGACGCTGCTGCCCGGCGACGTCGTCCTCACCGGCACCCCGGCGGGTGTCGGGCCGCTCGAAGGCGGCGACCGTGTTTCCGTTTCCATCGCCGGCATAGGCACGCTGACCAACCAGGTGGTCCCCAATGACTGACGTCCGTACCCGTTTCTGCCCCAGCCCGACCGGCCTGCCGCACGTCGGGCTCGTGCGCACCTGCCTGTTCTCGTGGGGCTACGCCCGAGCCAAGGGCGGCGAGTTCGTCTTCCGCATCGAGGACACCGACGCCGTCCGCGACAGCGAGGATTCCTACAACCAGCTGGTCGAGGCGCTCTCGTGGCTCGGCATGAACTGGGATGAGGGCCCCGACATCGGCGGGCCCCACGCGCCCTACCGCCAGTCGCAGCGCGGGGAGATCTACGCCGATGTCATCGAGCGCCTGGTGGAGGGCGGCTACGCCTACGAGGCGTTCTCCACCAACGAGGAGGTCGAGGCCCGCCACGCGGCGGCCGGACGCGATCCGAAGCTCGGCTACGACAACTTCGACCGGACCCTCACCGAGGAGCAGAAGCAGGCGTTCCGCGCCGAGGGCCGCAGCCCGGTGTACCGGATGCGGATGCCCGATGAGGACATCACCTTCATCGACGCCGTCCGCGGCGAGGTCACCACGCCCGCGGGCACCGTGCCCGACTACGTCATCGCCCGTGCCGACGGCTCGCCGCTGTACACGCTGACCAACCCGGTCGACGACGCGCTCATGAAGGTCAACATGGTCACCCGCGGCGAGGACCTGCTCTCGTCCACGCCCCGGCAGATCGTGCTGTGGCGGGCCCTGGTCGAGCTCGGCCTGGCCGATGGCGTCCCGGAGTACGCGCACCTGCCGCTCATCGTCGATGAGCGGGGCAAGAAGATGTCCAAGCGCGATCCGCGCTCGGACCTGCTCCAGTACAAGCTGGAGGGATACCTTCCCGAAGGGGTGCTGAACTACGTCGCGACGCTCGGCTGGGCGATCAGCGGCGACCGCGACGTGTTCACCGTCGCGGAGTTCCTGGACGCCTTCGATCTGCACGACGTCAAGTCGAACCCGGCCCGGTTCGACGAGAAGAAGTTCGACGCGATCTGTTCGGCGCACTTCCGCATGTCCGATCCCGGCGAGCTGACCGCGATGCTCGTGCCCGAGCTGCAAAAGCGCGATCTGCTGCCCGAGCAGCCGACCGCGGAGCAGCGCTATGTCCTCGACGTGGCCGTCCCGCTCGTGCAGGAGCGGTGCTCGACGCTGAGCCAGGCCGCCGAGATGCTGCGCTTTCTGTTCTGCGGCGTCGAGGTCGCGATCGATGAGGCCAGCGCGAAGAAGACCTTCAAGGGCGAGGCCGGTGAGGTCCTCGATGCCTCGATCGCCGCGCTCGAAGGGATCGAGTGGACCGTCGAGGCCATCGAGGAGGCTCTCAAGACCGCGCTCGTCGACGGCTTGGGGCTCAAGCCGCGCAAGGCGTTCGGGCCGGTGCGCGTGGCGATCAGCGGCAAGACCGTCTCGCCGCCGCTGTACGAGTCGATGGAGCTGCTGGGCAAGGCGGTGAGCCTCGCCCGGCTCCGCGCCGCGCGAGCCTCGCTGTAACACGGGTTCCAAGGGCCGGTTCCGTCTCATGGGGAGGCGGAACCGGCCCTCGTCGTCTCGGCGGTGCGATGCTCGCGGAATCCACTACTTCGCATAGCGTGGTACTGTGTGAAGCGTGGACAGATCGCAACTGCTCAAGGGCCTGCTGGACATCATCGTCCTGCGGGTCCTGGAGACCGAGGACGGCTACGGCTACCAGATACTGCGCCGTCTGCGCGCGGCCGGATTCGACGAGCTCGGCGACGCCTCGGTGTACGGCACCCTCCGCCGCCTCTACCGGGCCGGATACCTGTCCACCTATGTCCAGCCCAGCGAATCGGGTCCGCACCGCAAGTACTATGCGCTGACCGAGGCCGGCAGGAAGTACCTGCATCAGATGCGCGAGGCATGGGAGGACGTCAGCGCCAAGATGCGGGCCTTGTTCGACATCGCAGAGAACGGCACGGCCGAGAAGGGGCGAGCATGACCGACACTCCTCAGAAGAACACGGACATCGCGGATTACCGGATCGCCGTCGAGCGCCATCTGGCCGACCTGCCCGCGTCGATCCGCGAGGACCTCCTCAACGGCCTGGAGGAACACCTGGCCGAGGTCTCCGCCGACCTGAAGCCCGGTGTGCCGCTGTCGCACCTGCTCGGCAGTCCCGAGGCCTACGCCAGGGAACTGCGCGAGACCGCGGAGTTTCCCAGGGAGAACGCGGGCGACCGGTTCCGGCGCAGCATGTGGAGGATGGCAGACCCCTCGTTCGCCTGGGCGCGGGGCACGGCCGATAAATTCACCGGCAGCGCCGGCGTCGGCGAGGTCGGCGAGTTCGGCAGGACGCTGCGACCGGCCTGGTGGGTGCTGCGAGGGTTCATCGCGGCGGCGGTGGTGACCCACATCTTCATCTTCGGCAACGATTCGCTGCGAGAGGCGGTCCTCAGCACGGGCTTCTTCGGGCTCCTGTTCATCGTCGCCATCGCTCTGGCCTTCGTGTGGCTCTCGCTCAGGCTCGGGGTGCGTGCGCAGGAGTGGAGCCGCCGAAGCCGCCGACTCGTGGCCGCGAGCGGCATCGCCCTGGTAGCGGTGGGCATGCTGACCTTCTCCTGGGTCGCCGACGGTTTCGTGTACTACCGGGAACCCGTGGTGGGTTATAGCACGGCGCATGACGTTGTGGACGAAGGCGTGAGCGACGTCTACGTCTACGACGAGAACGGCGAACTCCTCACCGGCGTCTACCTGTTCGACCAGCACGGGAATCCGCTGTACCTCGGCGATCCCTGGAGCTGCGACGACGGGCGCGTGAACAACCCGTTCGAACAGGAAGAACAAGAGAGCGCGGTCCCCGACCCCTTCGCAGCGACCACCGAGCCGCCCCTGGACGAAGGACGTTACGGCTACCGGTACCCGCTGTGCCCGGTCGTCGAGGAGTCGACCGGTGCGGACGATCCCGAACAGCCGGCGTCCGAGCCGAGCGAGGAGCCCGCCGATGCGGACCCGAGCGATGAACCGACCGAGACGCCGTCTCGGACGCCCACCCCCGATCCTTCGGCGGCCGACTGAGGCCCCCGCGCCGCACACTCCGAGAGCGGGCGATCACGGGTGGTGTTCGGCATTCGGCATGCCCGGTGCGATACTCGCCGGTGTGTGAGGTCGGCCTCGCTAGACCTTGGTAGTGGAACTTCTGGCGGGTTTCGGGCCGTCAATGGGCCGAACGGGCCACTCGGTCCCACGGGGCTCCAGGCTCCCGGAGCCAAAGGCGCGATAGCGACGGTACCGGTCGAAACGCCTGAAGGGCGATTTCACGCCTATTCGCGAATGCGCAGTGATGAGGTGATCACTCGCAGGCAGGGCGCCGTTATGGGCGGCATCTAGCCTTACGCGGGTGCTTCATCCCAAAAAGCTGACCCAGGCGAAGCACGCGGCGGACGAGGCGCCCACCCCAGGGCTCTCACCGATCCTCAGAAGCCGTGTCTTCGCGTCCATCGCCGCCGCCGTCATCGCCTTCACCTCGGCGGCCACGGCGGGAGCGGCGATCACCGATACCGACGACCGCAGCGAGACCGAGCGCCTCGCCGCCGACATCGTCGCCGCGGCCGTCGAATCCGACTACGAGTGGGAGGAGGTCGCCGTCCTGGAGGCCATCATCCCGGTGAAGGTCCACGGCACCACCGACGTCGAGAAGACCGAAGCCGCCGAGATCCCCGAAGAGGAACCCGAGCCGGTCGCGGAGGAAACGCCGCCCGAAGCACCCCCGGGGCCCTCAGTGGACATCGCCGCGGACTGCTCGGGCTACTCGGGCAACAAGGCCGTCGGCTGCACCATGACCCTCGATGCGGGCTGGGGCCTCGGCGAGTTCTCCTGCCTGGAGTCCCTGTGGGACCGCGAATCCGGCTGGAACGAGACCGCCGCCAACCCCAGCTCGGGCGCCTACGGCATCCCGCAATCCCTGCCGGGCGACAAGATGGCCTCGCACGGCGGCGACTGGCGGACCAACCCGGCTACGCAGATCGCCTGGGGCCTGGACTACATCGAGGGCCGCTATGGCAGCCCGTGCGGTGCATGGTCGCATTCGGAGTCCAACGGCTGGTATTAGGGCCGGTTCAAGCGCTCCGGACGGGAACGGTCCGGCCCCCGCCGCGTCCCCGTCGGGCCTCGCCGATCCAAGACG
>JAJYSW010000141.1 GCA_021793335.1 Actinomycetes bacterium
CCTGCGCAGAGGCGGACCGAGCCGACCCCACAGCCCGGTCATCCGGTCCACGGCCGCCACCGCGAGATCGGGACGGGGCGCACCGGTGGCGGACACGAGACCGGCGACCACGTCCTCCACTGTGGGCCCGGCGTCCGGTCCATGCAGGCCGACCGAGAGGTGAGCGGTGTCTCCGACGTCGCGCCGTCGGAGAGTGCGGCCACGGCCGGATACATCGTGACGCAGGCGCCGGAGACGAGCACGTACGAGTACGCGGTGGCCGTCGACGAAGTCATGGCCGTGGTGCGTTTATCGGGCCCGGTCTTCGGGGAAGCGGCCACAGCGGTCCGCGCCGACCTGATCGAGCGGACGCACGCGCACCACTCGGCACTCGCGCAGGCGAGCGCGGCGCGCCCCGGCCACCGCGCCGCCCTTCGCACACACGGTCTGGACGTCGGCAGCGCCTATTTTGCACTTTTCCTTGCGCCCGAATAAGTTCGAAGGATGCTGAGAGTGATCGGCGCGGGACTCCCGCGCACTGGGACCATGACCCTCAAGCACGCCTTGGAGACCCTCCTCCAAGCACCGTGCCACCACATGTCCGAGGTCTTCCAGCGGATCGAGACCGATCCGCCGGCGTTCCTCGCGGCGGCACGCGGCGAGCGGACGGACTGGGACGCGATCCTGGCGGGCTACGCGGCCTCCGTCGACTGGCCGACCTCGGCGTTCTATGCCGAGCTCGCCGAGCGCTACCCGGAGGCGATCGTGGTGATGTCGCGGCGCGACAGTTTCGAGACGTGGTGGAGAAGCTGCAACGACACCATCTTCACGGGCATGGACACCGATGAGTTCGCCACCGACGAGTGGCAGGCCATGATCGCCGCGATCTGGGAGAAGAGCTTCGGGGACGCGCAACGGACCGACAAGGATGCGGTGGAGGCGGCGTACCACCGCTATCACGATCAGGTGCGGGAGACGGTGCCCGCGGGGAGGCTGGTCGAGTTCACTACAGGTGCGGGCTGGGGGCCGCTGTGCGACGCGCTCGGGCTGCCGGTCCCCGGGGAACCGTTCCCGCACCTGAACACGACGCGGGACTGGCAAGAACGGCCCGGCAGGGTGCCGCCCGGCGGGGTCCCGGGGGAGAGCAGGTCATGAAGGACCTCGCCGTGGAATCCGGCGGCCCGGGGCGCGAGGAAGCGGCTCAGCCGCGGAGCCGCCTGGCGGTCTCGCGGCTCGCCTCCATCGCGGCCCGCGCGTAGTCCGGGCTCGCCTTCGCCATGCCGCAGGTCGTGGTGACACTCACCTGCTCGGGCAACCGCTCGGGGGCGAGGCCGAGCCGACCCCACAGTCCGGTCATCCGGTCCGCGGCCGCCACCGCGAGATCGGGACGGGGCTCGCCGGTGGCGGGCACGAGGCCGGCGATCATGTGGCCGCCGCCGTCGAGATACTCGCCCAAGGCGTCCACCGCGGGCACGTCGTCGAGGTCGAGCAGCGTCAGGTCCAGCGAGACCGATCGCACTCCCGCCTCGGTGAGGAGCCGCAGCGGCGTCTCCGGGGCGCAGCAGTGGACGACGACCGGGACGCCGACGCCGTCCACGACCTCCCGCAGCCGGTCGCGGGCGGTCTCGGGCAGGATGCGGCGGTAGCGGCCCAGCCCCGATTCGGTGCCGATGCTCCCGGCCAGCGCGGCGGGCAGGGCCGGCTCGTCGAGCTGGATCGACAGCTTCGCCTTCGGCAGCCGCGCCTGGGCGGCGGCCGTGAAGTTACGGAGCCCTTCGGTGAGGGAGCCGGCGATGTCGGCGGCCGCGCCGTGGTCGGCGATCATCGCCCCGCCGGTGCGGCGCCACAGGCCGGCTGCGAGCGTCCACGGTCCGACGGCGGTGAGCCGCACCGGCCCCTCGGCGGTGTCGGCGACTTCGTGGAGCGCGTCGAGGTCGCGTTCGAGGAAGTCGGCGGCGCGTCGGGCGTCGCGGCCGGGCCGGTCGGCGATCTGCCAGCCGGAGGCCCACCACTGCACCGGGAGTCCTTCGAGCAGGGCCGCGCCGCGTCCGATCATGTCGGCGCCGAGGCCGCGTGCGGGCAGTTCGGGCAGGTGGGGCCAGTCGGGCAGTTCGCCGAAGACGGTGCGGACGGCCTCGGCGATGTCGGTGCCCGGCAGGGAGCCGACACCGGTGGCCGCACCCGCGGGCAGGGCCTGGTCAGACACCGGTGCCGCCTTCCCCGGTGCTCGCGGAGGCGTGTGCGTGCGCGGCGGTGTCGTCGATGGTGCCCGAGCACAGGACCGCGTCCCCTTCGGCGTCCGGTTCGTAGACGACGAGCGTCTGACCGGCGGCCACGCCATGGGCGGGTTTGTGGAGCCGTGCGGTCAGGCCCTCCGGGTCGGCGGTGACGGTGGCGGGGTAGACCTCGCCGTGGGCGCGCAGCTGCACCTCGCATTCGAAGGGGCCGGGGCGGGCCTCGCCGCCGAGCCAGACCGGCGTGCCGGTGCGGATGCGGTCGATGCGCAGCGCTTCGCGGGGGCCGACCGCGACGCGGTTGTCGACCGGGGTGATCGACAGGACGTAGCGGGGTCTGCCGTCGGCGGCGGGCCGCTTGAGGCCCAGGCCGTGGCGCTGGCCGACCGTGAACTGGTGGGCGCCGTCGTGGCTGCCGAGGACTTCGCCGGTGGCGGCGTCGACGATATCGCCGGTCTGGGAGCCGAGCCGGTTCTTGAGGAAGCCGGAGGTGTCGCCGTCGGCGATGAAGCAGATGTCGTGGCTGTCGGGTTTGCGGGCCACGGCGAGGCCGCGTTCCTCGGCTTCGGCGCGGACCCGGTCCTTGGGGGTGTCGCCGAGGGGGAACATCGAGTGGGCGAGTTGGGCGGGGGTGAGGACGGCCAGGACGTAGGACTGGTCCTTGCCCGGGTCGACGGCGCGGCGCAGCAGGCCGCCCGAGTCCTTGCGGGCGTAGTGGCCGGTGGCGACGGCGTCGAAGCCGAGCGCCATGGCCCGGTCGAGGACGGCGGCGAACTTGATCTTCTCATTGCAGCGCAGGCACGGGTTGGGGGTGCGTCCGGCCGCGTATTCGGCGTAGAAGTCCTCGACGACGTCCTCGTGGAAGCGTTCGGCCATGTCCCATACGTAGAAGGGGATGCCGATGACGTCGGCGGCGCGTCGGGCGTCGCGGGAGTCCTCGATGGTGCAGCAGCCGCGGGCCCCGGTCCGGTAGGTCTGGGGGTTTTTGGACAGCGCCAGGTGGACGCCGGTGACGTCGTGCCCGGCCTCGACGGCTCGCGCGGCGGCGACGGCCGAGTCGACTCCGCCGCTCATGGCGGCCAGTACTCGCAGTTTCACGGTTGCAACCTTAGCTAGGACAGTCCGGCGCTTCGCGCGCGTTCGACGGCTTCGGGCAGGGCTTCGACGAGGGCGTCGAGGTCGGCTTCGGTGGTGGACCAGCCGAGGGTGAAGCGCAGGGAGGAACGGGCGTCGCCGTCGCCGGAGCCCATCGCCAGGAGCACGTGGGAGGGCTGGGCGATCCCGGCCGTGCAGGCCGAGCCTGTGGCGCATTCGACGCCGGCGGCGTCCAGGAGCATGAGGAGGGCGTCGCCTTCGCAGCCGGGGAACGAGAAGTGGGCGTTGCCGGGCAGTCGGTGCTCGGGGTCGCCGTTGTAGACCGCTTCCGGTACGGCGGCGCGGACGCGGGCGACGAGGTCATCGCGGAGCGCGGTCAGTCGCCGTGCCTCGTCCGCTCGGGTTCGGACGGCGTGGGCGACGGCTTCGGCGAACGCGGCGATGCCGGGCACGTCGAGCGTGCCCGAGCGGATCTCTCGTTCTTGTCCACCGCCGTGGAGCAGCGGGGTGCACGCGGTGTCGCGGCGCAGCAGCAGCGCGCCGGCGCCGGCGGGGCCGCCGAGCTTATGGCCTGAGAGAGCGAGCGAGTCGACGCCGCAGGCGGCGAAGTCGACGGGAATGTGCCCGACGGCCTGGATCGCGTCGGTGTGGACGGGGATGCCGTGGGGGGCGGCGAGGGCGACGACTTCCTCGACCGGTTGGAGGGTGCCGACCTCGTTGTTCGCCCACATGCAGGTGATGGCGGTGATCTCGTCGGGTCGTTCGTCGAGCAGTTCGGCGAGGGCGTCGACGTCGAGGCGGCCGAACTCGTCGACCGGGAGCGCGGTGACGTCGGCCCGCTCGTGGTCGCCGAGCCAGGCGACGGCGTCGGCCACGGCGTGGTGCTCGACGGCGGTGGTGACGAATCGGTTGCGAGTCGCCGTGCGGCGGGACCAGTGGAGGCCCTTGACGGCGAGGTTGTCGGCTTCGGTGCCCGAGCCGGTGAAGACCACTTCGCCGGGTTTGGCGGCCAGGGCCTCGCCGATGCGTTCTCGGGCCTCCTCGACGGTGCGGCGCGCGGCGCGCCCGGAGGAGTGGAGGGAAGAGGCGTTGCCGAGCTCGCGGGCGGTGCGCACGTAGGCATCGAGCGCGCTGGGGAGCATCGGCGTGGTCGCGGCGTGATCGAGATAGGCCATGGCCTCTCCAGTCTACGGCGCGGATCGGGCGCGGCGACCGGGCCGAGACCGCGCGTGGGTCTCGGGCCTCACCGCGCTTGGGGCGGGGGCTCGCGCTCACGGCCGGGACGGCGGTGCGGGCGTGCGCCCACTCCTGCGCCGACGCGGGGTGGAGCCGTCGGTGCGGGTAGCGCGCGCAAGATAGAATCTGACGAATCTTCGTAACCTTTTCGGTCATGGAGACTCGATGCCGCAAAGACCGGATCATGCACGGGCCGGGCTCTCCCGAAGCCGGGTTTTTCAAAGGAAGTGTACCGATGTCGCCCGAACTCGCCGAAGCACTTCGCGCTGGGCCGTTCCACACTGCCCTGCGCACCGCCATCCAGTCCAGCGGCCTCGGCCTCGACCGAATCCGCCACCGGCTCTCAAGACGCGGCATCACCGTGTCCACGACCAGTCTCAGCTACTGGCAGTCGGGGCGCTCCCGTCCCGAGCGCGCCGAATCGCTCGCGGCCGTCACCGCCCTGGAGGACCTCCTCGAACTGCCGGCAGGATCGCTGCGGGCACTATTGGGTCCCAAACGTGCGCGGGGCCCCAGGTCGATCCGCGGGCAGCTCCCCCGCCCCGACGCCGTCCTCGGCGGCAACGCGGTGCGCGAGCTGTGCGATCAGGTGCCCGCCTCACGCGAGCACACCCTCGACATCTTGAGTCAGCAGGTGATCGTCCACGTCGACTCCCAGTACCAGGAATCGGTGTTCGAGCTGTCGATGCTGGTGCGGGCCCGGCGGGACGACGTCGACCGCTATGTGCTGCTCTACCGGGGCGATAAGGGCTGCGACATCGACGACATCGAATTCAAGCCGGTGCGCGACTGCACGGTCCCCAATGTGCTGCGGCACCCCGAGGCGCCGGTGGCCTTGGCCGAGATCGTCTTCGACCACCCGCTGCCGCAGGGGGCGACGCACCTGTTCGAGATCGTGGTGCAGGGCGACGGCGGGGTTTCGAGCGGGCACGGCAACGCGTTCCGCTACCCGGTGGACCACTATTCGCTACAGGTCCGCTTCTCCCCCGACGCGGTTCCCAGGCGGGTCTACCGTTTCGCACAGTCCTCGCTGCAGCGCGAGAAGCGCGAGACCGGCGATCTCCAGATGGGGCCGGGCCGGACGGTGGCACTGGCCGAACCGGTGCCGCGCCCCGGCGCGCTCGGTATCGGCTGGGACTTCTAGGCGTGAGGTCCAGGGACGTTGCGCCGCCGAGCAGTGGCGGATCCACCTGACGGGTCAAGGCCGACGGCAACGAGGCGGCGCTGTCGACGACGCCGCTGCACGACCGGGAGGCCTTCATGTCCCACGCTGACGCAGCCTTACCCCCACGCGCCCGGCGCGTCTGAGCGTCGCGCAGGGCCGAACCGTCGCGACGACCGCGAGGATGTTCTTCGTCTCAGGCCGGACCGCAGGGAAACGGGTCGGTCGCCGCCCGAACCGGTCGACGCTTCGCGGCGGCCGGCCATGTGCCCGCTCGCCGCGTTCTCGGGCCTCCCGGGTCCGGCACGGGGCCTGGAAGGCCCTCCACCTCGCGAGCGATGCGCTTGCGAGCGAGTGAGCGGACTCGGATACCGCCTCACCCCGGGCGCTGAAACCGGCCCCGGGCGTGTGGGGCGGGGCGGCTTCACAGGTTCGGAGCCGCCCCGTTCCACGCTGCTGGGCCGACGCTCATCGCCCGCGGGCGAGCGGTATCGCGGGCCCGCGGGCGCGGCGGCCCGGGTCAGCGCTCCTCGCCGGCGCGGCGGAAGCGGTCGACCGCCAGCCACGCGGCGGGCAGCGCCAGCGCGGCCACGATGAGCTTGACGAGGTCGCCCGCCAGGTACGGGAACACGCCCTGCTGGAGGGCGGTCCCGGCGTCCAGGTTCGCCGCAAAGGCCAGGTAGGGGACGCCGAAGGCGTACATGATGACGTTGCCCACGACCATGAGGCCGATCGTGCGGGGCACGGTCCGGTCGCCACCACGTCCGGCGAGCCAGCCGACCACGACGGCGGCGACGAGGAAGCCGGGGATGTAGCCGAAGCTGGGCATCGCGTAGCCCGAGCCGCCGTCGGTGAACCACGGCATGCCCGCCACGCCTGCGACGAGGTACACGGCCATCGCGAGCCCGGCGCGCAGCGGGCCGTAGGCCGCGCCGAGGAGCAGCACGGTGAAGGTCGTCAGGACGAACGGCACCGGGCTGATCTGCGGGATCGTGAACGCGACCTGGGCCGAGGCGCCGACGACGGCTGCGCCGCCGAGGACGAGGACGGTATCGCGGGCGATGGCACCGGCGCGCGAGGCGGCGGGGAGCAGGTCGGCGAGGACCTTGGGCGCGGGAAGCGCGGTCGCTGGGGCGGCCATTGCTGATTCCTCCAACATCGTCTGTAGGTTTCTCATAACGAGAGGCTGTGTCGAAGCCTAACCCACAGTGGCTTCGCCGCGACCGCGCCCCCGTGAACGAGACCGCGGCCCGCAGGCGCCCGGTACGGCGCCCGCGAGCCGCGGAGCGGGCTCGATGCCTCGTTCACTTGCGTTTCTCGGCCTCTTCGAGGACCTGCGGGAGCACCGAGAACAGGTCGCCGACGACGCCGAAATCGGACATGCCGAAGATCGGGGCGTCGGCGTCCTTGTTGACCGCGACGATGACCTTGGAGGTCTGCATCCCCGCGCGGTGCTGGATCGCGCCGGAGATCCCGGCCGCGACGTACAGCTGCGGGCTGACGGTGGTGCCGGTCTGACCGACCTGGAACTTGTGCGGGTAGTAGCCGGCGTCGGTCGCGGCCCGGGAGGCGCCCACCGCGCCGCCGAGCGCGTCGGCGACCCGCTCGATGAGCGCGAAGTCCTCCGCCGAGCCCACGCCGCGGCCGCCGGAGACGACCACGTCCGCCTCGGAGAGGTTCGGGCGGTCGCCGGCGGGCTCGTTCACCCGCTCGGCGATGCGGACGCGCTTATCGGCCTCGGTGATCTGGGCCTCGACGGCCTCCACGGCCGGTTCGCCGGGGGCGGGTTCGGCGGCGATCGCTCCGGCCGTGACCGTGGCGAGCGTGAAGCCCCTGGTGATCTTCGAGGTCGTGGCGGTGGCGCCGGCGAAGATGTCCTGCGTGGCGGTGCCTTCGGCGTCCAGGCCGATCACGTCGGTCAGGAGCCCGTTGTCGAGGGCGACGGCGAGTCGGGCGGCCAGCGCCTTGCCCTCGTCGGTGCTCGGCAGCAGAAAGGCGTCCGGTTCGGCCTTGCGGGCCAGGTCGGTCAGGGCCGCGGCCTTCGGGTCGACGAAGTAGTCGTCGGCGCCGTCGGCGGTCACACGGTAGACCTTGGCGGCGCCGTATTCGGTCGCCAGCGAAACGGATTGGTCGTCGAAGGCGATCGCGGTGACGTCGCCGAGGGAGCGTCCGAGCGTGAGGACCTCGGCGGCGTGCTTGCCGGCTTCGGGTACGTAGACGAGGATGTCGGCCATGTCGGTCTCCTAGATGAACTTCTCGGCGGCGAGGAACTCGGCGAGGCGGCGTCCGCCCTCGCCCTCATCGGTGACGATCTGGCCGGCGGTGCGCTCGGGCCGGTCGGCGGCGGTGAGCACCTCGGTGGCGGCCGCGGCGGCGCCGACCTCGCCCGGGTCGATGCCCAGGTCGGCCACGGTGAGGGTCTCGATGCTCTTGCGCTTGGCGGCCATGATGCCCTTGAGGGAGGGGTAGCGCGGCGTGTTGATGGTGTCCCAGACGGAGACGATCGCCGGCAGGGTCGCGGTGAGGACGTCGTAGCCGTCGTCACGCTGGTGCTCCACTGTGATCTTGTCGCCGTCGAGTTCGATACTGCGGGCGCCGGTGGCGGCCGCGGCGCCGGTGCGGGCGGCGAGCAGGTGCGGCATGACGCCCATGTTCGAGTCGGTGGACTCGGTGCCGGCGAGGACGAGGTCCC
>JAJYSW010000142.1 GCA_021793335.1 Actinomycetes bacterium
CTCGTAGGCCACCACGATCTTCCCGAGCTCCTCCTCGTCCAACCCGTCCACGGCGGCCAGCAGCTGGCTCACCGTGTGCGGAACGTGGTTCCCCGCCTCGCGGACGTCCAGGGCCTCGCCGACGCACAGGATCGGGCTGATGCCGTTGTTCAAGGCCTGGCGGACCTTCGCGGCCACCAGTTCGTCGTCCTCGGCGTGGTACTGCCGACGCTCGGAGTGGCCCACGGCCACGTAGGAGCAGCCGAGCTTGGCCAGCATCGAGGCGGCGATCTCGCCGGTGTAGGCGCCCGACGGGTGCGCCGAGACGTCCTGTGCGCCGTAGCCGACGGCCAGCTTGTCACCGTCGACGAGAGTCTGCACGCTGCGGATGTCGACGAACGGCGGCAGGACGACGGTCTCGACCGCTTCGAGCTGCTCGCGGTCGAGGCTGAAGGCCAGCTTCTGCACCAACGCGATCGCTTCGAGGTGGTTGAGGTTCATCTTCCAGTTGCCGGCGATGAGCGGCTTGCGAGTCTCAGACATGTGTTTAGTCCTCCAGTGCGTCCAGGCCGGGCAGGGTCTTGCCTTCGAGGTATTCGAGGCTGGCGCCCCCGCCGGTGGAGATGTGGCTGAAGCCGTCTTCGGGCAGGCCGAGCGTGCGGACCGCGGCGGCGGAGTCGCCGCCGCCGACCACGGTGAACGCTTCGGAGTCGACGAGCGACTGCGCGACGGTCTTGGTGCCGTTCGCGTAATCGGGGAATTCGAAGACGCCCATCGGGCCGTTCCAGAACACGGTCCCCGCCGCGGCGATCCGCTCGGCGAACCGCGCGGCCGAGGCGGGCCCGATGTCGAGGCCCATACGGTCCCCGGGGATCGCGTCGGCGGCCACTTCGAGCGGCTCGGCGTCGGCGGCGAACTCGGCCGCGGTGACGACGTCGGTCGGCAGCAGGAGCTCCACGCCGAGCTTCTCGGCTTCGGCGAGGTAGTTCTTGCAGGTCTCGATCTGGTCCTTCTCCAGCAGCGAGTTGCCGACCTCGTGGCCTTGGGCGGCGAGGAAGGTGAAGGCCATGCCGCCGCCGATGACGAGCGTGTCGACCTTGCCGAGGAGATTCTCGATGACGGCGAGCTTATCGGAGACCTTGGCGCCGCCGAGCACCACCACATAGGGACGCGCCGGTTCGCCGGTGAGCGCCGAGAGGACCTCGACCTCCTTGGCGATCAACCAGCCCGCGTAGCGCGGGAGGAGCCTGGCCACGTCGTAGACCGAGGCGTGCTTGCGGTGGACCGCGCCGAAGGCGTCATCGACGTACAGGTCGCCGAAGGCGGCCAGCTGGCCGGCGAACTCGGCCCGCTCGGTGTCGTCCTTGCTGGTCTCGCCCTTGTTGAAACGCAGGTTCTCCAGCAGCAGCACGTCGCCGTCGCCCTGGGCGACGGCCTTGGACTCGGCGTCCTCACCGACGGTGTCGGTCGCGAAGGCGACCTCGCGGCCCAGGACCTCGCCCAATCGCCGGGCCACGGGGGCCAGCGAGAACGTCGGGTCCGGCTCGCCCTTGGGGCGGCCCAGGTGGGAGCACACCACGACACGCGCGCCGGCTTCGGCGAGCGCCTTGACGGTGGGCGCGACGGCGCGGATGCGGCCGTCGTCGGTGATGTTCTTGCCGTCGAGAGGAACGTTGAGGTCGGCGCGCACGAGGACGCGCCGACCGTTGACGCCCTCCTTCAGGAGTTCGTCGAGTGTCTTCATACGACTAGGCGCCGACCAGCTCGACGAGGTCCACCAGGCGGTTGGAGAAGCCCCACTCGTTGTCGTACCAGCCGAAGACCTTGACCTGGTCGCCGATGGCCTTGGTCAGCTTGCCGTCGATGATGCACGAGTGCGGGTCGGTCTCGATGTCCTTGGAGACGATCGGGTCCTCCGTGTAGGCCAGGATGCCCTTGAGCGGTCCCTCGGCGGCAGCCTTGAGCGCGGCGTTGACCTCGTCGGCGGTGACCTCGCGGGAGGCCTCGAAGGTGAGGTCGGTGATCGAGCCGGTCGCGATCGGGACGCGCAGCGAGTAGCCGTCGAGCTTGCCGTTGAGCTCGGGCAGCACCAGGCCCACGGCCTTGGCGGCGCCGGTCGTGGTGGGCACCACGTTCAGACCGGCGGCGCGGGCGCGGCGCGGGTCCTTGTGCGGGCCGTCCTGCAGGTTCTGGTCCTGCGTGTAGGCGTGGATGGTGGTCATCAGGCCCTTTTCGATGCCGATGGCGTCGTTGATGACCTTGGCCATCGGGGCCAGGCAGTTGGTGGTGCACGAGGCGTTCGAGATGATGTTGTGCTTCTCGGCGTCGTACTTGTCCTGGTTGACGCCCATCACGATGGTGATGTCGTCGTTCTTCGCCGGAGCGGAGATGATGACCTTCTTGGCCCCGCCCGTGAGGTGCGCGGCGGCCTTGGTGCCGTCGGTGAAGAAGCCGGTGGACTCGATGACGACGTCGGCGCCGACCTCGCCCCACGGCAGGGCGGCCGGGTCGCGCTCGGCGAAGGCCTTGATGGTCTTGCCGTTGACGGTGAGTTCGTCGGGTCCGACCTTGACCTCGTAAGGCAGACGGCCGAGGATGCTGTCGTACTTCAGCAGGTTCGCAATGGTCTCGGTGTCGCCCAGGTCGTTGAAGGCGACCACTTCGATGTCGGATTCGGAGGCGAGAACCGCCCGGAAGAAGTTGCGGCCGATACGGCCGAAGCCGTTGACGCCAACGCGGATGGTCACGTGCCCATCTCCTCGCTAGAACAGGAATCGAATATATGACTGAGACCAGAGGCGGTCTCGGACGCGATCCATTCAGCCATAGAGCGACGGTGGAACAGATCGCTGTTCGGCCTCGTCGCCGAGCACTCTTCAAACCCTACCGCCCCGGCTTTTTCACCGGGTCTGTGGCGGGACTCTCCGATGATGCCACACTCACCACAACGGTATGTCGCCGCGGCCAAGAAAGCGCTATCAATAGTGCGCACCCCCGCTATGCGGCGAGCGCCTCCTCTTCGGCGACGACCTCATCGGGGCCGGGGACACCGGTCTCGGCGGCCCGCTTGGCGGCCAGATTGATGAGACGGCGAATCCTGCCGGCGATCGCGTCCTTGGTCAACGGCGGGTCCGCGAGAGTCCCCAGTTCCTCCAAGGACGCCTGACGGTGCTCCAAGCGGAGCCTTCCGGCGCCCGCGAGATGCTCGGGCACGTCGTCGCCGAGGATCTCCAGCGAACGGGTGACCTTCGCGGCGGCGGCCACGGCCGCGCGCGCCGAACGGCGCAGATTCGCGTCATCGAAGTTCGCCAAGCGATTCGCGGTGGCACGGACCTCGCGGCGGACCCGCCGCTCCTCCCAGATCAGGACCGAACTGTGGGCACCCAGTCGTGTGAGCAGCTCACCGATGGCGTCGCCGTCGCGGATGACGACACGGTCGACACCGCGCACGTCCCGGGATTTGGCGCCGATGCCGAGACGGCGGGCCGCGCCGACCAGGGCCAGCGCGCTCTCGGGACCGGGACAGGTGACCTCCAGCGAGGAGGAGCGGCCGGGCTCGGTGAGCGAACCGCGGGCGAGGAAGGCGCCCCTCCAGGCGGCCTCGGCACAGCACGGGTACGCGCCGACGACGTGGGCCGGCAGGCCCCGGACGGGATAGCCGCGCTGATCGGTCAGGCCGATCTGGCGGGCGAGCGCCCGGCCATCGGCCATGACGCGCACCAGATAGTGGTTGGTGCGCCGCAGCCCGGCGGCGACGAGGACATGGACCTCGGAGTCATAGTTGTACAGCTCATTGATCATGCGCTTGGCGCGGCGGGCGACATTGCCGGCGTCGATCTCGGCTTCGACCATGACGTTGGCGCCGCCGACCAGGTGCAGCCCGCCCGCGAAGCGGAACAGCGCGCCGAGTTCGGCGCGCCGGCAGCAGGACTTCGTGACCTCAATACGGCTGAGTTCGTCCTTGACCTCCGAGGTCATCGCCATTTATGAACCACCATCTCCGACGAGCAGATTTCCCAGGACCGCGGCGAGTGCGGCGACGTCGTGGGTGACGACGTCCGAGGCGAGGTCCGCCGCCACCAACTCGGCCTGCAACGATTGTGCCGCAGTGTTCAACGATTCGGGATCGTCGAGGGTGCGGGCATCGCCCGAGACGACGTAGTGAAACCGGACACCTTCGGAGTAACGCCCCAGCGCGTCGAGATGCCCGGCGAGCGTGAGGCCGTCGGTCTCCTTCTCCTCGGAGAGGTTGAGCACCACGATCCGCCTGGCCGAGGCGGCGGCGACGGCCTCGCGCAGCTCGGGCAGCAGCAGGTGCGGAATGACGCTGGTGTACCAGGAGCCGGGACCGAAGACGTGCCAATCCGCCGCGGCGACGGCTTCGAGGGTCTCGGGACAGGCCGGGGCGTCGGCCGGGACGAGCCGGACATCGGTGACGTCGCCGTCGGCGACGGCGACGTCGCGCTGGCCGACGATGGTGCGCGCCCCCGAGCCTTCGGCGAGGTCGGCCTCGATGTCGAGCGGCGTGCAGGACATGGGCAGGATGCGGGCACGACAGCCGAGCAGGTCGGCGGCCTCGGCGATGGCGGTGACCGGGTTGGCGCGGCGTTCGAGCAGCGAGGTCAGAATGAGATTGCCGACCGGGTGCCCGCTCAGGAAGTCATCGCCGCCGAAGCGGTGCGAGAACACGCCCACCGCGGTCGCGCGGGCCGGATCGGCGGTGGCGACCAGGGCCTTGCGCAGATCGCCGGGCGGCAGCACCGGCCTGGACTCGCGGATCGCCCCGGAGGAGCCGCCGTCATCGGCGACGGTCACCACGGCCGTCAGGTCGATGTCGAGCCGGGCGAGCGCGCGCAGCGAGGCCGACAGGCCCCGTCCGCCGCCGAAGGCGACGACCTTGGTCATCGGCGCTCACTCCGGTCGGGAAAGCGGTGTCGAGGGGGCGAGCGGCGCCGCCGTGGCATCGGTCATTCGTTACCTCGGTCGCGGTGATGGGTGTTGGCGGGGAAGCCGGATGCGGCCAGGCGTCGCGCCAGTGCTTCGACAATGGCCACGCTGCGGTGTTTGCCGCCGGTGCATCCGATCGCGATCGTCATGTAGCGCTTGCCTTCCCGCTCGAATCCCTGGGTGGTGCCGAGCAGCAGCGACGCGTACGCCTCGATGAACTCGCCGGCGCCTTCCTGGTGCAGGACGTAGTCCGAGACGTCCTTATCGGCGCCCGTGAGCTCACGCAGGCTCGGAACCCAATACGGGTTGGGGAGGAATCGTACGTCAGCGACGTAGTCCGCATCGCGCGGGATGCCGTACTTGAACCCGAACGACATGCAGGTGAACTGGAGTCCCGGGGTGGAGGGCGCGAGGAACACCTTCTCGACCCTGGTCCGCAGCTGGTTCTCGTTCAGGTGCGTGGTATCGAACAGGGTGTCGGCCGATTCGCGCGCGGAGGCCAGGAGGCGGCGCTCGGCGGCGATCCCGTCCCCGAGGAGGCCGTCGCCTTGCAGCGGGTGGGCGCGGCGGACCTTCTCGAAGCGGCGGATGATCACGTCGTCGTCGGCGTCGACGAACACCAGGTGCGGTTTGAACCCGGCGCTGCGCAGGTCTTCGATGACGCCGACCAGGTCGGTCGTGAACGCACGGGAACGCACGTCGAGCACCATCGCGGTCCGCTTCACCTCGGGACCGCCCGCGGCGGCGAGTTCGGCGGCCTGGGCCACGAGCGACTCGGGGAGGTTGTCGACGACGTAGTAGCCGACGTTCTCCAAGGCTCGCGCCACCGTTGAGCGCCCTCCGCCGGAGATGCCGGTGACGACGACGAGGTCCAGGTCGCTTCGGGCCTGGAACGCGGACTGCTCAGTTGCCACATTCATGCCTCCAGTATTCCCGAGACGAATCCCGATGCCACCGTGACACGGCAGCGATGTCGCCCCCCTCCCATGGCCGCCGCCCGACTCAATCGGCGTCGCCCTCGGAGTCGCGAAGATGCGTCCGCAAGGTCTCGGCGAGCTTCGGCCCGATGCCCGGGACCGCTTCGAGGTCTTCGCGCTCCGCTTCACGGATGCGTTTGACCGAGCCGAAGTGTTTCAGCAGCGCCTTGCGCTTGGCCTCCCCCAGGCCCGGGACGCCGTCGAGCGCCGAAAGACGCATCCGCTTGCGGCGGCGGTTGCGGTGCAGGGAGATCGCGAAGCGGTGGGCCTCGTCGCGGACGCGCTGCATCAGGTAGAGGGCCTCGGAGGTGCGCGAGAGGATCACCGGGTGCTCCTCGCCGGGCAGCCAGATCGCTTCGAGCCGCTTGGCGAGCCCGGCGAGGTTGACGGTGTCGACACCCATCTCGGCGAAGACCTGTTCGGCCGCCGCCACCTGCGGCCGGCCGCCGTCGACGACGAGCAGCTGGGGCGGGTAGCGGAAACCCTTGCGGGGCTCCTCGTCCTCCTCCAGAGGGGAGCCGGTCGGCTGCTCGTCCAGCTTGGCCAGGCGGCGGCGCAGCACCTCCTGGAGGGAGGAGAGGTCGTCCTTCTTCTCTCCTCTGATGACGAAGCGGCGGTACTCGCTCTTGCGCGGCAGACCGTCCTCGAAGACCACCATGGAGGCGACCACGTCCTCGCCTTGGGACTGCGAGACGTCGTAGCACTCGATGCGCAGCGGCGCCTCGGGCAGGTCCAGGGCGTCGGCGAGCTCTTCGAGGGCCTTGGAGCGGGCGGTCAGGTCGCCGGCGCGTTTGAGCTTATGGCGCTGGAGGGCTTCGACGGCGTTCTTCTCGACGGTCTCGGCCAGGGCGCGTTTATCGCCGCGCCGGGGCACGCGCAGATCGACCCTGGCCCCGCGCTGCTCGCCGAGCCACTCGGTGAGCGCGGGGGCGTCCTCGGGCAGGGCGGGCACGAGGACCTCGCGGGGCACGACCTCGCCCTGTTCGCCGTAGAACTGGGTGCAGAAGCGCTCGACGATGTCGGCCAGGTCGACCGGCTCGGGTTTCTCGGCGACCCAGCCGCGCTGGCCGCGGATGCGGCCGCCGCGGACGTGGAAGATCTGGACGGATGCCTGGAGTTCGTCGTCGGCGACGGCCATGACATCGCAGTCGACGTCGTCGGCGAGGACGACGACCTGCTGTTCGAGGACCTTGTCGAGTGCGGCGAGGTCGTCGCGGAGCCGGGCGGCCTTCTCGAAGTCGAGTGCCTCGGACGCCTCCTGCATCTGGGCGATCAGGCGCCTGCGGACCGGGGCGGTGTCGCCGGCCATGAAGGAGCAGAAGCCGTTCACCAGTTCGCGGTAGTCCTCGGCGGTGATGCGTCCGACGCAGGGGGCCGAGCACTTGCCGATGTCGGCCAGGAGGTTGGGGCGGCCCATGCGGTTGCAGCGTTTGAGTTCGGTGTCCGAGCAGGTCCGGATGGGGAAGACCCGGGTGAGCAGATCGAGGGTCTGGCGGATGGCCCAGGCGCTGCCGAAGGGCCCGAAGTAGCGGACGCCCTTGCGGCGGGTGCCGCGCATGACCTGGGCGCGGGGGAACTCGTCTCCGACGGTGACGGCGAGCCAGGGATAGGACTTGTCGTCTTTGAACATGACGTTGAAGCGGGGGTCGTACTCCTTGATCCAGGTCCATTCGAGCTGGAGGGCCTCGACCTCGGTGCCGACGACGGTCCAATCGACGCTGCGGGCGGTGGCGACCATCCTGCGGGTGCGCTCGTGAAGGCGGGACTCGTCGACGAAGTAGGAGTTCAGGCGGTTGCGGAGGTTCTTGGCCTTGCCGACGTAGATGACCCGCCGGTCGCGATCGCGGAAGCGGTAGACGCCGGGTTCGGTGGGGATCGTGCCCGGCGCGGGACGGTAATCAACGCTCACGCACACAAGGCTATATCGGAGGTGGGACGGGTCGTCCCGGCCGAGACGCGGGGCCGGCCGGAGCCCCCGCCGGCCCCGCGTCTCGGCCGGGACGCGGGGCCGGGTCCGAGGACGTCCGGCGATTCGCCTCGCGCGCAGCGCGCGTGCTCAGTCGGCGCCGCCGGTCACGCCATCCCCGCTAGGGCGAGCAGCTCGTCGCGCAGCTCATCGACGTCGGATTGCGCGAGCCCCTTGGCGGTGAACCAGGAGCCGAGGTTCTCGACGTCCCTCACCAGGAAGTCCCGGCCTTTCGGGTTGGCGTAGACGTCGACGATCTGCGGCAGGTCGAGCACCACGAGGCGACCGTCGTGGACGACGGTGTTGTACGCCGAGAGGTCGCCGTGGGCGAACCCCTGCTCGGTCATGAGCCGGAGGTTCTCGCGGGCCTGCTCCCACAGGCTTTCGAGCTCGACTTCGTCGGGCTTGACCTCGGCGAGGCGCGGGGCGGCGGTGCGGTCCTCGCCGATGAACTCCATGATCACCTCGGTGCCGAGGATCTGCACGGGATAA
>JAJYSW010000143.1 GCA_021793335.1 Actinomycetes bacterium
GTAAGCGAATAAACCCACGGGAGTCCGATGCATCGGGCTGAGAGGGGACTGCGCAGTCCCGACCGTCGAACCTGATCCGGATCATGCCGGCGCAGGGAGAAGGAGCCATGCACGCTATTCGTCGTATGCCCCGGCTGCACGTCATCACCGACACCCGCCACGGGGCCTCCCCCTTGACCATCGCCGCGGCAGCACTTGGAGCCGGAGCCCGGCTCGTCCAAGTCCGGCCCGAAGACCACTACACCGATCGCGCCGCCCTCGACCTGGCCGCGGCCCTTGCCGAACTGTGCGATGAACACGGCGCGCTCTGCCTGGTCAACGACCGCGTCCACATCGCCCAGGCGGTCGGAGCGCACGGTGTCCACCTCGGCGCCGACGATCTCCCCGTCGACGCCGCCCGCCGCATCCTCCCGGCCGAGGCCGTCATCGGCGGCACCTGCCGCGACCCCCAGGCCGCCCGCGCCGCCCGCCGCGCCGGCGCCTCCTATATCGGTGTCGGTCCAGTGTGGTCGACCGGTACCAAGGTCGGCCTGCCCCGGCCCATCGGCCTCGACATGCTCGCCGCCGTCTGCGAGGCCGTCGACCTGCCGGTCATCGCCATCGGTGGGATCACCGCCGATCGCGCCGCCGCCTGCCGTGAGGCCGGCGCCCACGGCGTCGCCGTGGTCGGCGCGGTCTCGGGAGCCGACGACCCCGCCCGAGCCACCGCCGAACTCCTCGCGGCAGTAGGGGAGGAATGATGCGGCTCGCCGTCGTCGGCGCCGGATCGATCGGGCTCGCCATCGCCTGGCGGGCCGCCGAACGCGGTGCCGAAGTCACCGTCCACGACCCGGAACCGGGATCGGGCGCCTCCCGCGTCGCCGCCGGGATGCTCGCCGCCGTCACCGAGGCCGAGTTCGGCGAGGAGGCGCTCCTGCCGTTCATGGCCGAATCGGTCGACGCCTGGCCCGCGTTCGCCGCCGACCTCGAACGCGCCTCCGGCATCGCTATCGGCTACCGCGACATCCCGACGCTCATGGTCGGCCTCGACGACGGCGACCGCGCCGAGATCGAACGGCAGGCGGCGCTGTACCGATCCGGCGGTCGGGCGTTCGAGCGGCTCGGCGGCCGTGCCTCCCGCAAGGCCGAGCCGCTGCTCAGCCACCGCGTAAGAGGCGGCGTCCTCGTCCCCGGCGACCACGCCGTCGACCCCAGGGCCCTCCACACCGCCCTGCTCGCCGCGGCAGAACGGTCCGGTGCCCGCATCCTGGCCGAACGGATCGACGATCCCGGCTCGATCGACGCCGACCGCGTCGTCCTCGCCGCCGGATGCGGCTCGGCCGCCTTCGGACTTCCGATCCGGCCCGTCCGCGGCGCGGTCCTGCGCTTGAGCGCCGCCCCCGGGCAGCCGAGGCCGCGCACCACCGTCCGCGGCCGAGTCCAAGGCCACCCCGTGTACCTCGTGACCCGCCGGAACGGCGAGATCGTCGTCGGCGCCACCAGTGACGAGCGCGGCCTCGACCCCACCACCGGCACCGCCGGAGCCGCCCACGACCTATTGCGCCGATCCATCGACCTGGTCCCCGAGATCACCGAGTACCACCTCACCGAGATCGCGATCGGCTTCAGACCGGCCACCCCCGACAACCTTCCCCTCCTGGGCCGCCTCGACGAGCGGACGATCGCCGCCACCGGCCACTACCGACACGGGATCGCGCTCGCCCCGGCCACGGCCGAGCGTGTCCTCGCGCTGGCCGCAGACGACGAGGCCGCCGCCGAGAAGGCGTTCGATCCACTGCGATTCAAGGAGCGTTCATGACCATCGAACTCAACGGACACGCACACGAGGGCATCGCCACCGTCGCCGACGCGGTCCGCACCGCGCTCGGCGTCGCCGACGTCGCCTCCGGGCGCGGCACCGCCGTCGCCGTCAACGGCGAAGTCGTCCCGCAGACCGAGTGGGACCGTCCGCTCAGCGCCGGAGACACCGTCGAAGTCCTCACCGCCACGCCGGGAGGCTGACCCATGGAGAAACTCCGCATAGCCGACCGGACCTTCGGCTCTCGGCTCATCCTCGGCACCGGCGGCGCGGCCAACCACGCCCAGCTCGCCGAGGCGATCACCGCCTCGGGCACCGAACTGGTCACCGTCGCACTCCGCCGCGTCGACCCGAACGCCGAAGGTTCGCTCGTGGACCTCCTCGAACGCTGCGGCGTCGACGTCCTGCCCAACACTGCCGGATGCTTCACCGCCGAACAGGCCGTACGCACCGCCCGCCTCGCCCGCGAAGCCTTCCGCACCGACTGGATCAAACTCGAAGTCATCGGCGACGAGGACTCCCTCCTGCCCGACCCGGTCGAACTCCTCGACGCCGCCGAAACCCTCGTCGACGATGGATTCACCGTCCTGCCCTACACCAACGACGACCCGATCCTCGCCCGCCGTCTCGAAGAGGCCGGCTGCGCCGCCGTCATGCCCTTGGCCGCCCCCATCGGCACCGGGCTGGGCATCCGCAACCCGCACAGCCTCGCGATGATCTGCGAGCAGGCGAGCGTGCCGGTCATCTGCGACGCCGGCATCGGCACCGCCTCCGACGCCGCCCGGGCCATGGAGCTCGGCTGCGCGGCCGTCCTGCTCGCCACCGCGGTCACCCGCGCCGCCGAACCGGCCCTCATGGCCCGGGCCATGAAGGACGCCGTCAGAGCCGGACATGCCGCGCGAATGGCCGGACGCATTCCCAGACGCCACCTCGCGCAGGCGTCCACCAGCTTCGAAGGGATGGCCGACCTGTGAAGCAGCCTCCCGTGGCGCTCACCATCGCCGGCTCCGACTCGGGCGGCTGCGCCGGCGTCCAAGCCGACCTGCGGACCTTCGCGGCCCACGGCGTCCACGGCACCAGCGTCATCACCGCGCTCACCGCGCAGAACACGACCGGGGTCACCGCCGCGGCCCCGGCCGGCCCGGATCTGCTCGAAGCGCAGCTCGACGCCGTCCTCGCCGATTTCGACGTCGCCGCCGTCAAGACCGGCATGCTCGCCGACCCGTCGACGCTCCTGGCCGTCGGCGGCGCGGCCCGCGCCGGACGGCTCCCACGCCTGGTCGTCGACCCGGTGCTCGTCACCACCGCCGGAGACACGCTCTTCGAAGGCGACCCCGGCGCCTACCTCGATGCCTTCGGTGACGCCCCGGCGCTCTTGACGCCCAACATCCCCGAAGCCGAGGCGCTCACCGGCGCCGCCATCGGCGATCTGGCCGGCATGCGGCGGGCCGCGCGGGCCCTGGTCGAGGTCGGGTCGTGCCCGGTCCTGGTCAAAGGCGGCCACCTCGACGGCGAGAGCGCCGTCGACGTCCTCTACGACGGCGAGGGCTTCACCGAATACGCGTCGCCGCGCGTCGCCACCGACAACACCCACGGCACCGGCTGCACCTACTCGGCGGCGATCGCCGCGGGTCTCGCCCTCGGACTCGGCCTCCACGAGGCCATCGGCGAAGCCAAGACCTATTTGACCGGTGCGCTGGCGGCCTCTGCGACCTGGCGTCTCGGGAAGGGCCCGGGGCCGGCCGACCACCTCTGGTGGCTCGATCACCGCGATCACCACCGTCAGCGAACAAGGAGTGCAACATGACGTCCACCGCCAGGAAGAAGATCTACGTGGAGGGCTCGCGCCCCGACATCCGTGTGCCGTTCACCGAGGTCGAACTCGGCGGCGGTGAGGAGCCGGTGCGGCTCTACGACACCTCCGGCCCCGGCTCCGATCCGGAGCAGGGCCTGCCGCCGTTGCGCCGCGACTGGATCGACGAGCGCCCAAAGGAACGGCGCAACACCCAGCTGCGCTACGCCAGAGAGGGCATCGTCACCCCCGAGATGGAGTTCGTCGCGATCCGCGAAGGCCTCGCCCCCGAAATCGTGCGCGAGGAGATCGCTGCGGGGCGCGCCATCCTCCCGGCGAACATCAAGCATCCCGAGACCGAGCCGATGATCATCGGCAAAAGGTTCCTCACCAAGATCAACGCCAACATCGGTACCTCGGCGATCTCGGACTCCATCGCCGCCGAAGTCGAGAAGCTCACCTGGGCCGTCAAGTGGGGCGCCGACACGGTCATGGACCTGTCCACCGGCAAGCACATCCACGCCACCCGTGAGCACATCGTCCGCAACTCGCCGGTCCCGATCGGCACCGTCCCGCTCTATCAGGCGCTGGAGAAAGTCGGCGGCGACCCGGTGAAGCTCTCCTGGGAGGTCTACCGCGAGACGATCCTCGAACAGGCCGAACAGGGCGTCGACTACATGACCGTCCACGCCGGAGTGCTGCTGCGGTACGTGCCGCTCGCCGCGAACCGCGTCACCGGGATCGTCTCCCGCGGCGGCTCGATCATGGCCGCCTGGTGCCTGGCGCACCACGAGGAGAGCTTCCTGTACACGAACTTCCGGGAGCTGTGCGAGATTTTCGCCGAATACGACATCGCCTTCTCCCTGGGCGACGGACTGCGGCCCGGCTCGATCGCCGACGCCAACGACGAAGCCCAGTTCGCCGAGCTGCGGACCTTGGGCGAGCTGACGAAGATCGCCTGGGAGTACGACGTGCAGGTCATGGTCGAGGGGCCCGGTCACGTGCCGATGCACAAGATCAAGGAGAACGTGGAACTCCAGCAGGAGATCTGCTCCGAGGCCCCGTTCTACACGCTCGGCCCGCTCGCCACTGACGTCGCCCCCGCCTACGACCACATCACCTCGGCGATCGGCGCGGCCATGATCGGCTGGTTCGGCACGGCGATGCTCTGCTACGTGACCCCGAAGGAGCACCTCGGCCTGCCGAACCGCGACGACGTCAAGGAGGGCGTGATCGCCTATAAGATCGCCGCCCACGCCGCCGATCTGGCCAAGGGCCACCCGGCGGCGCAGGACTGGGACGACGCGCTCTCGAAGGCGCGGTTCGAGTTCCGTTGGGAGGACCAGTTCAACCTCTCGCTGGACCCGGACCGGGCCCGCGAGTACCACGATGAGACGCTGCCGGCCGAGCCGGCCAAGACCGCGCACTTCTGCTCGATGTGCGGCCCGAAGTTCTGTTCGATGAAGATCAGCCAGGAACTCAAGGACTACGCCCAGCAGGGCATGCAGGAGAAGAGCGAAGAGTTCCGCGATGCCGGCGGCAGGGTCTACCTGCCCGTGGTCGAAACGGAATAGCGCCTGTTGCAAGAGCTCGGGGCGAGGCGGTAGCCGAGTCCATTGGTCCGTTCGCAAGGCGGAGGGTCCTCCAGATCCCGGTATCGGATCTGGGAGGCCCGATGCCGCGGTGAGCGGTTCGGGCGGCGGTGAGCACCGTGAGGAGCGGTCCGGATACCGCCCGTCCAGGGTCCTTGAACAGGCCCCGGGCCGGCATCTCCTGAGGTCCCCCGTGCCGCGCCCGCGGCGACGCCCGGCAGTGGCGATTCGACCGCGAAATGAGCTGTATCCGAGGTCACGGCGGCCGCCTTCAAGGCGGCCGCCGGGGCCGCGTAAACTGAGTAGCTGTTGTTCGAGTGCGCTCGTTGCGAGCGATCGCCGCGAAGCACTGTCCAACGAATCCCGGCCGGGCCGCTCCACGGCCCGCGCGCTCGACGAGCGCAGGGTCCCTGGCCCGAGGGATTCAGGCGGCCCCGCGACATCTGCGCGAGGTTCGTTCCACACCGACAACGAAAGCTAGGTAAACCTGTGCGCACGTACAGCCCCAAGCCGGAGGAAATCGACCGGCAGTGGCTCGTGATCGACGCGTCCGACGTGGTGTTGGGTCGGCTCGCGACGCATGCGGCCCAACTGCTTCGAGGCAAGCACAAGCCCACGTTCGCTCCGAACACCGACACCGGCGACTACGTCATCGTGGTCAACGCCGAGAAGGTCGTCCTGACGCGCAACAAGCTGCTCCAGAAGAAGGCGTACCGCCACTCCGGCTACCCGGGCGGCCTCAAAGAGAAGTCCTACGCGGAACTCATGGAGAAGGCCCCCCACAAGGTCGTCGAGAAGGCCGTGCTCGGCATGCTGCCGAAGAACAAGCTCGGACGCGCCATGTACAAGAAGCTGAAGGTGTACGCCGGTCCCGGCCACCCGCACACCGCCCAGCAGCCGAAGCCGTACGAGATCAAGAAGATCGCGCAGTAGGCGCGGCGAGGAGCGAGAAACACATGAGCGACCAGAACCAGGTCCCCGAGACCGTCGAGAACGAGGCCCCCGAGGCCGTCGACGAGACGCCCGTCGAAGCGCCCGTCGAGGTCCCCGCCGACGTGGCCGCGGCCCCGGCCGTGCCCAGCGTTCCCGCCGTCCCGGCCGACCGCCCCATCCAGACCGTGGGCCGCCGCAAGCGCGCCGTCGCCCGCGTCCGTCTGCTCCCGGGCAGCGGCAAGTACGTCGTCAACGGCAAGGCCCTTGAGGACTACTTCCCCAGCAAGGTCCACCAGCAGACCGTGGCCGAGCCGTTCGTCACCGTCGAAGCCGGCGAGGACTTCGACGTCCACGTCAACATCCGCGGCGGCGGGCCCACCGGACAGGCCGGTGCGCTGCGCCTGGCCATCGCCCGCGCGCTCGCCGAGGCCGACCCGAACATGCGCCCGGCCCTCAAGACCGCCGGATTCCTGACCCGCGACGCCCGCGAGAAGGAAAGCAAGAAGTACGGTCTCAAGAAGGCCCGCAAGGCGCCGCAGTACTCGAAGCGCTAGCACGGTTTCCCCCGGTGGGGGGAACACGCTAGTCTGCAACATGCAACGGGGCTGCCGAGGACATCCTCGGCAGCCCCGTTTTCCGTCATTCGACGATCAGGGCCGAAGCACGGCTCGTACGCTCGCCATATAGGGGAAAACACCGTGTCACGACTGTTCGGCACCGACGGCGTCCGGGGACGGGCCAACGCCGACCTCACGCCTGAACTGGCGCTTCGACTCAGCATCGCGGCCGTCCGCGTGCTCGGCTCGGCCGACCACCGCCCCACCGTCGTCATCGGGCGAGATCCGCGCGCCTCCGGCGAGATGCTCGAAGCCGCTTCCGCCGCGGGACTCGCCGCCGCCGGAGCCGAAGTCATCGACCTCGGCGTCCTCCCCACTCCCGCAGTGGCGCATCTCACCGCCACCGCCGGGGCCGCGTTCGGCGTCATGATCTCCGCTTCGCACAACCCCATGCCCGACAACGGCATCAAATTCTTCGCCGCCGGCGGCCGCAAACTCCCCGACGAAGTCGAGGACGCCATCGAACGCGCCATGGACGAGGCCCGTCCGTTGCCGCAGGGCGAGGCCGTCGGCCGCATCTCCCAGGCCGCCGACCCGGTCGAGAGTTATATCGAGCACCTGGTGTCGGTGTGCCCGAACTCTCTGGAGGGCCTGAAGGTCGTCGTCGACCCGGCCAACGGCGCGGCCACCCACGCCGCCCCCGAGGCATTGCGCCGCGCGGGAGCCGAGGTCATCGCCATCAACGCCGCCCCCGACGGCCGCAACATCAACGACGGCTGCGGCTCGACCCACATCGACGGGCTCCGCGCGGCCGTCGTCGCGCACGGCGCCGACGCCGGCATCGCCCTCGACGGCGACGCCGACCGCTGCCTCGCCGTCGACGCCGCCGGCGAGCCGATCGACGGCGACGCCATCATGGCGATCTTGGCGTTGGCGATGCACGAGGCCGGGAAGCTCCAAGGTGAGACACTGGTCACCACGGTGATGAGCAACCTGGGTCTGCACCAGGCGATGAGTGCGGCGGGCATCAAACTGGAGACCACCAAGGTCGGCGACCGCTATGTCCTCGAACGCCTCACCGAAGGCGGGTTCTCGCTCGGCGGGGAGCAGTCCGGCCACATCGTCCTGCCCGAGCACGCCACCACCGGCGACGGCACCCTGACCTCGATGAGGCTGCTGGCGCGCATGACCGCGACCGGACGGAGCCTCGCCGATCTGGCCTCGGTGTTCGTTCCCGCCCCGCAGGTCCTCATCAACGTCGGCGTCGACGACAAGTCCGTGATCGAGACCGATGCCGTGCGAGAGGCCGTCGCCCAATGGCAGCACAAACTCGGCGGCGACGGCCGGGTCCTGCTGCGACCTTCGGGCACCGAGCCGCTCGTGCGGGTCATGGTCGAAGCGTCCGAGGAACTGGTCGCGCAATCGGTCGCCGCCGAGCTCGCGTCCGTGGTCGAGAACGCTCGGACCGACTGACGTCCCTGTTCAGGAAGGCCGCCGCGCGTCCTCTGAGCGATGGCGTAAGTGCACTAAGCTCTCATTTCATGAATACAGCCATCGTGATCCTCGCCGTGGTGCTGCTGATAGCACTCATCCTGGTGTTCGTCGCTCTGGGCGGGCGCAACAAGCTGG
>JAJYSW010000144.1 GCA_021793335.1 Actinomycetes bacterium
GTGTTCGAGAGCGAGCTGGTCGAGCCGCTCGAACGCCATACCCTTCGCCGCCAGCGCCTCGACGTCGATCTCGACGTCCCGCATGTCCTCCCACGTCTCACCCTCGGCGAGCGTCGGCACCGCCAACTGATCGACCCGAGCGGCCACCAAGGCCTCCCGCACCTCCGGATCGGCCCGGAACGCCTTGACCTTGTCACGCAAGATCAGATAATTGCGCATGCACCCGGCAGCCGACACCCACACACCCGCATCATCCTCGGTGCGCGGCGGCTTGAAATCGAAGTGGATCGGACCGCTGTACTGCCCCTTGGCGATCCCCTCCTCCACCGCATCCACCGCCCAGAACGCACCACCGACGTTCCCGACCCCGAACCGCAGATCCTGGTCATACCGCGGACCGGTCTGCCCGTTCAAATCGATGTGGTACAACTTCCCGTGCCACAACGCCTGACGAATCCCCGCCGCATAATCGAGCCCGGCCATCTCCTCATGCCCGATCTCCGGATTGACCCCCACCAACTCGGGCCGCTCCAACTCGTTGATGAACGCCAGCGCATGCCCGATCGTCGGCAACAGGATGTTCCCCCGCGGCTCGTTCGGCTTCGGCTCGATCGCGAACACCATGTCGTAGTCCTGGTCCACGACGTATTCGCCGAGGACGTCGAAGGCCTCCTTCATGCGGGCCAGCGCGCTTTGGACGTGCTTGGCCCCACCGGACTCGGCGCCCTCGCGCCCACCCCAGGCGACATAGACTTGCGCGCCCAGCTCGGCGGCCAGATCGATGTTCCGCATCACCTTGCTGATCGCGAACCGGCGCACCTCCCGATCATTGTGCGTGAACCCGCCGTCCTTGAACACCGGATGACTGAACAGGTTCGTCGTCGCCGTGGTGACCTTCAGACCCGTCTCATCCAGGGCCCTGCGGAACGCGGCCACATTGGCCTCACGATCCGACTCATCGAAGGCGAACACGTCATTGTCGTGGAAGTTGACCCCGTAGGCCCCGATCTCGGCCAGCCCCCGCACCGCGCGATCGGCCGACATCGGCGCACGCGAGGCCGAACCGAACACGTCCTGCGCAGCCCAGCCCACCGTCCAGATACCGAACGAGAACTTGTCCTCGGGTGTAGGAACGTACTTATCGCTCATGGTCTCCCAACCTTTGCTTGTCAGTTGTCGGTGATGTCGACGCCGGTGGTCATGACGCGCTCGCCCGCGATCACCCGGGTCCGGCCGGTGATCCGGAAGCGCTCCGACAGCGGCAGGTCGAGGCTCGAATGCCCCACGGCGACCGTGAAGGCCCCCGGTTCGACGATCCGCTCACCGCTTCGGCCGGTGAACGAGGTCCGGTCGGCGTGCAAGTGGAACGCCACGCGCTTGGTCTCGCCCGGTTCGAGGGCGAGGCGCGTGTAGCCGACCAGCTCACGGACCGGGCGGGTCACCTGGGCGACCTCGTCGGACAGGTAGAGCTGGACGACGTCCTCGCCGGCGCGGCCTCCGGTGTTCGTCACGCAGAGCGAGACCAGCAGTTCGCCGTCGTCGGCGATCTCGTGGCCGCTCAGGCGCAGGTCACGGTATTCGAACTCGGTGTAGGACTTCCCGTGCCCGAATGGATACAGCGGCGAGGGATCGATATTGGACACGCCTTCGCTGTGCTGTCCGAGCGGCGGCACCAGATAAGTGCCGGGCTGGCCTCCGGCGATGCGCGGGACACCGACCGGCAGATGGCCGCTCGGGTTGATCCGGCCCGAGAGCACCCCTGCGATCGCCGCGCCGCCCTCTTCTCCGGGCAGGAAGGCCTGCACGACGGCCGCGGCGCGGCCGGCGAAGTCGCCGAGGGCGTACGGGCGGCCGGATACGACGACGAGGACGGTGGGCGTGCCGGTGGCCAGGACCGCTTCGACCAGTTCGGCCTGGACGCCCGGCAGCGTCAGATCGGCCGCGTCGCAGCCCTCGCCTGAGGTGCCTCGCCCGAACAGGCTGGCCAGGTCCCCTACCGCGAGCACGCACACTTCGGCGGCGGCCGCGGCGGCGGCCGCGGCTTCGATGCCGCCACGGTCGGTCTCGCGGATCGGCACGCCCTGCTCATAGGCGATGGACGCGGCCGGGAACTCGGCGCCGAGGGCCTCTCGGAGCGAGCGGACCTCGATGCCGGTGCCGTGGTCCTCGTATCGGGACAGCACGTGGTTGGGGAAGGAGTAGCAGCCCAGGAACGTCCGCTCGTCGTCGGCGGTGGGGCCGATGAGGGCGATGCTCTTCGCCTCGGCGGCGAGCGGGAGCACGCCGTCGTTGTCGAGCAGGACGATGGACTTTTCGGCGATCTCGGCTGCGAGGACGCGGTTGTCCGCGCAGTCGAGGTCCACCTCAGCGTTCGGCGGAGTGATCGCCGGCGCGGCGTCGAGCAGGCCGAGTTCGGCCTTCTGGCGCAGAATACGGCGCACGGCGGTGTCGACGACGGCCTCGTCGAGCTCACCGGAGGCGACCTTGTCGAGCACCCGCGTGTAGGCGTCGGCCGTGGGGAGCTCGATGTCGAGGCCGGCTTCCAGCGCGAGCGCGCCGGAGGTGGCGCGGTCGGGGCTGACGCGGTGCATCATGTCGAGGAAGGCCACGGACCAGTAGTCGGAGACGACGGTGCCGGAGAAGCCCCACCGGTCGCGCAGCGTCGCGGTGAGCAGCTCGCGGTCGGCGGCGGCGGGCATCCCGTCGACGTCCGAGTAGGAGTTCATGACCGAGCGGGTGCCGCCGAGACGCACGGCCATCTCGAACGGCGGCAGGATCACATCGGCGAATTCCCTGGGCCCCATGGGTACCGGGGCATGGTTTCGGGCGCTTCGGGAGGCGGAGTAGCCGGCGAAGTGCTTGAGGGTGGCGATGATGCCGGCCTGTTCGAGACCGCGCACGTACGCCGATCCGAGGGTGCCGACGAGGTACGGGTCCTCCCCCATCGTCTCTTCGACGCGGCCCCAGCGGTAGTCGCGCACGACGTCCAGGACGGGCGCGAGCCCCTGGTGGACGCCGACGGCTCGCATGTCCGATCCGATCCGCCCGGCCATGCGCTCGATCAGGCCGGGGTCGAAGGCGGCGGCCCAGGCCAGCGAGGTCGGGTAGACGGTGGCGCCGAAGGTGGTGAACCCGGTGAGGCACTCCTCGTGGGCGATGGCGGGGATGCCGAGCCTGCTGCGTTCGACGATGCCGCGCTGCATCCCTTCCAGGGCCCGGGCGCCGGCGGCGGCCTCGATCGGCTGGGTGCCGAAGGCCCGCGTGATGTGGCCCAGCCCGTGGACCGATGCTTCTTCGAGGGTCTTCGCGCCGCCTTTCATGGCGTCTTCCATCGGCGCGACGTCGCCGTCACCGCCGTCGTCATTGCTCGCCGGGGGCCAGAAGCTGCCCAGCTGGGCGAGTTTCTCTTCGAGCGTCATGGCCGCCAGCAGCGCTTCGACGCGGTCGGCGAGCGGCAGCGCGGTGTTGTGCCAGTCGTTGGTCTGTGCCATTGATGCGGCTCTCTCCTTCGTTACTTGCCGAATCCGGCGGTCAGGCCGGAGACCAGCTGCCGGCGGGCGATGATGTAGGCCGCGAGCATGGGCAGCACCGACAGGACGACGGCGGCGAGCACGGCGGGCACGTCGATGCCGAACTGGCCCTGGAAGCTCCACAACGACAGCGGGATGACGCGGGTGGAGGCGCTCTGGGTGAGCACCAGCGGGAACAGGAAGCCGTTCCAGACCTGGAGCGCCTGGTAGACGCCGACGGTGGCCAGTGCGGGCCGTGAGAGCGGCAGCACCAGACGCAGCAGGATCTTCCATTCGCTCGCGCCGTCCATGCGCATGGACTCGAACAGCGATTCGGGCAGTTCGCGCAGGAAGTTGGTGAGGATCAGCAGCGTCAGCGGGATGGCGAACGCGATCGACGGCAGGATGAGCGCGGCGAGCGTGTCGTAGAGCCCGAGCTGGACGATCAGGTAGTAGACCGGGATGATCGCGGCCTGGATGGGGATCGCGATGCCCAGCAGCGCTACGCGGAACACGTTGCGCCCGAACCAGCTGCGGCTGCGCACGACCACGTAGGCGGCCATGAGCGAGGCGGCGAGGCTGACGGCCACGGCGACGGCGGTGACGATGACGCTGTTGAAGAAGAACAGCAGGAAATCGTTCTCCAGGACGCGGACGTAGGCGTCGAGTGTGGCGTTCGCCGGCCACGACAGCGGGTTCTCGGAGTAGTAGTCGGCCTGTGGCCGCAGACTGGTGACGAAGATGTAGTAGATCGGCAGGATGATGATCGCCAGCCAGATCCAGGCGCCGACGGCGCCGAGGATATTGGGCCGGGAGTCGGTCGTCGTGTTCTTGGCCATCGCTATCCCTCCGACCTGCTGTCCATGCGGCTCGCGCCGGTGATCCTGTTGAGCCCGAGCGAGACGGCGAGTCCCACCACGACGAGCACGAGCGCCAGGACGCTGGCCTTGCCCATGTCGTAGGAGCGGAACCCGGTGAGGTACATGTCGAGCGGCAGCACGCGGGTGGCGTTGCCGGGGCCGCCGCCGGTGAGCACGAAGATGAGGTCGAAGTAGGTGAGCGATCCGACGGTCATCAGGGTCGTCGAGGTGACGATGGTGTATTTCAGCATCGGCAGCGTGATCCGGAAGAACTGGGCGACGGGCCCGGCGCCGTCCATGCGGGCGGCCTCGTAGAGCTCCTTGGGGATCTGTCGGGTGCCGGCCTGGTAGATCAGGGTGTGGAAGGGGATGAAGCACCATCCGATCACGAACACCACGACATACAGGGCCAGTTCGGGGTCGCCGAGCCAGTTCTGGGACAGCCATGCGGCGTCCAGTGCGGACCCGGCCCCGAAGTTGGGGTCGAGCAGCGCGGTGAAGGTGATGGCCACGGCCGCGGAGCTGAACAGCAGCGGCAGGAAGAACAGGGTGGCCAGCAGGGCCCGGTAGCGCTGGCGTCCGGCGAGGAACACGCCGAGCAGGAGGCTGACGGGCGCCTGGAAGAGCACGCACAGGAATGTGAGCTTGACCGTCAGCCACAGTGCGTTCCGCGAGACCGGGTCGGACGCGGCGGCCTTCCAGTTGTCGAGGCCGGCCCAGGTGATCGGGCCGAGGCCGTCCCAGTCGACGAAGGACAGGGCCACGACGCCGAACAGCGGGATGATCGCGAAGAAGCCGAATAGGACGAGCGCCGGGGCGGCCATCCATTTACTCGGCCCGATCGGGCGCGCGCTTCGGCGCGCGCCCGGCCGGAGTGTCGAGAGGGTGTCGCTCACAGCGTGGCGTCCATCGCGGCGCAGAACTCCTCGGCGGTCTGCTGGCCGAGGAAGAGCGTGCTCAGGTTGTTGAGCAGCTCCTGTGCCTGGTCGGCGGGGATGGCCTGGTCCCAGGAGAGCTGGAAGTTGGCCGCATCGCGCACCATCTCGTAGTTGAGCGTGAGGAAGTCGGCGCTGTCGGCAGCGGCGATCTTGTCCTCGATGCCGACCACGGGCGGGACGGCGCCGATGGCGATGAGCGAGTCGACGTGCTCGTCGTCGTAGATCGCCTCGGACAGGTAGTCCGCGGCGGTCTGCTGGGCCTCTTCGGAGTCTTTGGCCGAGACCGACCAGAAGTTGGCCGGGTTGCCGACGATGTTGCTCGGGTCGCCGGCGCCGTCTTCGACGATCGGGAAGGTCCCGAAGCCGAGGCCGCCGCTGTCGACGAGCTCGGGTGCGTTGGTGCGGAACTCGGGGTAGATCCAGGAGCCCTGGAGGATCATGCCGGCCTTGCCGGTGGAGACCAGTGCGTGGTCGGCTCCGGCGTCGGCGACGACGGAGGCGAAGTTGTCGCCGAAGGCTCCGACGTCGACCAGTTCGGTGATCATCTCGGCGGCGCGGAGCATGTCCGGGTGCGTCCATGCTCCGGCTTCGCCGGCGGTGACGCGGTTGAAGGCGTCGGCGCCGCCGACGCGGTCGGCGAGGTAGGAGATCCACATCAGTTCGGGCCAGACGCTCTGGCCGGCGAGGGCGATCGGGGTGACGCCCGAGCTCTTGAGGGCCTCGACGGCGGCCAGGAGTTCGTCCCAAGTCTGCGGCTGTCCGGTGCCGGCGGCTTCGAGGACCTCGTTGTTGTAGTACATGACGACCGGCTGGGACTGGTTGTTCGGGACGGCGTAGACCTTGCCGTCGATGGTGCCGGTGGCGGCCACCGAGGGCAGGACGCGGTCGATGAGGGCCGCGGTGTCCTCGGTCAGGTCGACGACGGAGTCGTTCGCAACGTATTCGGCCAAGGTGGCGCCGGCCCAACCGAAGACCAGCGTGGGGGCGTTGCCGGAGCCGATCGCGGTGCGGATCTTCTCCTTATAGGCGTCGTTGGCGAAGTATTCCGCGGTGATCTGGTTGTCGGGGTTGGCGTCGTTCCAGGCTTCGAACGAGGCGCGCATGGCCTCTTCGGCTCCGCCGGTGAGGCCCCAGGCGGTGGCGCCGTCGGCACCGCCGCCGGGCTTGTTGCCACAGGCGCTCGCGGCTGCGACGAGGGGGGCCGATGCGCCGAATGCCAGAAGGGTGCGGCGGCGAGTTCCGAGCTTCATTGCTGGAGTCCTTTCTGCGTCTCCGGCCTAGCGACCGGACACTCAAATTTTTAGAAACAGTTTCTAGCTTGTTTCCTAGGGTTTCGAAAGTACGCCCAGTTTCTCGGTGCGTCAAGTCACAGAATCATAAACAATACCCTCGGTGCAGGTCACTTTCCGTGAACCTGCACCTCGGTGATAGAAACAGTTTCGTAAAGTGGCTAGAATAGTGGCTCCAGCAGAGGACGAGGTGCACCCGATGAACAGACCGGCCAACTCACGAGCGACGCTCGCCTCGGTCGCCGACCGAGCGGGCGTCTCGAAGGCCACCGCCTCCAAAGTGCTCAACGGCCGGCCCGGTGTCTCCGAGAGCACCAGGCGACAAGTCCAGCAGGCGATCCAGGAGCTCGGCTACGCCCCCAGCACCGGTCCGCGCGAGCCGGTCGCGCGCGGCGCCGTCCACGTCGTATTCGACACGATCATCAACATGTACTCCCTCTACGTCCTCGACGGCGTCATCAGCGCCGGGGCCGATCTGGGCGTCGACGTGGTCACCAGCGCCCTGTCCTCGGGCGGCGTGGTGCCGAACCAGTCGCTGGGCGTCCAGCGCATCAAGGAGATCGCCGACCGCGGCCACACCGGCCTGATCGTGGTGACCACGCAGATGACCGGCGAGGAGATCGCCTTTTGCGAGCAGGCCGGGTTGGTCCTGGTGGTCATCGACCCGGTCAATCCGCTCGATGATCGCGTCACCAGCGTCGGGGCCACCAATTGGGCCGGGGGCGTGCAGGCCACCCGGCACCTGCTGGACTTGGGCCACCGCCGAATCGCGTTCGTCGGCGGATCCGAGCACTCGGTACCTGGTCGCGAGCGTCTGCACGGCTACCGCGAGGCCCTGGAGACCGCCGGTCTCGCCCCCGATCCGGCGCTGATGCGCCACGGTCCGTTCGACGCCGAGACCGGCGCCGAGATCGCCGAATACCTCCTGGACATGGACGAGCCGCCCACGGCGGTGTTCGCGGCCAGCGACTCGATCGCGATGGGCGTCATCAGGGTCGCCAAGCACCGGGGGCTGCGCATACCGCAGGATCTCAGCGTCATCGGCTTCGACGACACGTACGGCGCGATGTGGACCGAGCCGGCGCTGACCACGGTGCGGCAGCCGCTGCGGCAGATGGGCCGGGTCGCAGCCCGCACCGTCCTCGAACTGGCCGACGGCAGGCATCCCGACTCGCACCACGTGCAGTTGGCGACGAGCCTGGTGGTGCGCGAGTCCACCATGGCCCCGCCGGAGCGCTGACTCGACGGCACGGGGCGGCGGATCGGTTCGTGGATCGCACCCCACCGACATCCAAGGGCATGAATATCAGCTGCGCAACGCTCTGATATTGCCCACAGCGAGGGTCGTGTGTATACTGAGACGATCAATTGAATCGATTCATTTCAAAGTATCGATACAGGCGTCCCGTGTCGACCCGGCATGCTCACGGCGACGCTCCCGCCCCGACGGGGAAGACGACCCTCACCATTCTCGACATGCGGAGTGATCATGCGCATATCCCGTAAACGGCGGCTGCAGCGCCTGTCGGCGCTGACGGCGGCGGGCCTCGCGGCCCTCGCCGTACCGGCGGTCTCGAACGTCACCGCCCAGGCGGCCACCGGCTGCGACGTCACCTACACCATCCTCAACGAATGGCCCGGCGGATACACCGCCGG
>JAJYSW010000145.1 GCA_021793335.1 Actinomycetes bacterium
CTGGTGCTTGCACAGTCACGGCTTCGACAGGGGCCGTTGTGAATCGGCTCGTGAGGGATGGGCGTCCCGTTGGCGGTGCCGGAGAGGACACCGGCACAGTTCGGCCATGGAATCCTCGCACATCCCCGTTCCACCACTATGGAGGATTTCCGTGCGAACGTGCAGGGCCGCGGACATCGGCCGTTCGGGCACCCGGGTCGCGGCCCCTTCTTCACCGCCGCCTCATAAACCGCTTGCAATTTACCACCACCTGCCGCACACTCATGGTGATTGCAACCAGCAACCACCATGAAGGAGTGGACGATGTTCACCCGCTTGCTCGCCAACTGCGCCGTCTCCGATGCTGCGCGCGCCGAAGACTGGTACACCCTGCTGTTCGCCCGCGAGCCCGACACGAGGCCGATGGGGAGCCTGCTCGAATGGCATTTGACGGACACGTTCGGCGTCCAGACCTGGGTCGATCCCGGACGGGCCGGGCACTCGACCATCGTGGTCGCGGTGACCGAGCTCGACACCACGGCGTCCCGCCTGGCCGAAGCCGGGATCGAACACGACGGCCCCCGGCCCGGCGGCGGCTCCCGTATCCTGCAGGTCGCCGACCCCGACGGCAACAGCGTCGTCTTCACGGAGGCATGAGAACAGCGTCGATGATGCCGGAAGACCCAAAGACGCCGTTTCCGCGAAGCGCCGCCACGGAGCCCGATCGGCCCCAGAGCGTCGTGGGCTCCCGGTGCGACGTCCGGCCACTGACAGAAGGAGGCAAGTGACCATGGTGGACGATTTCAAGGCGACGATCGCGGCCTACGACCCTGGCGACCGGTCCGCGCTGCTCGATCTCTCGCTCCGTGCGTGGCGGCCGGTCTTCCCGTTGATGCGCCCGAATGTTCCCGGGTTCGTGTACGACTCGTTCTATCCGGAGGGCTGGGAGCAACGCCAGGCGGCGGACCTCGCCGAAGTCCTCGACGGCGAGCCTGAGAACGTCGATGTGGCCTCCGAGGGCGGACGACCGGTCGGCTGGGTCTGCACCCGCCTCCATCCCGGCGACGACATGGGCGAGATCTATGTGATCGTCGTCGACCCCGATCATCAGCGCCGCGGCATCGGTCGAGCGCTGATGGAGCACACGCACCGGCGTATCGCAGAAGCCGGGATGCGGATGGCGATGGTCGAGACCGGGGGCGATCCGGGGCACGCTCCGGCTCGGCGGGCGTACGAGGCGGCCGGTTTCGAGCGTTGGCCTGTGGCACGTTACTTCAAGGACCTGGGCCGTTGACCGGACACGGCCACTCGCTCTCGGGTTCGGAGGGCCGTGGAAGAATGCCGCGTGAAGGTGCCGGACGGTCGAAGCACCGCACCAGGGCATGGGCGTCTTCCGCACGGTGGTGTCCATAAAGGCCGCTGTGGGCAGGATCGTCCGCCCGGCCGTGCACTGTGTTCGAGTCGGCGGGAGCGGGCCCGATCGGCTTCACAGGCAACGTACGAGTCCGCCATAGGAGGCGACCTTGACCATTGCAATCCATCTGCCGCTCCGAAGCGCTGACATCGTGGTCCGTCGGCTCCGCCATGACGATGCCGAAGACTTCGCGCTCGGCACCGAGGACGCCGCCGTGCGCGAATACGGACACTTGCCGCTGAGCGACTACACGCCCGAGATCGTGCGCGACCAGATCGACGGCGTCATCGCCGAGGGTCTGGCCGACGGTTCCCTGGCGGTCCTGGCCATCGCGGAGCGCGACTCGGATCGGTTCCTGGGCAGCCTCGTGCTGTTCGATTTCCGTGAAGACCGGGCAGAGGTGGGGTTCTGGCTGGCGAAGACCGCGCGGGGGCGCGGGGCCGCCGCCAAGGCGCTGGACGCGGCCGCCGCGCTGGCCGCGAAGACGGGGCTCGACCTTCTGGAGGCCCGCACGTCCCCGCAGAACACGGCTTCGCGTCGTGTGCTGGAGACGGCCGGGTTCCGGCAGCGGGGCGGCGTGAGCGAGCAGCGGACGCCCTCGGGCTCGGTGGTGCCGGTCCTCACGTTCGAGCGGCCGGTGGCGGCCTCCCGCGAAGGCTGAGCGGTCGCCGCACTCGCGGCGCGCATCGGCGAAACCTCGGCTCCCGTTGTCGTATGCGGCGTTTATGGTGCGGCCATGACGACCAGAGCACAACTGCGCAAGGCCGCACTCGCGTTGCCCGAGACCGAGGAGGGCACGCATTTCGGCATGCTCGCATTCAGCGTCTGCGGGAAGGGCTTTGTCTCGCTCACCGCTGAAGGCCAGGTGCAGTTCCAGCTTCCCGACACGGAGGCCGAATCCATGCTGGCCGAACATCCGACCGGTGAGCGGCTGGTCCGCATGGGAAGGCCGATCGGCGTGCGGGTGCTACTGGCCGATGTCAACGGCATGGTGCTGAACACGTTGGTGCGGGCAGCCTGGAAGCACCGCGCGCCGAAGCGGCTGGCCGCGGCGCTCACTGCCGCTGAGGAGGGCGACCCGTCCAAGGGCGATCTGCCCGCATCGATCGGCAGACCGGCGATGCGGGCACTGCACGGCGCGGGCTTGACGATGCTCGACCAGGTGGCGACCTGGAGCGAGGCGGAGCTGCTCGCGCTGCACGGTGTCGGCCCGAAGGCGGTGGGCATCCTCACCGAGGCGCTGGAGCGCAGTGGACACTCGCTGCGGGAAACATAGGACTATCACGGCACAACCGTCCTCAGAGCACGGCGACACCGGCGGCGCCGTGTCCACCATCAGTGCACCGGGTTCAGGGCAGCGCTGATTCCGAGTAGGGGACGAAGAAGACGGCGGCGAAGTCCGCAAGCAGGGCGGTCTCGCCCGTCAGCTCGATGACGCCGTCGGCGATGGCCGTCTGCGGGTCGATCCGGCCGGCCAGGAAATCCCGAAAGCCCGCGCCACCGACGATGGTGAGATCGGGGTCGGGGTGCTCGCCGGGCTCGACGACCACGGCGCCGTCACTGATGGTCGCGCTGGCGACGGCATCGGCGACCTTGACCGTGAAGCTCGCGTCCGGCCGCGTCGCGCGGGTGCCGCCGGCCACTCGCAGTGCAGTGACGAGGGACGCCTCGGTGACAACTTCGCCTTCTCGCGGCTCGCGCATCCCCGTTGCACCCCAATACGCCAGGGCTTCGATCGCCGGTGCGATCTCAGCGCCGCGGTCGGTCACCCGGTAGACGATTGACCTGTCAGATCCGCTCAGCGCTTGACGGGTGACCAAACCGTCTGCTTCCAATTCCTTCAGACGGATGGCCAGCATATTTGTCGGGATGCCGGGAAGTTCGGAGCGCAGGTCGGAATATCTGCGGGGCTTGACGAGCAGGTCGCGCAGGATGAGCAGCGCCCAGCGCTGCCCCACGATCTCCGCGGCTCGGGCGAGCCCGCAGTACTGCCCGTACTCACGCTTCCTCATGCTTTCATATTAACACTTGACTTTCATTTTGCAAGTGATAGGTTATCGTTCGGCTCGGCCAAAAGCCGGATCGAATGCCGGCCCATTCCGGGCTTCGAACCGACGAAGACTCGCCGCAAGCGCACAGAGCTTCCAGACCCGTGATCGGATACAACAACAAGAAAAAGGCAGGGAAACCGAGCATGGCCGATGAGCAGATACAGACGCCTGAACAGGAACTATTGGTCGACTTCATCGTCTCGCTGGACGGCTACGCGTCCGGCGAGGGCTGGCCGGGGTGGTGGGGCCTGGAGGGTCCCGAATACCTGCGCTGGCTCGAACAGGGACCTGAAGGCGGGTACACCTGCCTGATGGGAGCGAACACCTACCGGGCCATGTCAGGCATGTCCGACGATGCCCAGAGCGGGGAATCGGCCTACTCGGCGGACGAGGCGGAGAGCCTGACCGGACTCGCCGCCGTGCCCAAGGTCGTGTTCTCCTCGACGCTGGAGGCGCCCCTGGCATGGCCCAACACCCAACTGGTGAGCGGGAATGCGGTCGAGGCCGTGGCCGAGATGAAGCGGAGCGCCTCGAAACCGATGCGCACGCTCGGCAGCCTCAGCCTGTGCCGCTCGCTCATGGAAGCAGGCCTGGTGGACCGGTTCCGCCTGGTCGTCTTCCCCGTCATCACCGGTCGCACCGGCAGGGAAAGGATCTACGACGGCTATCGGGACTTCGCACTCGAGATGATCGACAGCCGGACGTTCGACGGCCGACTGCAATTGCTGGAGTACCGGCCCACGCTCATCGAATCGCCAGGCGTCTGCGGGAGCGGTTGACGGTGACCGGTCTGCGGCCGTTGCGGTGCGACTCATCAGGCGGCGTCGCCTGGCTGTGATCTCGGCGCATTCGCGTCGGGGCTGCTTCAACCGGTTTCCCGAAGGAATCCAGGTGCTCCAGGGCCTGAAGGAATTCGGGGTGACCGAGCTCGACGCCACGGCGGCCCGCCTGGCCGAATCCGGGATCGAACACGACGGACCGCAGCCCGGCGGCGGCTCCCGTATCCTGCAGGTCGCCGATCCCGATGGCAACAGCGTCGTGTTCACCGAGGCATGAGGCGACATCGAGGAGGTCGGAAGGCCCAAAGACGTCGTTTCCGCGAAGCGCCGTCACGGAGATTGATCGACTACGGAACGCCGTAGCGGGCCGGTGCGATGTTCGACCACTGACAGAAGGAAGCAAGCGACCATGGACGATGCCGAAATAGCGATCGCAGCGTCTGACCCTCAAGACCGGTCCACTCTGCTCGAGCTCTCGTTTCGCGCGTGGCGGCCGGTCTTCGGGATCGTCCGGTCGGTCGGGTACCGGATCCAGGCCGGCGGGAGCGACCGAGCCGCGAAGAAGGCCGGGCCGATGCGGAACATGCCGGGGTCGCGCCGAAGCGGCCGCGAACGAGCGGGAACGACGAGAGTTCCCGGCCTCGGCCGCGGGCAGGGCACAATGGCGGCGGAGGAGGTCCCGCCATGACGGCCCCGAGGCGCACCACCGGCACCGCGCACACCGATGAGGCCTCGATCGAGGCGATCGAGGCGCTCCGCACACCGCTGACTCGCTACTGCTACCGGCTGCTCGGCTCCGCCGCCGACACCGACGACGCCGTGCAGGAGACGCTCATCCGGGCTTCGCGCCACGCCGTCCGATACGATCCGGCGCGAGCCCGGCTGACCACCTGGGTCCACCGCATCGCCACCAACGTCTGTATCGACATGCTCCGCGGGGCGAAGCGGCGCGCCCTGGTGATGGACCTGAGGTCCGCGGCCGACGGCGGCGAGCTCGGCCCACCGCTCCCGCCCGAACGCTGGATCGAGCCCATGCCCGACCGGCGGCTGTTTGGCACGGACGAACCAGAAGCCGCCGCTCTCGAACGGGAGACGGTCAGACTCGCGTTCATCGCGCTGCTGCAACGGCTCGCGCCCCGCCAGCGCGCCGTCCTGATCCTGCGCGACATCCTCGGATTCTCGGCCCGGGAGACCGCCGAGATCCTCGATGCCACGGTCCCGGCGGTGAACAGTGCCCTGCAACGGGCCCGCGCGACGCTCAATGCCGACCGGCCCGAGGTCTCCGATGCGCTCGACCCCGGCGACGCCGAGCAACGGGAGCTGCTGCGCCGATACGTCACCGCCTTCGAATCGCACGACGTCACGGCGATGACCGCGCTCCTGCGCGAGGACGCGGTCGCCTCGATGCCGCCGTTCGCCTGGCTACTGCACGGCGGCGATCGGATCGCCGCGCTGATCGCCTCCAGCGACTCATGCGCAGGGGCCCGCCTCGTCCCGACCTCCCTCAACGGCGCCCCTGGCTTCGGGCAGTACCGGCCCGACGTCGAGGGCCTGCTGCGCCCGTTCGCGCTCGTTCTGGTTGAGCCGCGCGGCGGCCGCATCGCCCGGATCACCACCTTCCTGGACACGACGGGCCGCTTCAAGGAATTCGGCCTTCCCGAACTCCTGGACCGATGAGTCCGCCCCCGCTCGGTCGTACAAGCAGTGCCATACGACCGAACCAGGAAGGACACCGCACATGGACGGCACCAATACCCGATTCGCGGAGGAGACCCGAGCCGAGCGCGAACGGCTCGCATCGATCTTCGACGCATTCGGACCCGAGCAGTGGGACGCGGACTCGCTGTGCGAGGGCTGGAGCGCGAAGGAAGTCCTCGCCCATATGACGATGCCGTACCGGCTCTCGGCGCTCCGCTTCCTCGGCGGGATGCTCCGCGCCCGGTTCAGGTTCGACCGGTTCGCCGACCGTGACGCCCGCGCGGTCGCCCGGGCGAGGAACGGCCGGGAACTGACCGAGCTCTACCAGGCCAACGTCGACCACCCGTGGCGGCCTCCGGGTGGCGGGCCGGCCGGAGCGCTCTCGCACGAGGTCGTCCACGGCCTCGACATCACCGAGCCACTGGGACTGCCCGCCCCGCCGCCGGAACGGATCGCGTTGGCCTTCGCCGCCACTGGTCCGCGTAACCTCAAGTACTTCGGCGTGGATCTGACCGGCGCGCGCCTGGTGGCCGAGGACGCCGAACTCACCGTGGGCAAAGGCGAGCCGCATCACATGCTCGCCAAGGACGTCCTGCTGGTCGCCACCGGCCGCCTCCTGCTCGCCGACGTCGGCCGCGGCTCTGGAAGGCATGAGGAGCGGACATGACGACGAAGGCACAGCTGCGAAAAGCGGCGCTCGCACTGCCCGAGACCGAGGAGGACACCCGTTTCGGCACGCTCGCGTTCCGCATCCTCGGCAAGGAGTTCGCCTCGGCCGCCGCAGACGGATGGGTGCGGCTGTGGCTCCCCGAGTCGGAGGCCGAGTCCGCTCTGGCCGAGCATCCGACCGGTGAGCGGCTGACCCGCGCCGACCGGCCGGTCGGCGTGCGGATACCACTGGCCGACATCAACGGCATGGTGCTCAACGCGCTGGTACGGGCGGCTTGGCGGCATCGGGCACCGAGGCGGTCGGTCGCCGCGCTCACGGCCGCGGAGCGGGGCGATCCGTCCACTGGCGATCTACCGGCCTCCATCGGCAGGCCTGCGACGCGGGCGCTGCACGGCGCGGGATTGACGACGCTCGATCAGGTGGCGGCCCGGAGCAAGGACGAGCTGCTCGCACTGCACGGTGTCGGCCCGAAGGCGGTGCGTCTCCTCGCCGAGGCGTTGGAACGCGGTGGACGGTCGCTGCGGGAGCCGTAGACGGGACCGTGCGGGCCCCTGAGCGCAGGCGGGGCCCGCATGGCCGACGGTGCGGCGGGCCCCGGCGGCGTCGTCGATTTCCGCCGCACCGTCGAGGCACGAGCAGGTCGCACCGGCGGTACGTACCGCACGGGATCGCGCCGAGCGGCCGGTGGCGGAGTCCCGCGAAGGCTGAGCGGTCGCCGCACTCGTGGCACTCACCGGCGAAGATCCGGCTCCCGTTGTCATGCGCAGCGTTCGTGGTGCGGCTATGCGACCCGGGCATAACTGCACAAGGCCGCGCTCGCGCTGCCGGAGACCGAAGAGAGCGGGCCGAATCAGAGGTTCTGGGCCGCGGTCATGCGGGTGTAGGCCAGCGTTCAGTGTCCGAAGCAAAGACTTCGCCGCACCCGCCCAGGAGGGGTGGGTGCGGCTCCGGCCTTCCGGAGCGGAGGCCGAAGCGGTGCCGGCCGAGCATCCGATCGGTGAGCCGCTGCTGCGCATGGGCGGGCCGATCGGCGTGCGGATGCCGCCTGCCGAGGCCAACGGCATGGTCCTGAATGCACTGGTGCGGACGGCCTGGAGCGGGGCGGAGTTGCCTGCGCTGCACGGCCGCGGGCCAAAGGCGGTGGGCGTCCTCATCGGAGCGCTGGAGCGTAGGGGCCGGTCGCTGCGGCGGAGACGGGACCACACGGCGGCGGGCGCGGGCCCGCTGCGCGGCCGGTCTTATTGGCCTCGTTTGCGCCAGCGGGCGAAACGGCTTTTGGCGAGGTGGGCGTGCTCCTCGACGGCGAGCTCGCCCGCGATGGCGAGATAGGCGCTCTCGACGCGCCCGGCGAAGGTCACATCGGTGATGCTGACGCCTCCCTCACGGTTGAGCACGATGAGCGTGGCATGATCGGACCTGGTCACATCCGGATGGACGTTGAGCGTATCGGCGAAGATCTTGATCTGTTCGGCGAGCGCAGCGTGCTGGGATTCGTCAAGCGGCAGCGTCCTCGCGAGACGGCCG
>JAJYSW010000146.1 GCA_021793335.1 Actinomycetes bacterium
CTCTCGGGCGCGCGGGGGGCGTCGAGGAGGTGGCCGAGGTTGGAGTAGACGGTGGCGGCGGCCTCGGGCAGGGCCGCGGCGTCGACCAGGTCGACGCCTTCGGGCTTCGGCGTCACCAGCCCCGCGTCGACGGCGGCGAACTCGGCGTAGCCGCCGCCGGAGAGCAGGGCGCACACCTCAGTGCCGATCAGGGCCGAGTTCTCGTCACCGCCGACGGCGACGATCGTCCCCGAGACTTCGAGGCCGGGCCAGGGAGGCGCATCGGCGGGAGGCGGGTAGTGGCCGGCGACCTGAAGCAGGTCGGCGCGGTTGACTCCGGCTGCGGCGACCTCGATGAGCACTTCTTCAGGGCCGGGCTCGGGGTCGGGCACGGTGTCGGCGATCAATTTTCCGTCGGCGACGGTCATGGCGAGCATGCCCGAATCCTAGGGCTTTCGACACGGGCAGAACGCCGCACCTGTATTTTTCGTCTCTTCTCAACCCTCTTCACTGGAGTGGCCGGGGAAGAGTCGTGCGCCGGGGTCGATGGCGATCGCCGCATTGTTCACGGCGGTGGCCGCCTCACCGAAGCCGGTGGCGATGAGACGGACCTTGCCGGGGTACTGGGTGATGTCCCCTGCGGCGAAGACGCGCGGCAGGTTCGTCGCCATTGTGGAGTCGACGAGGATGCAGCGCTTCTCGATCTCCAGTCCCCACTCGGTGATCGGCCCGAGGTCGGCGGTGAAGCCGAGCGCGGCGACGACCGTATCGGCGGGGAGCTCGCGGGGCGCGCTCTCGCCGGCGACCAGAGCCTCCACACCGGTCAGTCGTTCGTCGCCGAGGAGGCGGGCCACTTGGGCGTTGACGATGATCGGGACGCCGAGTTCGCGGACGCGGGCGATGGTGCCCGCGTGGGCGCGGAACTTCTCGCGACGGTGGACGAGGGTGACGCTGCGGGCGATGGGGTGCAGCGCCAGCGCCCAGTCGAATGCGGAGTCGCCGCCGCCGACGATCACGACGTCGTGCTCGGTGTGGGCGGCGAGTTCGGGGACGAAGTAGACCACGCCTTCACCCTCGAAATCGGCCTCTGCGGGCAGCGGCCGGGAGGAGAAGCTGCCGAGGCCGCCGGTGATGACGACCGCCCCGCAGGAGACGCGGGTGCCGTCGTCGAAGTCGAGCACGGCCCCGCCGTCGACGTGGCCGAGTTTCTCGGCACGGCGTCCGAGCAGATAGGACGGCTCGAAGGGGGCGGCCTGGCGGATCAGGTTGTCGATGAGGTCGCGGCCTTTGACCTCGGGGAATCCGCCGATGTCGTAGATGAGCTTCTCGGGGTACATGGCGGTGACCTGACCGCCGGGCTCGGGCAGGGTGTCGGCGACCACCGTCGACAGCCCGCGGAACCCCGCGTAGTAGGCCGCGTAGAGGCCGGTGGGCCCGGCGCCGATGATCGCGAGGTCGACTGAGATTTCAGGCATTGGCACCACCGACTCCGTTGTCAGGACTTCCGGCCATCGTAGTCGCCGGAGCGCCTCGATGGGGGTGCGGCGTGACGTCCGTTCCGCGGGTCCGGGGCCGTGGCCGCATCAGGGCCCGTCCAAGGACTCGGGCAGCGCCCGTCCAGGGTTCTTGATCAGGCCCTAGGCTGATCGGCGTGGGAGCGGCCCGGGCGGGCCGCGCGTCGCGGACACGGAGGAACCTCGTATGGGCGCCAAGACCGCACTGGTCACGGGCATCACCGGCCAGGACGGGTCGTATCTGGCCGAGCTGCTGCTGGCCAAGGGCTATGCGGTCCACGGGATCGTGCGGCGCTCCTCGCTGATCGGGAACACCGCTCGGCTGGACGGGGTCTACCAGGACCCGCACGAGTCCGGGCGGCGGCTGTTCCTGCACCACGGCGATGTGACCGACGCGGGGCTGCTGGTCAACCTCGTCCGCGATATCGCTCCCGACGAGGTCTACAACCTCGCCGCGCAAAGTCACGTGCGGGTCAGCTTCGACATGCCCGACTACACCGCCAACGTCACCGCTCTGGGGACGATCCGGCTGCTGGAGGCGGTACGGGCCTCGGGCACCGACACTCGGTTCTACCAGGCGTCCACCTCGGAGATGTTCGGCTCGGCCGCCCCGCCGCAGGACGAGACGACCCCGTTCCATCCGCGCAGTCCGTACGGTGTGGCGAAGCTGTGCGCGCACTGGGCGACGATCAACTACCGCGAGTCCTACGACATGTTCGCCGTCAGCGGAATCGCGTTCAACCACGAGAGCCCGCGGCGCGGCGAGACGTTCGTGACCCGCAAGATCACCAGAGCCGTCGCCCGTATCGCGGCCGGGATCGAGAAGAAGGTCTACCTGGGGAACCTGGACGCCGTCCGGGACTGGGGCTACGCGCCCGAGTACGCCGAGGCGATGTGGCTGATGCTCCAGCACACCGAGCCGGTCGACTACGTGGTCGCCACCGGCCGCGCCGCGACGGTCCGCGACTTCGCCGAGGCCGCGTTCGCGCACGCCGGGCTCGACTGGCGCGACCACGTCGAGCACGATGAGCGCTATGAGCGCCCCGCCGAGGTGCCCGAGCTCATCGGCGATCCGGCCAGGATCGGGCGTGAGCTCGGTTGGCGGGCGAAGGTGCACTGGGACGAGCTGGCCCGCATCATGGTCGACGCCGACCGCGCGGCCCTGCGCGGGGGCGCGTGAGGCCCTGAACGGCTGTAACGCCATGGGATGGCGCGCGAGTCGATACCATCGCGGTCATGACTGATCTCAGCGCACCGATCACGCTCAACGACGGCGTCGCCGTTCCCCGCATCGGGTACGGGACGTACAAAGTAGGCGATGACGACGCCCAGCGGACCGTCGAGACGGCGCTGTCGTTGGGATACCGGCTGGTGGACACCGCCGAGATGTACGGCAACGAGGTCGGCGTCGGCCGTGCCGTCGCCGCTTCGGGGCTCGCGCGGGAAGAGGTGTTCCTGACCAGCAAGCTCTGGAACGACCATCACGGGCGGCGCAAGGCCCGGGCGGCGCTGGAGGCGTCGCTGGAGCGCCTCGGCACCGACCACATCGACCTGTTCATGATCCACTGGCCGTCGCCGAAGCAGGGCCTGTACGTCGAGACGTTCGAGGCGCTGCTGGAGGCGAGGGAGGAGGGGCTGATCCGTTCGGCCGGGGTGTCGAACTTCCTGCCCGAGCATCTTGAACGGGTCCACGAGGCGACCGGTGTGTGGCCCTCGGTCAACCAGGTCGAGTTGCATCCGTACTTCAATCAGCCCGAGCTGCGCGCCTGGCATGCCGAACGGGGCATCGTGACCGAATCGTGGGGGCCGCTGGGCCAGCGCACCGGCTCGGTGCTCCACGAGCGGGCCGTGGTCGATGCGGCCACGGCGCATGAGAAGACGGCCGTGCAGGTGATCATCCGCTGGCATCTTCAACGCGACTGCGTGGTGATCCCGAAGTCTGCTCACGCCGAGCGGATCGCCGAGAACTTCGCCGTGTTCGACTTCGCGCTCACCGACGAGGAACTCGCCCGGATCGACGCTTTGGACACCGGCGAGCGCCAGGGGATCGACCCCGGCGGCGACGAGCGCTGACGGTTCCGCTCTGGGCGGTTGTGAGCGCCGCAAGGGCGGACCACCGGGAAGGCTCTCGATGTCCTGCCCTGCGCCCGGCCCGCTGCGCGGCCGCTCATTGCTGTGCCGCCCGGCCGAGCGATTCCCGCTCCCCCGGCCGGACGGCTCGCGGCCCCGTCCGACTTTCCACAACGGCGGATCGGGTCGTGACGAGGGGCGATTCCCCTGTGCGAGTGGCGATGAGCGATGGCGGGGGGCACGGTGGTCGACGGCATCGGCTAAGTTCGAGCACATGAGATCACCCTTGCCCCTCTCGTTGACCGCTGTCGCCTTCGCCGCCCTGACCCTGAGCGCCTGTGCCGTCGTGGGCGGCGACGAGGCGACCGAAACGCCTTCCCCCTCCCCCGACGCGGCGGAGGCGACCGGCGCGGACGTGGAGGCGTCCGACGCGGCCCCCGAAGTTTTCGTGACGCAGATCACCACCCTTGAGGGTGACGACGGCGAGTACTACAGCGCCCATCGCCCTGAGGAAATGACGCTCACGGAATTCACCAACGCGTTCGATCTCACGTGGCACACGTGGGGCCCCGAGACCGCGGTCGCCTCCGGGCTCCTCTCGGGATCATGGTGCTGGGACGAGTGCCAAGACGGCTACGAGGCGACCGTCGTGCTCTGCGATGTGCGCGAGGACCACTTCAGCCGCTTCGGCGTGTTCGGCGACTTCCCCGGATACGCTCCCGAGGACACGGAGTTCGGCTCTCCACTGTATTTCAGCGGCATCGAGTACAGCGAGGCCGAGTGGTACGGCTGCGAGGAGCCTTAAGCCCCGCTCCCGTCGCACCGTTCGGCCCGGAACGCCGACGACCGCTCGTCCCGCCCGGCGTCGCTCAACCGATGCCGTGATGGACGGCCCACAGGGCCGCCTGGGTCCGGTCGGCGGCGTCGATGCGGCGCAGCAGATTCGTCACGTGCGTCTTGACCGTCTTCTCCGAGACGCCGAGCGCCCTGGCGATCTGGCGGTTGGTCTGGCCCTTCGCGATGAGACCGAGGACCTGGCTCTCCCTGGGAGTCAGGTCGGGGGCGGGCGGTGCGGCGCCGCCGTTCATGAGACCGCGGACGGCCGTCGGCGATAGCAGTGTCTGCCCGGCGTGGACGGTCCGGATGGCGGCGGCGAGGGCGTCGGGGTCGATGTCCTTGTACACGAAGCCCGCCGCTCCCGCCTCGATCGCCGCGGGCACCCGCGTGTCCTCGGTCGCGGAGGTCAGGACCAGGACGCGCGGTCCTCCGGCGCCGATCCGCTCCAGCACCGCCTGCCCGTCGGTGCCGGGCATCTTGAGGTCGAGCAGCACCACATCGGGCCGGGCCTCGGCGACGGCGGCCAGCGCCTCCTCGCCGTCGCCGGCCTCACCGACGATGTCGAAGTCGGCTTCGAGCCCGAGATAGGCGCGCAGGCCCTGCCTGACCACCGGGTGGTCATCGACGATGAGCAGCCGGATCGGTTCATTCATGGCGCAGCTCCAAGGTGATGAGGGTGCCCTCGCCGGGGGCGGTGGCGACGTCGATGGCGCCGCCGAGGGCCTTGGCCCGCTCGCGCATCGACAGGAGGCCCAGGCCGCGCGTGGCGGCCTCTTCCACATCGAATCCTCGGCCGTCGTCGGCGACGGTGATGCGCTCGGCCTCGACGGTGACCTCGACGCGGTCGGCGCGGGCGTGGCGGAAGACGTTGCCGAGCGCCTCCTGGACGAGCCGGAGCACCTCGACCTCGCATTCACGCGAGAGGTCCACCGGGGAGCGCACGGTGAAGACCACTTCGGTCTCGTGCAGGCGATCGAGCAGGGCGAGGTGACGGCGCAGTGTCTCGACCAGGCCGTGCGTGTCCAGATCGGCCGGTCGCAGTTCGACGATGACGCCGCGCAGTTCCCCGATCGCGTCGGCCGCGAGGGACTCGATCTCCTCCATGCGCGCCGCGGCGGCCTCCGGGTCGGTGTCGATCTGCTTGGCCGCCGCCCGGGCCGAGAGCCGAAGCGAGAACAGGCGCTGCATGACCGCGTCGTGGAGTTCGCGGGCGAGCCGGTTGCGCTCCTCGACGACGGTCAGTTCCCGGCTGCGCTCGTAGAGGCGGGCGTTGGTGAGCGCGATGGCCGCGTGCGAGGCGATCAGCTCGATGATCTCGACATCGGCCTCGGTGAAGCCCGGGCCACCGAGATCGTTGGTGAGCACCACGATGCCCATCGTCCGATCGCCATCGCGGATGGGCACGCCGAGCAGCGCGGCCATCGTCGGGTGGGCCTTGGGCCACCATTGGTAGCGCGGGTCGCGACGCAGATCGGGCAGGCGGATCGGTTCGGTCTCGGTGAGGATCGCGGCGAGCATCCCGTGCTGCCGGGGTAGCGGGCCGATCTTCAGGCGCTGTTCCTCGTCGATGCCGTCGGTGATGAATTCGGCGAAGCCGCCCTCGTCGTCGGGAATGCCGATCGCGGCGTAATCGGCGCCGACCAGGCGCCGGGCCGAGGAGACGATCACTTCGAGCACCTGCGCGACCGACAGGTGCCGGGTGATCGCGCCGACGGCCGCCGACACCTCGTGCAGCAGCGCCGTGGAATGCGAATCCGGTGCGGTCACCCCTCTAACCTAGTCGAGTCGGACGGGGCCGGCCTCCGACGCTGGTCTTAGGACCAGCGAGGCAGGACCGGTCACGACTTCGGCCCGAGGCAGCCGGGCGCGTCGGCGCATAGCGTCATGTCCATGAACAGCAACGCAACACGAACCGCCATCATCACCGGGGCTTCGGCCGGGCTGGGCAGGGCGCTCGCCGAGCGGCTCGCCGCCGAAGGCTGGAAGCTCGTCCTGACCGCCCGAGGCGAGGAGCGGCTGGCCGCGGCCGCCGAAGCACTCGGGGCCGCGCACCTCGCGGGCGACGTCACCGACGCGGCCCACCGCGAGCGGCTGATCGCACTGGCCGAGGACAGGATCGACCTGCTCGTCAACAACGCCTCGACGCTGGGCCAGACGCCACTGCCAGAACTGCACGAGGCCGACCTGACCGCCTGGCCGCGCCTGTTCGACGTGAACGTGCGAGCACCGATCGCCTTGGCGCAGTTGGCGCTTCCCTCGCTGCGGCGACGCGGTGGGGCGATCGTCAATATCACCTCCGACGCCGCCACGGGCCCGTACGCCACGTGGGGTCCCTACGGGGCGACCAAGGCCGCGCTCGACCAGTTGTCGAACGTCCTGGCCGCCGAGGAGTCCGAGGTCGCCGTCTGGGCGGTCGACCCCGGGGAGATGCACACCAGGATGCTCGCCGACGCCGTCGGGGAGGCCGATGCGTGGCAGGCGCCGCCGCCCGGCCGCTCGGCCGATGCGATCGCCCGGATCGTCGCCGCCAGGCCGCCGAGCGGCCGGATCGAGGCGCGGGCTTTCGAGGCGGTGAGGGCGGAATGAACGCCATATTGACCTCGCCGTTCGCGTTCGCGCCGGACGCGGCGTTGGAGGCGCGCGAGCCTGCCGAGGTGCGCGGCGCCTCCCGTGCAGACGTGCGGATGCTGGTCTCCGATAAAGCGTCGGGGGCGGTGGCGCACCATCATTTCGAGGATCTTCCGGCGTCGATCCGGCCCGGGGACCTGCTGGTGGTCAACAATTCGGCGACGCTGCCGGCGTCGGTGCCGACGAAGCACGGTTGGCGGGTGCATTTCTCCTCGACCAGGCCCGACGGGTCGTGGCTGGTGGAGCTGCGTGACGGCCCGGGGCCCTACCTCGGGGAGGTCCCGGGCGGCGCGGTCCGTCTGCCGGGCGGGGTGCGGCTGGTGCTGGAGGAGCGGTTCGGGAAGCGGCTGTGGGCGACCAGGCCGCCACTCGACTCGGTCCCCGAGTACCTGGCGCGCCATGGCAAGCCGATCCGGTACTCCTACATCGACCGGGACTGGCCCGTCTCGGCGTACCAGACGGTGTTCGCGACGGTGCCGGGCTCGGCCGAGATGCCGAGCGCGGCGCGGCCGTTCACGCCCCAGATCGTGACAAGGCTCGTCTCGGCGGGCGTCGGCATCGCCCCGATCACGCTGCACACGGGCGTGGCCTCGCTGGAGAGCGACGAGGCCCCCTACCCGGAGTGGTTCGAGGTGGGCGAGCACACCGCCGGAGCGGTGAACGCGGCCAAGGCGGCGGGCGGCAGGGTGATCGCGGTGGGCACGACGGTGGTGCGGGCCTTGGAGAGCGCGGCCGGGGACGGCCGGGTCCGGGCGGCGTCGGGGCACACCGGCAGGATCATCTCGCCGCAGGCGCCGCCCGAGGTGGTGGACGGCCTCTTGACCGGATTCCACGAGCCGCGCTCGACGCACCTGTCGATCCTGGAGGCCATCGCGGCGACCGATCTGCTTCGCGAGTCCTACGAGGCGGCCATAGAGGCGAGGTACCTGTGGCACGAGTTCGGCGACGTGCATCTCATCGCTTGACCACTGCTTTACGAAAGGACCGAGGAGTATTCGAGTTCGTAGGCGCTGCCGTCGAGGACCATTTCCGTGACTTCCACGCACCGGCCCTCGGCGGCGTACGCCGCCCGCAGGATC
>JAJYSW010000147.1 GCA_021793335.1 Actinomycetes bacterium
TCACCATTCTCGACATGCGGAGTGATCATGCGCATATCCCGTAAACGGCGGCTGCAGAGCCTGTCGGTGCTGACGGCGGCGGGCCTCGCGGCCCTCGCCGTACCGGCGGTCTCGAACGTCGCCGCCCAGGCGGCCACCGGCTGCGACGTCACCTACACCATCCTCAACGAATGGCCCGGCGGATACACCGCCGGCGTCACGGCCACGAACCTCGGCGCCCCGGTCTCCTCGTGGACGATCGGCTGGGAATTCGACGCCGGACAACAGGTGACCGACCACTGGAACGCCGCCATCGTCCAGTCCGGCTCGTCCGTGACCGCCTCGGACGTCGGCTACAACGCCGGCCTCGGCACCGGAGCCACCGTCGAATTCGGTTTCAACGGCTCCTGGAACTCCTCGAACCCCGTCCCCGGCTCGTTCACGTTCAACGGCGTCGCCTGCGACGGCTCGGCCGGCCCGACCGACGATCCCACTTCCGAGGGCCCGACCGACGACCCCACCGACGACCCGACCGAGGACCCCGGCCAGGGCGGCGACGGCCGCTACGAGGTCGAGGCGCTGCGGCGCGGCGTCACCGTCGTCCCCTCCGGCGGCGGCAACCTCGTCAGCTGGCGGCTGCTGGGCACCGACGACCCGGACGTGGCGTTCAACGTCTACCGCGACGGACAGAAGCTCAACTCCGCCCCGATCACCGGGGCGACGAACTACCTCGACCGCAGCGGCGCCGGGGACTACGCCGTCGCAGCCGTCACCGACGGAACCGAGGGCGCCCCGTCCGCGGCCGAGGTCGAGTTCAACTCCAGCGGCCACTTCGACATCCCGATCCAGCGGCCTTCCAGCAACCACTCGGCCAATGACACCGGCGTCGGCGACCTGGACGGCGACGGCGACTACGAGTTCATCGTCAAGTGGTACCCCGACAACGCCAAGGACAACTCGCAGTCCGGCCGCACCGACAACACCATCATCGACGCCTACACCCTCGAAGGCGAACGGCTCTGGCGCATCGACCTGGGTCGCAACATCCGCTCGGGCGCGCACTACACCCAGTTCCAGGTGTACGACTACGACGGCGACGGCCGCGCCGAGATCGCCATGAAGACCGCCGACGGCACCGTCGACGGCCAGGGCCGCGTCATCGGCGACGCGAACGCCGACCACCGCAACGGCAGCGGCTACGTCCTGTCCGGACCGGAGTTCCTGACCGTCTTCGACGGGCTGACCGGCGCGGCGATCGACACCGTCGACTACCGGCCGCCGCGCGGCAACGTCTCGGACTGGGGCGATGACTACGGCAACCGCGTCGACCGGTTCCTGGCCGGCACCGCCTACCTCGACGGCGCGACGCCCTCGATGATCTTCGCCCGCGGCTACTACACGCGCTCGGTGATCTGGGCGGTCGACTTCGACGGCCGAAACCTGTCCACCCGGTGGATCTTCGACTCCGATGAAAAAGGTTCGCAGTATCGGGGCCAGGGCGCGCACTCGCTCTCGATCGCCGATCTCGACGGCGACGGCCGCCAGGACGTCGTCTATGGCGCGATGGCGGTCGGCTCGAACGGCGAGGCGCTGTGGCGCACCGGCTTCGGGCACGGCGACGCGCTCCACGTCTCGGACTTCGTGCCGGACCGCCCCGGCCAAGAGGTGTTCATGGTGCACGAAGACGGCAGCCGGCCCTCCTCCAGCCTCGTCGGCGGCGACGGCACGGTCCTGTTCCAGACCAGCCCGGACGGCGACAACGGCCGCGGCGTGGCCGCCAACGTCACCGCGGGCAACCCCGGCGCCGAGTTCTGGTCCTCGAACGTGAGCGGTCTGCTGAACGCTTCGGGGAGCAACATCGGTTCGAAGCCCAGCTCAGCGAACTTCGTGATCTGGTGGGACGGCGACGGCGAGCGCGAGCTCCTCGACGGCACCCACATCGACGACTACGACGACGGCCGCCTCCTGACCGGCTCGGGCGTGGACTCGAACAACGGCACGAAGTCGAACCCGGCACTGTCCGCGGACCTGTTCGGCGACTGGCGCGAAGAGGTCGTCTGGCGCACCGGCGACTCCTCGGCCCTGCGGATCTACGCCACGCCGCACGAGACGGACCTGCGCATCGCCACGCTCATGCACGACCCGCAGTACCGGGTGGCGATCGCCTGGCAGAACACGGCATATAACCAGCCGCCCCACCCGAGCTTCTACATCGGCGGCGAGGTCGCCTCCTACCCCTGGCCCGATATCCACACTCCCTGACCCGATTCCCGGTTGGGGCGGGGCGGCCCGGGCCGCCCCGCCCCATCCGTGTGCTCTCACGCCGGCGTCGCGCCGGCGATGTCGAGCCGATAGGGGAACGGGTCTCCGACGCCGACCTCCCACATCGGGTAGTCGCGGTGCTGCGAGGGCGTGGCCGCCACGACGAGCATCAAGTGCGTCTCACCGCCGCGGAGGCTGAAGTCCACGGTCTCGCCCGGGGCGTGCATCCCGCTGTAGCGCACCGAGAAGTCCTCGGAGACCGCTGCGAGGCCGAAGCGCCAGTCCGCGCCGGTGAAGGTGGCGCCGGACTGGCGCCAGTCGACGTTCCAGGCGTTCTGGACCTGGGAGCCGCCGGGCAGATCGAACTGGACGGTCCAGCCGTCGATGCCCTCGGAGCCGGTGGTGAGGGAGACGGCGGCGTTGTGGCCGTCGCCCCATTCGCTGGTGATGCGGTATTCGATCGCGTCGCAGGCGGCGGCGAGCGCCGGGTTCGCCGCCATCATGGTCATCGTTCCGGCGATCAAAGCGCCGCAGAGTGCGGCGGCCGTCCCGATCCGCTTGCGTCCGGTGCTCGTTCATGGGGATTCCACGGGAGACCTCCTTCCCTCCCGGGCACGTCCGAAACGCACCCGAAAGCCATTTCGTATATTCATGTGTATAAATATTGTGGTCTATACGGGTGCAAGGACGGAAGACCGTGGACTTTCGGAAAACCTCACCGCTCCGCAACGGTGCCGGCGCGGCGGCGGCGCACATACCACAACGGCACGAAGACCCCCGCGAGCGCGACGGCGGCCAGCGGCGCGAACGGCAGCAGGACCCCCAGGACCACCGAGGCGGCACGCAGGACCCCGACCGCCCCCGACCAGCCGACGCCCAGACCTTCGGCGAAGGTGCCCGGACCGGTGTAGCCGGCGCTCGCGGTCGCCTCCCGCTCGGGCGTGGCGACGGTATAGGTGATCGTGGACAGCGCGATGCGGTCCTGGAGCGAGGCGAGCTGCGCTTCGAGCGAGGCGAGCTCCGCCTCGCGCTCCACCAGCTCGGTTTCGAGGTCGATGATCTCGCCGAGCGAGGCGGCCTCGTCGAGCAGCGCCCGGAGGCGTTCGAGACCGGCGCTCTTGGTGGCGATGGCGGATTCGAGGTCCGTCGCCTGACCGGTGACGTCCTCGGTGACGACGGTGCGGCCGGTCTCCTCGTCGGCGAGTCCGGCGAGCTCGTCCATGGCCTCGGCGAAGCGCTCGGAGGGGATGCGGACGGTCAGCACGGCGCTCGCCCACTCGTCACCGCCGCTGCGCTCATCGGCGGTGACGACGCCGCCGAAGGCCGCGGCGGTGGTCCACACCTGTTCGGCCACCGCGATCGGGTCCTCGTCGACGGTCTCCAGCGTCGCGGTGTAGACGAGCTCGCGCTGTTCGGCGATGTCGAACTGCGCCGAGCCGCCTTCGGCCCCCTCGTCGATGTCGGCGGGCGCGATCGCGGATTCGCTCCGGCCGCCGCCCGCGTCGCTCGAAGAGCATCCGGTCAGTGCGAACAGGGCGATGAGCAGCGCGGCGGGGATGCTGAGGAGTTTCATGGGTGCCTCACAAGTGTCACGGGCATCGAAAACGGTCGGCGGTATCTGTTCACGAGTTTGGACGTCCACAGTCGCGGAACGGTCGCCTTCCCTCATCGATGAGGCCGCAGACCATGGCAGGGCGGTCGCCGATCCCCGTCTGCGGCGGCCTCATACCGGTCGGGGCCGCCCGGCGGCGTTACCATGAGCCTCCCCCCGGTGTACCGCCTCGATGTTGGAGCCCGTTGCATGCGCCTGTACAAGGACACGACCTACTCCGTTCGCACCCTGGTCGACGAGATCGGTCGAGGCCGGATCGCCCTGCCCGATCTCCAGCGTCCCTTCGTCTGGTCCGCCTCGCAGGTGCGCAACCTCTTCGACTCGATGTACCGCGGCTACCCGGTGGGGTACCTGCTGTTCTGGGAGACCGGAGCGGACACCTCGCGTCGGAGCATCGGATCGGCGCAGACCGACAGCGCGGCGCACCTGGTCATCGACGGCCAGCAGCGCACGACGGCGCTGTACACGGTGCTCACCGGCGGGGAAGTGCTGGGCAAGGACTACTCGCGCTCGCGCATCGCGATCTCCTTCAACCCCTCGGACGAGACCTTCGAGGTCGCGAATGCCTCCACCAGGAACAATCCCGAGTACATCGCCGATATCACCGAGGTCTTCTCCCCCGACTTCCGGCCGCTCAGCTGGACGACGGCCTTCATCCAGCGGCTGGCCCTCCACCGCCCGGTCTCCCCGAACGCGGAGCACCGAATCGCCACGGCGATCGAACGCCTGCGGAGTTTGGACCATACCGACTTCAAAGTGATCGTGCTGTCCTCGGAGGCCGATGTCAGGGAGGTCTCGGAGATCTTCGTGAGGATCAACTCGGCCGGGACCGAACTCAACCAGTCCGACTTCCTGCTGACGCTCATGAGCGTGTACTGGTCGGACGGGAGGCGGGAGCTGGAGGAGTTCTGCGAGGCGACGAGGACGCCGCGCACCGACGGCAGGCCCTCGCCGTTCAACTGGCATCTGCGCCCCAAACCGGTCTTGTTGCTGCGTGCGGCCGTGGCGCTGGCATTCCGGCGGGCAAGGCTTGAGAGCGTCTACAGCCTGCTGAGCGGCCGGGACGTCGAAGCGGGCCCGGCGCGCTCCAAGCGGATCGAGGAGCAGTTCAAGCAGCTCTCGAAGGCGCAGGGCTCGGTGCTGCACCTGCTGCACTGGCACGAGTTCCTCCAGTGTCTGGAGCTGGCCGGGTTCCGAGGGCGGAAGATGATCACCTCGGAGAACGCAGTGGTGTTCTCGTATGTGATGTGGCTGATCGGCAGACTGGAGTACAGGGTCCCGATCGACCGGTTGCGCCATGTGATCGCCCGGTGGTTCTTCATGGCGCACACCACGAGCCGGTACTCGGGTTCGTTCGAGACGCAGGTGGAGCGCGAGCTCGCCCAGATCACGGGTGTCGAGCGCGGCGACGCCGAAGGGTTCGTGGCGCTGCTGTCGCGCCTCGTCGACGAGCGGCTCACGAGTGACTGGTGGTCGGTGACGCTGCCGAACGGCCTGGAATCCTCGGCGGGGAAGTCGCCGGTGCTCAGCGCCTATATCGCGGCCCTGAACATCCTGGACGCGGAGGCGCTGTTCTCGAAGGTGAAGGTCAGGTCCAGGCTGGACCCGTCGGTGACGGTGCAGAAGGGCATCGAGCGGCACCACCTGTTCCCCAAGCAGTTCCTCAAGAAGGAACTGGGAGTGGGTGACCAGCGGAAGATCAACCAGATCGCCAACATGACGCTGGTGGACTGGACGGACAACATCGCGGTCTCGGATTCGGCGCCCGCCGAGTACTGGCCGCAGCAGGTGGCGGCGAACCGGTTGACACCGGCGGACCTGGAGCGGCAGGCGTATTGGCACGCGCTCCCGGCGGGCTGGACCGCGATGGGATATACGGACTTCCTGGCGCACCGGCGGCGGCTGATGGCACAGGTCATCAGGGACGCGTTCGACCGCTTGGCGAAGGACGACTATGCGGCGGCCTACCCGGAACCGGAATGCGGTGTGGTCTCCGAGAGCCGTTCGGTGGCCGAGCTGATCGAAGTGGGGCTGCTGGAGCCGGGTGAGTCGGTGGTGAACGAGTCCGACGAAGTCCAGGCGACGGTGCTCGCCGACGGGCGATTGGAATTCGACGGTACCGAGTACCACTCACTGGACGACGCTGCGCGGGTGGCGGCGGGCGAGGCGCGGGACGGCTGGACCTACTGGTCGGTGGAGTCTCCCGATGACGGAGCCATGACGCTGGCGGCCCTCGTCAAGGACCCCGTCAAGGGAAGCTGAGGCGGCGCTCACCGGGAGCCCTCGGAGCGCACGAGCGATAAAATCGGGGGTTCCCCGCTTCTTTCGGCAACAGCAGCGTCACCATGCCCCGGATAATGCACCGGTCGGTCAAGGCTCGAAATTCGGCTCGGCCCTCGCCTCCCGTCCGCTGCGACCTGAGCGCCGAGCGGGGCCTGTGGTGGACGCCGCCGGGGTCAAGTCCACGGTGCTGCCCGCCGAGTCCCGGGAACCGAATACGGCGGTCGCTTCGATTGGTTGCACCGGCGGGAAAGGCTCGCTTCTTTCGGCTTCATCGACTCGCCGAAAGTTCGGCTGTAGACTTGGACGGTTCACCCCTGACCGCATATATCGGCATTTGCGGATATGCATGTTGCTATTGTTCGAGTAACCGCTTCCCCGAGGGATGCGCTGTGGCAGTGACGCCCTTAATACAATAGACTTTTTATCGAACGTAGCGACCACAATGCATCCAACCGGTCGCTGTACGCCCCTGGATGTGGAGGTCACATGGCAAAGCGAATAGAAATCATCCTCATCGACGACCTGGACGGCAGCAATGCCGACGGCACCGTCAGGTTCGGCATCGGTGACCAGTTGTATGAGATCGACTTGTCCGTCAAACACTCGAACGAGCTGTACACGGCCCTGGAGAAATTCCGTGAAAACGGCAGGCGCATAGGCAGGGTCCGTCTCGATGGCCGTGGCGGATCGCGCACCCGCGCCCGGAGAAGAACAACTGACACCACCCCGGAGAAGAACAAGGCCATCCGGGACTGGGCCGAGCGGCAAGGCCTCACCGTCGCGTCGCGGGGTCGCATCCCGCAAGACATCGTCGACCGGTTCGAACAGGCTCACGCCACCTGAGGAAAGCGATTAGGCTTCGCACTATCGGCGGCCTGGCGGGTCTTCCAATGGAATTCCCACCAGGCCGCCACGAGCATTACCGTGGACATAATCGCTGCTCATAGCAGCAACAGCAGCACAAAGCCCCAAGTCAAACAAAACGGCCTCCCCTTGCGGAAACGCATCATTCGCACCCCTGCCCAGGTGACCAAAAGCGACCAGGCCCTCACCGCCCCCGCTGACGACCATTGCACCGAAACCCGATTTTAGAATAATTAGGACACTATTTTCGCTGCTCACAGCGCCAGGTTTGCACGTTCTTCAAATTTATGGCCAATATGGCCGCTCCATGCACAGGCACGGGCGTCGCTTTCCTATGGCATTCCCGTTCACCGTGTTGCACTGCTCGACCACCACTTGCAATGCGTGATCGTGCTCTCGCGAAAAAACTGAGCCTCATGCTCGCTTACGCAATGGACCGCGGCACGCTCGACCGGACCGAACCCCGGCCATGAACGGCACCGGCTCGGAAGACGGTCTCGCAGGCTGCCGCCTATTCGAACACGGACAGCGGCCCGTCACGATCTGCGACGTCGGCGGGGTCTTGCGCCTCCCCCGACAGGCCCGAATGACCCGAGCCGCCGGGACCGTTCCCGCAACATGGTCTCGCCATCGCGCATGCGCCGAGCCCACCGGTGGACCAAGAGCCGTATCACCGGACCGGCAGTGGACTTCGCGCAGTCCACGCGGCCGGCACGGCCGCCCGCACCCGCTGGGATTCGCCGTGACCGAACCCGGACTCCGACCGGCACGCACGAGCAGAGCCTGGGGACTCCGCCGCAACGATATTCAGCGATGGTCACGAAGTCGACCATACTCCGAGCCACGATCGCCACCGGGCCACAGGGCGGGCACGCGACCGCCGCCGCGTACACCCCATAAGTGGCCTGGGTCCGTTACGGTGACCGTAATACGGCGACCTGCCGGCGCCCGGCCACTCCCGGGCAGTCAACGAAAGACACACCCACGCAATGATGAACGCTCATGTCCGTCTGGTCCAAGGTGTTCTGGCCGCCTGGACGCTCACCGCGCTCAGCGGCTGCGG
>JAJYSW010000148.1 GCA_021793335.1 Actinomycetes bacterium
TCGCCTTCGCCTACACGGCGTTCGTGCTCGGGCTGTTCGTCCGCGCCCTGACGCAGCTGCTCGCCACCGTCCGGCTCGGCTCACCCGACCTGACCCGCAGCGGCGACCGGAGCAAACGCATCGCCACCATGCTGCGGGAGAGCCTCGGGCACACCAGGATGCTCCAGTGGACCTGGGTCGGAGCGGCGCACTGGTTCGTGTTCATCGGCTTCTTCCTGCTCGCGCCGGTCCTGGCCACCGCCTACCTCGAAACCCTCAACCCCGAGTGGACGCTGCCGCTGGTGGGCCACTGGGCCCCCTGGCTGCTGCTGTCCGAACTCGTCGCCGCCGTCACCGGCCTGGGCATCCTGTTCCTGTTCGCCGTGCGCCTGGCGAGCCAGCCGAGGATCCACCGAGTGCCGCCCGAAGGGCTGGCCTCCGCCGACGGCCAGCGCTCCTCGTCCTCGCGGTTCGAGAACTCCCGCCAGTGGCAGGCGTTCTACATCGAGGCCACGATCTTCATGATCATCGCCTGCTTCTTCACCATCCGGTCCGCCGAGTTCGCCCTCGGCGGGATCGAGGCGAAGTGGGCCTCGCCGATCTCGGCCGGTCTTGCGAACCTGTTCGCGGGCGCCTCCGAGTCGGCGCTGCTCACCACGATCACGGTCACGGCCGGAGTGAAGATCCTCGTGTCCTGGACGTTCTTCCTGATGCTGGCACTGGTGCCGACCATGGGCATCGGGTGGCACCGGATCACCGCGTTCTTCAACATCTACTTCAAGCGCCACGCCGACGGCTCGCCTTCCCTGGGCGCGGTCAAGCCGATGCTCATCGACGGGAAACCGGCCGACTTCGAGACCGCCGACCCCGAGACGCAGCCGTTCGGCGTCGACACCATCACCGACGTCGGATGGAAGGGCCTGCTGGACCTCACCGCCTGCACCGAGTGCGGAAGGTGCCAGTCGCAGTGCCCGGCCTGGAACACCGGGAAGCCCCTCTCACCCAAGAAACTCGTGACCGATCTGCGAGACCACCTGTACGAGCAGGCGCCGTACCTGAAGGCCGCCGCAGAGGCGAAGCGGCGCGGCGGCGACGGAGCCGAGATCGAGCCGATCTCGATCATCGGCTCGGTCATCGACCCGGACGTGCTGTGGTCGTGCACCACCTGCGGCGCCTGCGTCGAGCAATGCCCGGTGGACATCGAGCACGTCGACACGATCATGGACCTGCGCCGCCACCAGACCATGATCGAATCGGCGTTCCCGACCGAGGCGCAGACCATGCTGCGCAATCTCGAGAACAAGGGCAACCCGTGGGGCGAGAACCCCGCGCACCGCCTGAAGTGGGCCGAGCCGCTCGACTTCGAAGTCCCGATCGCCGAACCCGGCGGAGACTGGGAATACCTGTACTGGGTCGGCTGCGCCGGCGCCTACGACCCCAAGGCGCAGAAGACCTCCCGGGCCGTCGCCACGCTGCTGCACGATGCGGGCGTGAAGTTCGCGGTGCTCGGCGAGGCCGAGACCTGCACCGGCGACCCGGCCCGCCGCATCGGGCACGAGTTCATGTTCCAGATGTTCGCCGAGCAGAACGTCGAGGCGCTCAACGAGACCGGCGCGGTGAAGATCGTCGCCACCTGCCCGCACTGCCTCAACACCATCGGCAACGAATACGGCGAGCTGGGCGGCGATTATGAGGTCGTGCACCACACACAACTGCTGGCCGACCTCGTGGAAACGGGCAGGATCGAACCGGTCGAGCAGCACGAGGGCAAACTGACCTACCACGACCCGTGCTACCTCGGGCGTCACAACCGGATCTTCACGCCGCCGAGGGAACTGCTCGGCTCCTTCTCCGAGGTGACCGAGATGCCGCGCAACGCCGAGCAGTCCTTCTGCTGCGGCGCGGGCGGCTCCAGGATGTGGCTGGAGGAGCCACTGGGCAAGCGCGTCAACCGGGACCGGGCCGACGAAGCGGTGGCGACCGGCGCGAAGACCGTCGCTGTGGGCTGCCCGTTCTGCTCGACGATGCTGCGCGACGGCGTGGCCGACGCCGGCCATGAGGAAGAGGTCGAGGTCATCGACATCGCGCAGCTGCTGGAGCGTTCACGTGCCAAGAAGAACGCCGCGACGAAGGAGTTACCGCAAGCGGCGACGACCGGCCCGAGCCGAAGGCCCACGGCGGACGCGCAAAGCGCTCATGCCGTCCCGGTCCGGGCGCCTCGGCGCCGGTGTGCTCACCGCAGTCGAACGGAACGCATCGACCGGGTGGGCTTCGCCGACGATGAGCGGCATGCGCACCGCGGCGGCAGCGCCCCATGGCGGGCGTCGAGCCCGCCGGGAAGGGCCCATGGCCACGGAGGCGGCGGTCTTCCGGCCCACTCGATACGAACCCGGCAGAGGACTGACGGCGGCCGTCGCGCCACCGGCGGTTCCACGCGATCGCCCCTGGCCTCAGAGCACGCCGCCGAAGCGCGCGCACCGGTCCGGCGGCATAGAAGGATGCTCGCACCCCGCGCCGCCGCGGCAAGGGATTCCCCGGCGCGATGGACGAGCAGGACGCGGCGCGCCCGTGCGCGGCGGGCCGCTAACGACCGAAGTAGGACCGCAGCAGCGCCGCGGACTCATCCGCGAGGACGCCGCCGTAGACGTCGGGGCGGTGGTTCAGGCGCGGGTCGCGGACCACGTCCCACAGTGAACCCACCGCGCCGGTCTTGGGCTCCCACGCGCCGAAGACGAGTTCGCCGACGCGGGCCAGCACCGCCGCACCCGCGCACATCGTGCACGGCTCCAACGTGACCACCAGCATGCAGCCTTCCAGCCGCCAACCGTCGCCGTACCGGCCCGCGGCTTCGCGGAGCGCCAGGACCTCCGCGTGAGCGGTGGGGTCGGCGAGGGCCTCGCGCCGGTTCGCGGCCACAGCCAGTTCGCGGCCGTCGGGAGCGTAGACCACGGCGCCCACCGGGAGGTCGCCGCCGGATGTCGCCGCAGCCTCCAGGGCTCGACGCATCCGGCGTTCGTGGACCTCGCGGCGGGTCTCGTTCATACGGTGGGAGACCGGGTCAGGCACCCGCGGCCGATTCGAGCACGGCGGCGAAGCCGAGCGTGGCGGCGATCTCGGAGACGACGTCGGAGGGCATCATGCCCTCTTTGGCGCACAGCGCGAGAAGGGTCGCGCCATTGATGCCGAGGTCGCCGAGGAGATCCGCCTCGCCCACCGGTTCGGCGTCGAGTTCGGTGGGACGTGCGCTGATCGACTCCTCGTCTTCGGTGTCGATCTCATCGGTGTCTTCGGGTTCGAGGTCGCCCAGCAACGCCTCGCCCAGACGCGACTGCGAGGCGTACTCGGCGTCGGAACCGAAGGTGCGCAGGTCATCACCGTTGTCAAGGCGCATCACCGTCAGATATTCGTCATCGGCGTCGACGAAGAGCAGCGTCAGGTCGGCGTCAGGATAAGCCTCACGCATGACCTCGGCGGCGTCTTCGATGTCGGCCACTTCGTCGAGATCGACTTCCGTGGCATCCCATTCGTCGTTATCGCGGCCTACGGCCACAGCGAAATACGACACGATCCGTCCCCGTTTTCTGTTAAGTGGACCAGCTTCCCAAAGGGATCAGCTGTTCGGACGATCAACTGAAGGATGTGGCGGCCTGGGTTGGCATTACCACAGGATCCAATCGCCGGTCAGCAAAAGGTACAGCTCCACTGCGAGTCCCGTGACTCCAGCGGCAGTCCCCGCGGCGGCGGCCACACCGACCGCGGCACCGCGGTCGCCGTAACGTGCCAGTGTTGCTGCCACGACAGTTGCGATCGTACTCGCGACCAATGTCACCCAGGCGTACCCCGTCCCCGTCCGGGCGAAGGCGAGGAGCCACAGCATCACCCACAGCGCTGTGAGCGCCGAACCCGCCGCGACCGCTCCGACCCTGACCGGGTGGGGCTCTCTCCATTGCGGTCGGCCCGAGCGCGCGGCGGGCGCGCCTGCACCCCCCCAGGAGTCGGCGCGAACGGTTCCGTCATGCATAAGAGACAGGGTACGTGGGCGGGCCGGGCGGCGGCGGGGGCTGCACGGAAGGAACGGGCAGCGGCATGACCGGCGGCGCCGGGGGTTCGACGGCACGGACCTTCGCATCGGGGAAGGTGACGTGGTACCGGGCGCCGTCCCAGGTCGCGGCGGGCATGTGCGGGTCACGGCCGATGTAGGCGCGGCGGGCGGCGCTCATGCGGTGGAGACCGGCGGTGATGCGCTCCTGATCGCAGCGGGCACCGATATCGGCGAGGTCGATCTGCTCGGTGACCTCGGAGGCGGCCCGCTGGAAGTCTTTCATGGCCTGTTCGCCGTGGGGGCCGGCGACGCGACGGGCCCAGGCCCGTGCGGAGGCGCGCCGGGAGAAGGTCGCCAGCGAGGCGAGTTCGGGCGGTGAGAGCACGCCGCGCGCGACGTGGGGCGCAAGGGCGGTCTGCGTGCGGCGGGCATCGGCGGCGCGGAGCCAGAGCGCGAGGCCGACCATGGTGAAGAACAAGGGCATGAGGAACGCCGGATAGAGCGCGAACCACAGGCCGGGGAGGTCGATCGCGGGGCCGAGGAGGGAGGAGCCGTTCCACAGGGCGTGGAGCCCCATGGCGCACAGGAGCATGCCGAGGATCCAGGCGGTCTGCCGTCCGGGGCGTCCGGGACGGCGTGCGGCCTTGCCGAGGCCCACGGCGGCGAGGCCGGTCATGAGGGGGTGGGCGAACATGGTGGCGAGTCCGCGGAGGAGGACCAGCTGGGTGACCAGTGCGATGCCGGTGGCCTCGTCGAGGAGCTGCGTGCCGGAGAGGTAGGTGCCCGAGGCGTAGAGGACGTTCTCGGCGATGGCGAAGCCCGCGCCGGACAGGCCGCAGTAGACGAGGGCGTCGAGGGTGCCGGTGAGGTGGCGGCGGGCGAGCCAGAAGACGAGCAGGGGCCCGGCGAGCTTGGTGATCTCTTCGATGACCGGGGCCGAGACGACGGCGGTGAGCTCGGCGTTGAGGCCCTTGTCCTGGAGAAGGCGGGCGATGCCGGTGTTGACGCCGAGGGAGATCGCGGTCGAGACGCACGCGCCCCAACCGAGGCAGAAGGCGAGGACGAGCCAGGGGCGTCGGCGGTGGCGTCCGAGCCACAGGAACGCGGCCACCAGGAGCGGAGCGGGCACGAATGCGGCGATGAGGCCGATGCCGGCGGCCTCGGCCCCGGCGCTGTCGATGATCGCCCAGGCCAGGACGGTGAGTCCGCCGGCGAAGACGAGGGCGGCGCCGGTGGCGGTGAGCGGCACGCGGCGGGTGCGGTGCCCGACGGCGGCGAGGACGCCGCCGATGAGGGCGAGCGCCACGGCCGCGGTGAGGACGAGGAGGAGTTCGCGGATCTGGTCGCTCACATGGGTTCCTTGGGACCGGGCTCGGCTCCGGGTCCGCTGTCGCGGATGACGAAGTGCTCGCCGATGCCGGAGACGGCCAGGAGCCGTTTGAGGAAGTCGCCGAGGTTGGCGAGAACGAGCACGGATCGGGACCGGGCGGCCGCGCGGCTGAGGACGACGAGGGTGCCCAGGCCGCGCGAGTCGCAGAAGGTGACGCCCTCCATGTCGAGGACGACGCGGAGGGGACCGTCGGCGAGCGCTTCGTTGACGGCGCCGGACAGCCGCGGGGCGGTCTGCAGGTCGATTTCGCCGGTCAGTGCCACGATCGTCTCATTCGATTCGCGGTAAACCGAAATATCGAGCTTTTGGTGTACCACGCCCCCAACCCTAACCGAAAACTAATCCGCTCCGGGTTCGAGGAGCGCAAGGATCTCGGCGATCTCGTCGTCGGGGCCGTGCCGTTTCTGCCATTCGGCGAGGTCGCCGTGGGCCCGGCGGAGGCGGCGGATGAGGCTGTCCTCGCGTTCGCGCAGGTCTCTGGTGCGCTCGGAGGTGTGCCTGAGGGCTTGGCCCTGTGCCCACAGGTCGATGAAGACCTTGACCTTGGTGCGGAGCATCCAGGGGTCGAAGGGTTTGGTGATGTAGTCGACGGCCCCGACGGAGTAGCCGCGCATGGCGAGGTGGGCGTCGCGGTCGGCGGCGGTGAGGAAGATGATCGGCGTGTGCCGGGTCTTCTCGCGCTGCTTGATGTGGCGGGCGGTCTCGAAGCCGTCCATGCCGGGCATCTGCGCGTCGAGGAGGATGGCGGCGAAATCACCGGTCAGGAGCTGTTTGAGGGCCTCCTCGCCGGAGGTGACGGCGATGGTCGCGACGGGCAGGCCCTGGAGGATCGCCTCCAGGGCGAGGAGATTCTCGGATCGGTCGTCTACGAGCAGTACACGCGCGGTGCTCATGCGGTCTCTCCATCGGTCGGGGCGCCGCTTCGTCCTCGATCGGGTCTCTCGCCCGCGGCGGGGTCGGCCGAGGTGGCGCCTTCTGGGGCGGTCCCGATCCACTGTGACATGGTGTCGAGGAGAAGATCCAGGTCGACCGGTTTGGTGAGATAGGCGCTGGCTCCCGCGGAGACGGACTTCTCGCGCTGCTCGGCGAGCGCCTGGGCGGTGAGGAAGATGATCGGCAGGTCGGCGAACTGGGGCATGCGGCGGATGACGCGGGTGGTCTCGTTGCCGTCCATGCCGGGCATCATCGAGTCCATGAGGACGACGTCGATGTCGGGATGGTGCTGGAGGGCGTCGATGCCGTCGGCGCCGTTCTCGGCGTAGTGGACGTCGATGCCGTGCAATTCGAGGGCGGCGGTGAGCGCGAAGACGTTGCGAATGTCGTCGTCGACGATGAGCACGCTCGTACCGTCGAGGCGCTGCGCGGCGGCGGATGAGGAGGGCGTCTCGGGGTCGCCGGTGAGGATGGACGGGCCGCGGGCGTCCTCGACGGGCGGCGGTTCGGCGATGCGGAGCGGGATGTCCTCGTCGTGGTCGATCTCGGCGGGGACGACGAAGGCGAATACGGAGCCTTCGGGGCCGGTGCGTTCGAGGAAGACGTCGCCGCCGAGCATCTGCGACAGGGACTTGGAGATGGACAGCCCGAGCCCGGTGCCGCCGAAGTTGCGGCGGGTGGTGCCGTCGGCCTGCTGGAACGGCTCGAAGATGATGGTCTTCTTGTCCTCGGGGACGCCGATGCCGGTGTCGATGACGGAGAAGGAGATGCGTTCACCCGCAGAGTTGAGCCGGGGGGCGTCGAAGCGGAGGTCGGAGGGGACGCGCCTGACCGCGAGGGTCACCGATCCGGTGTTGGTGAACTTGAAGGCGTTGGACAGGAGGTTCCGGAGGACCTGCTGGAACTTCTGGCCGTCGGTCCGCAGCATGCGGGGTACGCCCGGGGCGACGTCGATGCTGAATCCGAGGCGCTTGTCTTCGGCCTGGGGCCGGAAGGCGGACTCGACGTCGCCGAGGGCCTCGGCGAGGTCGACGGCGTGGACGGAGACGTCCATGCGGCCGGCTTCGATCTTGGACAGGTCGAGGATGTCGTCGATGAGGGTGAGCAGGTCGGTGCCGGCGTTGTGGATGGTGTGGGCGAATTCGATCTGCCGGTCGGTGAGGTTGGCGTCGGCGTTCTCGGACAGGAGCCGGGCGAGCAGCAGCAGCGAGTTCAGCGGGGTGCGCAGCTCGTGTGAGACGTTGGCGAGGAACTCGGATTTGTACTTGGAGGCTTGGGCGAGCTGCTCGGCCTTCTCCTCGATGTCCTGGCGGGCGGCCTCGACTTCGAGGTTCTTGACTTCGATGGCCTTGTTCTGCGCGGACAGGAGCGTCGCCTTCTCTTCGAGTTCGACGTTGGTCTCCTTGAGCCGGTCGGATTGGGCGCGCAGCTCTCCGGCCATGCGCTGGGATTCGCGCAGGAGCACTTCGGTGCGGGCGTTGCCCTCGATGGTGGCGAGGGTGACGCCGACGTTGGGCGCGAGCGAGTCGAGGAATTTCTTGTGGAGCCCGGAGTAGGCGTTGAACGAGGCGAATTCGATGATGCCGCGGACTTTATCGCCGAATTGGACGGGCAGGATGATCAGGTCGGTGGGGGTGGCCTGGCCGAGGCCCGAGGAGATTTCGAGATAGCCCTC
>JAJYSW010000149.1 GCA_021793335.1 Actinomycetes bacterium
ATTGGTGCGGAGGACAGCGCCGAGTCCCCGTACCGCACGGAGACCCTCTCCAGGGGGTTCTCACACCGGCCGGGCGCCGCGTAGCCATGAGGGGTGGGCTACTTGCGGCGCCCGGCCTTTATTTTTTCCATTCTTCGCACACAGTGTCGCAATTCGTGTGTAACCCTGTCGAGTGAGGGCGTGTCTTATTGCTGTACCGTGTGCTTCGTCTGGGGTTCCTCTCGGAACACCAGGCCGAAAGCACCATTGAGGAGCAGCCGTGACCTCCGAGCAAGGTAACGCATCAGAGCAGGGCGAGGCCCCCCGGAACGGGGCCGACGAGAGCAGCGCCCCCGAGAACAGTGCCCCCGTGACGGACGGTGCGGCCCAGGGCGAGGCCCCCGAGCCCGAAGCCGCTCCCGAGCCGCAACCGGCGGCCGAGGGTGCCGTTTCGGCGGCCGACTCCGAACCCTCCGCAGAGTCCGCCGAGGTCCCTGCCGAGGAACCGGCCGAGCCGCCCGCCTCGGAACCGCAGGAGGCCGCGTCGCAGGAAGAGGAGCCGGAGAGCGCCGAACCGCAGGCCCCCGAGCCCGCCCCGGTCGCCGAGGTCGATGCGGCCGCCGCTCCCGAGCCCCCTGAGGTCCCCGCCGAGTCGGGTTCGGTCGACGAGGACGCCACGCAGGCCATGCCCGCCGCTTCGGACGAGGAACCGCCGGCTCCGGTCGCCGATGCCCCGGTGCAGCAGCCGCCGGCCCCGGCCGAGCCACCGGCGGCCCCTGAGCCACCGGCAGCCCCTGAACCCGCCGCCGAGTCTCCGGCGGCCCCCGAACCCGCCGCTGCCGAGCCCTCGGCCGTTTCCGAGCCTCCCGCAGCGCCCCCGGCGGCCGCCGAGCCGCCCGCGCCCCCGGCTTCGGCGGAGGGCTTCGACGAAGAAGGCACCGCGGTCCTCAGGCGCACCACGCCCTCCCAGGACCCGCAGCCCCCGGCCACCGAGCCGCAGCAGGGCGTCGAGGACGAGTCCACCGAGGTGCTCCCGGCCCAGGGCGTCGGCTTCAACCCGCCGGCTCCGTACGGCGACCAGGCGGCTCCTCAGCCGCCGAACTCGGCGTGGCCCTCGCCGCCCCCGGGTCCGGTCGGCGGCGTGATGCCGCCCGCCGATGGCGGTCCGCCGCCCGGCCAGATGCCGCCGGGGGCCCCGCCGCCTCCGTCTCCGCAGTCCGACGACACGCAGCGGCTCATCATCGGCGCGCAGTCGCCGCAGAGTGAACCGCCGCCGCTCGGCCCCGGCTATGCGGCCACGCCGCCGCCGATGCCGTCCCAGCCGCAGATGCAGTCCCAACCGCAGATGCAGCCGGGCATGTACCCCGGTCAGATGCCGCCCGGATCGCAGCCGGGGCAGATGCCCGGCTCTTATCCCGGTCAGATGCCGCCCGGCCAGATGCCCACCGGGCAGATCCCGCCCGGTGCGGTGGGTCCGGGACAGTATCCGCCGCAGCCCGGTTCGGGCGGCGGGAAGAAGAAGTGGCTCATCCCGGTCATCGCGATCATCGCGGTCGTCGTCATCGGCGGGGCCGCGGCCGCCTACTTCCTGTTCCTCAAGCCGCCGGCCTTCGAAGAGGGCGGGTGCGTGCGCCACACGACCGGCGACACGGCCGAGGCCATCGACTGCGCAGAGGCCGTCGACGGCGAGGACTACGAGATCACCTCGAAGGTCGGCAACGGCCAGGAATGCGCCGACGCGGGCCGCGAGACCCTCACCGTGGGCGAGGACGTCTACTGCCTCACGCTCCTCGGGGCCGATGCCGAAGGCGAGGGCGCCGATGACGGCGCCGACGCCGAGGAAGACGCCGAGGAGGGCGCGGAAGAGGGCGAGTGACCGAAGCGCCGCCGCCGAACCCTATTTCCCATAGGAAAACTCCTAGAGGGTACGGGGTTCTGCGGCGAGCTAGGCTCTTCGAGTGACTCAGTCTCGCGTGCGTGCGGCCGAACTCGTCGGCCGAGGATGGCTCAACACCGGCGGGCGGCGTCTCAGTCTGGAGCGCCTCCGCGGGAAGGTCGTCGTTCTCGATTTCTGGACGTTCTGCTGCATCAACTGCCTCCACGTCCTCGACGAGCTGCGCCCGCTGGAAGCGAAGTACGGCGACGCGCTCGTCGTCGTCGGCGTGCACTCGCCCAAGTTCGACCACGAACGCGACCCCGACGCGCTCGCCGCGGCCGTCGAGCGCTACGGCGTCGACCACCCCGTGCTCGACGACCCGAACCTCACCACATGGGACGCCTACGCCGCGCGCGCCTGGCCGACCCTGGTCGTCATCGACCCCGTCGGCTACGTGGTCGCCACGATGGCCGGCGAAGGCCACGCGGCGGCGCTCGACACGCTCATCGGCGGCCTGATCGCCGAGCACACCGCCGAGGGCACCCTCGATCCCGAAGGCACCCCGTACGTCGCCGAGCCCGCCGCCGAGACCACGCTCCGCTTCCCCGGCAAGGCCCTCGCCCTGCCCGGCGGCGACATCCTGGTCTCCGACTCGGCCCGGCACCGCCTGGTGCGGCTCGACGCCGATCTCAGGACCGTCACCGGCGTCATCGGCGCCGGTGAACGGGGCCGCACCGACAGCGCCGGGCCGAGCCCCGGCGCGGCGCGGTTCAACGAGCCTCAGGGCCTCGCGCTGCTGCCCGAGGACGTCGCCGCCCGCGTCGGCTATGACGTCGTCGTAGCCGATACCGTGAACCATCTGCTGCGCGGCGTGCGCCTCGCCGACGGCGCCGTCACCACCGTCGCGGGCACCGGCCGGCAGTGGCGCTCGGAGAGCGAGACCGACGCCGCCCTGGAAGTCGATCTCTCCTCACCGTGGGACGTCGCCTGGTTCGACGGCGCGATCATCGTCGCGATGGCCGGCATCCACCAGCTGTGGCGCTTCGATCCCGTCGCGGGCACCGCCGGCGTCTGGGCCGGCACCACCGTCGAGAGCCTCAAGGACGGGCCGCTCGCCGAGGTGTGGATGGCGCAGCCCTCCGGCCTGGCCGCCGACGGCGATCGCCTCTGGCTCGTGGACGCCGAGACCTCCGCGCTGCGTTACGTCGAAGACGGCCGTATGCACACCGCCGTCGGGCAGGGCCTGTTCGATTTCGGGCACGTCGACGGCCCCGCCGCCGAAGCGCTCATGCAGCACCCGCTCGGCGTCGGCGTCCTGCCCGACGGTCGCATCGCCGTCGCCGATACCTATAACGGCGCGGTGCGCCGATACGATCCGGCCACCGGCGAGGTCGTCACGCTCGCGAGCGGCCTGGCCGAACCCAGCGACGTCATCGTCACCGAGGGCGGGGGCCCGGGAGTCGCGGGCGGCGGAGTCGTCGTGGTCGAATCGGCCGCGCACCGTCTCCTCGTCCCGGACTTCGCCGAGGCCGCCGTCGACGGCGAGCACCACCGCGTGGCCCGCAAGCGCACCGCCGTCGCCCCCGGGGCGCTCCGCCTCGAAGTCCTGTTCGAGCCCGCCGAAGGGCAGCGGCTCGATCACAGTTTCGGTCCGCCCATCGCGGTGAAGGTCTCGGCCGATCCGCCGCAGATGCTGGTCTCCGGCGCCGGAGACGGTGATGAGCTCGCACGGGAACTCGAACTGGCCGAGGGCGTCGAACGCGGCGTCCTCCAGGTCGTCGCCCAGGCCGCCACGTGCGATGCCGAGGCCGAGCATCCCGCCTGTCACCTCACCCGCCAGGACTGGGGCGTCCCGGTGGAGGTCGTCGAAGGCGCCCCCGACGTTCTGCGGCTCACTCTTCGCGCCTGAACGCGGTGTGTCTGGACCGGTAGCGGGCCCACGGGCGTTAGTTTCGATGTATACGCCCGAACCGCCGCCTTCGACTGGAGGAACCCGTGGAAGCACACTGGCCGATCCAAGAGCGCCACGCAGAATACGACCACTGGCTGGTGCTCAACGCCGCAGACTCGCTCGTCTCAGTCGGCCAGCTGCTGGAACAGCAAGTCCGCACGCTCGAATACCTGACGTTGGAGATGGCCGAGCCGGCCCCGGAGAGCGGCTCCGCCGTCTGAAATCCCGGCCCCGGGCGGGCGGCGTGAGCGCCGAGAAGACCGGCGGCTCGCCCGCCCGGACGATTCCGCTACCGGCGGAACCATCCTGTGGGCGAGCGCCGCAGCACGCTCGGGCCGCGCTGCTACCGTCGATGGGTGGAAGCTTTCGAAAGGCCCTTCGGCGGTGACGAGTCCGGCCCGGTCCAAGCCGCGATGCACCCCGCCTGGATCAGGCTGATGCCGTGCAGTATCGAGCTGTTTCGGACCGTGCCCTCGCTGAATCCGTTCCCGGCAAGCTGGTGGGCCGACGTCTTCCCCGAGGACGACCTGTGGAACGAGCCGGTCTGGTGCGATCCCGGCGACGTCGACGACTGGATCGCCGAGGCCCGCGAACACCACTACGGCGCCTCGCCCGAGGTCATTGAGAAAGAGGCCCGTGAGGAGTACGACCGGGCCACCGCCGAGCGCTCGGAGCGCATCGCCACATTCACGACGCATTGCGAGCGCACCGGCCTGCCCGTCCCGCACACGGTGCGCGACCTGCTCGAATTCCTGCTCGCCCTCGGTCTCTACCGCGGCGAGACCCGCGACGGCCAGCTGTTCGTGGCCCCGCAGCTGCACATCAACCCGTTCGACGTGCTCACCTTCGGCAAGCTCGAAGCCATCGAGGAGGCCGCCGATCAGCGCGGCGATCTCGAAGAGCTCACCGCCATCGCCATCAGGCGCGTCGGCGGCGTCGAGTACGAGTTCGACGAAGAGGGCCATTTCGTCCTCCCCGGCGGCGCCTCCTCCGCGTCCGTCACCGTCGATCTGCTCTCGCTCGGCGACGATGCGGGCGTCCCGGCGCAGGTCGTGCGCGGCATGCTCATGGAGCTCGCCGAGGACGGCGACGTGAGCGCCTCCGTCGATCTGGGCTCGGTGCCGCTCGCCGAGCAGTTCACGCTCACCGCCTCCGATGATCTGCTCGGCGGCTACCCCAACGACGAGCTGCTGCCGCCCGAGCACGCCTGAGACGCGGATCGCACACGCGTTCATCGTCCGTTCATCCCCGCGTTCACCGGTGTGCACGTTCATGGCCTTCTATGAGTGCAGAGCACGCTGACGGCGATTGAACATCGGTGATTGGAGTTCGCGTGGCAGTGAACGAGACCGCCCGGCGGACCGAGACGGTCCAGGTCGTGGCCAGGGCCCCCGGCCTCCAGACGTCCCCGGGTATCGACGGCGCCGAGACCGTCATCCGGCTCAGCGGCGTCGACATCCACTACGGCAAGGTCCACGCGGTGCGCGACGTGTCGCTTCCCGTCGCCCGCAACCGCATCACCGCGATGATCGGCCCCTCCGGCTGCGGTAAGTCCACGGTGCTGCGCTCGATCAACCGCATGAACGATCTCATCCCCGGGGCCCAGGTCACCGGCGAGATCACCTACCACGGCAAGGACATCTACGGCCCGGATGTCGATCCGATCGCCGTCAGGCGGCACATCGGGATGGTGTTCCAGAAGGCCAACCCGTTCCCCAAGTCGATCTACGACAACGTCGCCTACGGCCTGCGCATCAACGGCATGACCGACGGCCTCGGCGACCGCGTCGAGCGGGCGCTGCGCGGGGCCGCGCTGTGGGACGAGGTCAAGGACGATCTCAAGAAGAGCGCGCTGGCGCTCTCGGGCGGGCAGCAGCAGCGGCTGTGCATCGCCCGGGCGATCGCCGTGCAGCCCGAGGTGCTGCTCATGGACGAGCCGTGCTCGGCGCTCGACCCGATCGCGACGGCCCGCATCGAGGAGCTCATGAACGAGCTGGTCGAGGACTACACGATCGTCATCGTCACCCACAACATGCAGCAGGCCGCCCGCGTCTCGGATTCGACGGCGTTCTACTCGGCCGACGTGGACGAGGCCGGCGAGCGCTACGGTTTCCTCGTCGAGTTCGATGACACGCAGCGGCTGTTCTCGAACCCTTCGGACCCGCGCACCGAGGATTACATCACCGGGCGCTTCGGCTGAGGCCGGTTCCCCGCGTCAGACCTCGTCGCCGCACAGGATCGCGGTGGTGCGACGCTCGACGTCGGTGACCTGCCAGAAGAACTCGCCGCCCGAGCACGGCACGGATTCCTCGTTCGCCTCGTCGGTGTTCATCTCCTTCGGCGGGTCGATCGCGACGGTGTCGATCACTTCGTACATCGCCAGGTCGGATTCGCACGGCACGGTCCACCAGGTCTCGCTGTCGTCGAAGCACGAGCCGGTGTCGGGGGTGATCGGCATGCGCCCCTCCTGGTCGGGGTTGCCGACCGCTTCGACGCAGTACAGCTCCTCGATGTTCCCGGTCGCCTGGTCGTAGGTGAAGTACCAGTCCTTCCACAGCTCTCCGAGCTGGAAGGAGCCGGCCTCCTCGCCGCAGAGGTCGTAGGCCGTCTGGACGTCGGCGAGCATGCCTTCGTCGTCGACGCTCGCGCCGGTGTCGTCGTCGGCCGCGGTGATCTGCCAGAACGCCTCGGTACTGTCGCACGGTGTCGTCAGGTCGAAGGAGTAGCCCGCGATCTGCGGTTCGATCGGGAGGCAGCGCCCCACCGCCTCTTCGATCGTCGGGGGTCCGGTGGTCTCCGGTTCCGTGGTGGGCGCCTCGGTGGTCGTCTCGGGGGTGCCCTCGATGGCGCCCTGTTCCGGTTCGTCGTCGCCGCGCAGGTTCATGACGATCAGGACGGCCGCGACGACGAGCAGGACCGCGGCGATGGCGATGCCTGCGATGAGGCCCGTCCGGCGTCTCCGAGGGGGCTGTCCGGGAGGGCCGAAGCGGTACGGGTGTCCGCCTCCGGGGGGCGGTCCGCCCGGGTGCCCTGGGTCCTGTCCCGGCGGTGGCCATGGCGGTGGGACGCCTCCGGGAGGCGGCTGACCGGGGCCGTGGCCCGGCGGGGGGTGTTGGGGCGGGCCGCCGCCTTCGGGCGGCTGACCGGGCCCCTGCCCGTACGGGTGCTGCGGGTCGGGGCCCGAGGGAGGGCCGCCGTAGTTCGGAGGCTGAGCCATGGACTCAGACTATGAGCAATCTTCGTTCGCGTTCGGCGAACCGGTCGAATCGCCGAACACGCCGTCGACGGCCCCGGCGTGCGTCAGAGCTTATTGCCGCACAGGATCGAGGTCGTCAGGCCGTCGACGTTGGTGACCTCCCAGTAATACTGGCCCCCGCACGTGGCCTCCGCGGACGCCTCCGTGTCGTCCAGGTCCTTCGGTTCGTCGAACACGACCGTGCCGACGACCTTATAGACGGCCAGGTCGGATTCGCACGGCACGGTCCACCAGTAGTCGCTGTCGTCGAAGCAGTCGCCGTCGTTCGGCGTGTACGGCAGGCGGCCGTCCTCGTCGGGGTTGCCGATCGCCTCTATGCAGTACAGGGAGTCGAGCGAACCCGCCGAGTACACCCAGTGCCAGTTGGTCCACAGTTCGCCGAGGTGGGAGTGCCCGTAGTCGTCGCCGCACAGGTCATAGGCCACCTGGTTGTCGTACAGCTGCCCTTCGGAGTCCACGGGCGCGTCGATGTCGTAGCTCTGGTTTGTGATCTTCCAGAAGGCGTCGGTGCCGTCGCAGGAGGGCAGCAGCTCCAGGCCGTCGCCCGAGCCGCCGTCGGTGATCTGCGGCTCGTAGGGCAGGCACCTGCCGATCTCGTCCTCGTCCTCGATCGGGGCGGTGGTCTCGTCCTCTTCGGGAGTCGTGGTCTCGTCCTCTTCGGGGCCGGTCGTGTCGCTGAGGGCCGCCGGCGGGTCCTCCGAGTCGTCCTCGCCCTTGGTGAGTCCCAAGGCGAGCAGCAGGATCGTCCCGAGTCCGAGCACGGTGCAGCCGACGACGATGGATCCGATGAGCGCGTAGTTGCGGGGTTTGGGCTCCGGAGGGTGCGCCGGACCGCCGTACGGCGACTGGAACCCATGGCCCGGGTGTTCGGGCGGCATGCTGTAGTTCGGGGGAACGGTCATAT
>JAJYSW010000150.1 GCA_021793335.1 Actinomycetes bacterium
GCTCCCCCGGCGCCGGAAACCAGACCTTGCGCCGGGGCCCTCACGGCGCGGTATCGGTCGGCCCGCCCCCTCGCGGTCCCGCCTGAGGCCAGGAACGTCTTCGGGGCCGAGGCGGCGCTCCGCCGGAAAGGCCGCCGCCCGGACGGCGGCCTTTCCCGGCGAGACGGGCTTCCCGGCAGAGAGCGGCTGCGGCCACGACGGAGGAGGCCATGACAGGAGGCCGCGGCAGCAGACCCTTGATCCCAGAACCTCACGGCCGCTCCCGGCGCCCGCCCGGCCGCCCGAGGCGGGCCGCGCGGCGGCACGTCAATCGGCGTCGCGGGCGGTGCGGAACCCGGCGAAGATCTGACGCCGGACCGGCAAGTCCCAGTTGCGGAACGTGGCTCGCGCCGCGTGTGGATGCGTGGCGAACGAACCGCCTCGCAGCACCTTGTACCGCCCGTCGAAGAACGGCGTCGAATACTCCCTGGAGAGCAAGGGCCTGAAACCCGGGTACGCGCCGAAGTCGGTGGCCGTCCATTCCCAGACGTCGCCGATCATCTGCCCGGCCCCGCACGGCGAGACGCCCGCCGGGTAGGACCCGGCCGGGGTCGGCTCCAGGAACACCTGCCCGAGATTGGCGCGCGAACGGTCCGGCTCCTCAAGGCCCCACGGGTAAGGCTGGGCCCGGCCGACGGCGGCGTCCCAGGCCGCGGCCTTCTCCCATTCGGCCTCGGTCGGGAGGCGACGCCCGGCCCAACGGGCGTACGCATCGGCCTCGTACCAGCAGACGTGCATGACCGGCTCGTCACCGGGCACCGGCTCGACGCGCCCGAAGCGGCGGCGCGTCCACAGATCGCCCTCCCGCCTCCAGAACAACGGCGCCTCCAGCGCGGCATCGATCCGGTGCTCCCAGCCCGCACCGGTCCACCAGGACGGGTCCTCGTAGCCGCCTGCGGCGATGAAACGCTGGAAATCGGCGCAGGTGACCGGCGCGGCGTCGATCCAGAAGGCCGGGACGTCGACCCGGTGGGCGGGACGTTCGTTGTCGAGCGCCCGGTCGAGGGCGTCGCCGTCGGCGCCCATGAGGAAAGGCCCGCCTTCGACGAGGACCTCGCCGAGCGGCGTGCCGGTCTCGGCGGGAGCCGGGATGGGAGCGGACAGGACGGCGGGGCCCTCACGGCACTGGAGCGTGACGAGCATGGTCTCGCCGTGCTGATGCTCGTGCTGGGCGGTCATGTTGAAGGCGAAGGCACCGCGCAGCACGGCCTCATCGGTCAGCTCGATGCCGGTGAGGACATCGACGGTCCGGGCACGGACCGCGGCGAGGTACTCGCGCGCCTCGGCCGGTCGCAGCAGCGGCAGTCCGACGCGGTCCGCACGCGAGTGCTCGAACGCGTCGTAGAGCCCGTCGAGGTCGGGACGCATGGCCGGGCGGCCGCCGACGCGGCGGACGATCCAGATCTCCTCCTGGTTGCCGACATGGGCGAGATCCCACACGAGCGGGGACATCAACGGAGAATGCCGGGCGAGCAGCTCGTCATCGCCGAGGTGGTCGGTCAATGCCAGGGTGCGGCGGCGGGCGGCGTCGAGCGAGTCGAGCGCCCAGGTCTTGGCCGCGGCGGAGCCGGTCATGCCGGGGCCTCCCGTCCGGCCGTGCGCGCCGCGGCGTCGAGCCGGTCGTCGGCCGGGCAGCGGCCGAGGCCGACGTAGCGATCGGTGAAGTCGCGCAGCGCGGCCCGCGCCGAATCGGGGACGCCGGTGCGGTCCAGGGCTTCGGCCGCGGCGGCGAAACACGCCTCGGCGGCCTCGCGCAGGAGCGGATCGGCCAGGCCGTCCCTGGCGGCCTGCCGCCACATCGACCACGGTGTGCGGCCGTCGGCGTCGACCAGCGGCTCGGTGGCCTCCCACGCTTCGACCGTGGCGGCGGGATCGTCGAACAGGGCCCAGCACAGCGCGAGCGGCACCATCCAGTCCTCGCCGGGCTGGGCGTCGATCATGCGCAGCTCCAGCCAGCCGCGCGGACGCACCGGCGGGAACAGCGTCCCCAAGTGGTACCGCAGATCCTCCATGGTGGGCGGACGCTCATCGCACTCGCCGCGCAGCCAACCACGGAACGTCAAACCCCGCGGGGCGTCCCAGGGTTCGGGCGCTTCGCGTCTGAGGCACAGCAGACCGGCGTCGAGCGCGTAGCGCGTCCACGTGGCCCGAGGGTCGTCGTCCACTTCGGCGGCCGGCCGGGTGCGGTTCGGATCCAGACGCCACCACAGCGTCTGCCGCGTCGATTTCCAGCCGGTGGGCCGCCCTTCCATCAACGGCGAGTTCGCGAACGCGGCGTTCAGGACCGGCCCGAGGCGGTGCGCCAGCAGCCAGCGCCGCCGGTAGCCGAGAACGCCGGCCGCCTCACCGGCGTCGAGGTTCACCTGCACGGAGGCGGTGCCGCACATCATCGTGTGCGCGGCCCCGTCGTCGGCGAAATAGGCCTGCATCGCCCGGTACCGGTCGTCTTTCAGGACCAGGGCCGGGGTGCGGCAGTGGTCGAGGCCGTCGCCGTCGAGCACGAGCCCGCGCCCGGCGAGCGCCTCGGCGATCGAGGCCAGATCCGAGCGGACATCGGCGATGCCCGCGGCCAAGCCCTCGGCCGGGTGCGAACTGAGCTCGACCTGGCCGCCCGGTTCCCTGGTGACGCGGCCGCCGCGCGGCAGCGGGCCGCCCTCCACCAAGGGGACGACGGCCGACTCCGAGAGTTCGCCTTCGACCGGCGCGGCGGCGTCGTCGGCGAGCCGGAGGAGCCATTCGAGTTCCACGCCGACCAGGCGCGGCCGGCTCGGGGTGAAGCAGTGCTCGCCCACGTAGGCTTCGGCCTCGGTCTCCGTCAGCTCCGTGTCCATGGCCTCTCCGTTACCGGCTTCCGTTCCCGACGCCGGCCGCCCGTGCCCTGGGGCGGCTCAACCGAAATCGAGCGACGCGGCCGCGACCTGCAGCCCCTCGGCGAACGTCGGGAACTGGGCCACCTGGTCCCGCAGCACGTCGATCGAGATCGAGGCGCGCACGGCCAAGGCGGCCTCCTGCATCCATTCGGAGGCGGAGGGCGCGACGGCCCACGCGCCGACCAGGACGTGCCGGTCGGCGTCGGCGACGATGCCGAGACGCCCGGTCGGCTCCCGCTCCACCGTCCACGGCCGCGCCAGCTGCTCGGCCAGATCGATCTCGGCGGCGACGACCGGCACGCCCCGCTCCCGGGCCTGCGCCTCGGTGAGCCCGACGGCGGCGACCTCGGGGTCGGTGAACACGACGCGCGGGATGCCCTCGTATCGGGCGGTGCGGTGCCGGCCCAGGATCTGGTCGGCGACGATGTTCCCCTGATATTTGGCGACATGTGTGAACGGCATGACACCGGTGACGTCGCCGACGGCCCACACGTTCTCGGCGGCCCGGCAATGCCGGTCGACCTTGATCGGATGGCCCGCTTTGACGTCGATGCCCGTCGCGTCGAGCCCCAGGCCCTCGGTGCGGGGCTTGCGTCCCGAAGCCGCGATGACGACGTCGCAGCCGACGGCGGTGCCGTCGTCGAGGGTGATCACGCGGGCGTCGCCGTCGCCGTAGGCGTGCTTGATCTCGGTCCTGACGTGGACCTTGATGCCTTCGGCGGCGAACCGATCGGCGATGATGCGCCCGACGCGTGGATCTTCCGAACCCAGGAGCGATTCGCCGAGTTCGACGAGGGTGACGTCCGTGCCGAAACGGCGCAGGAACTGGGCGATCTCGCAGCCGACGGGGCCGCCGCCGATCACCAGGGCCCGGCCCGGCGGCTCCGGGGCCGTGGTGGCCTGGCGGTTGGTCCACACCGCGGCCTCGTCCAGGCCCTCGATGGACGGGACCACCGCCTCGGAGCCGGTGGCGACGACGAGGTGGTCGGCGCTCAGTTCTCGGCCGTCCACGGCGACGCGGCCGGGGCCGATGACGCGGGCCTGGCCGCGCACGACCGTCGCGCCCTGCTTCTCGTAGCCTTCGCGCTGCTTGCGGTCGTCCAGCCCCCGGATCATCGTGTCGCGCCACCGGGCGGCCCCCGCGAAGTCGGTCTCGGCCCCGCGTACACCCGGCCCGCGGCGCGCGTGCTCGGCGGTCTCGGCGGCGTGCAGCAGCGTCTTGGAGGGGATGCAGGCCCAGTAGGCGCATTCGCCGCCGATCAGCTCCCGTTCGACGAGCGCGACGCGCCTGCCCTCTGCGAGCAGACGGGAGGCGACGACCTCACCGCCGGGCCCGGCTCCGATCACGATCGCGTCGAAATGCTCGCTCATCAACCTCACCCGTTTCCCCAGAGCGCCAGTGACCGTGCAGGTACCCGTGGCCGGGTGAAGTAATCGCGGTGGCGGATCAGGCTTCGACGCGATCCGATCCGGCCTGCTGCGCGGGCTCCGCCGCGGCCGGGGCCGCGGGCCGGTGGGAGGGTCCGACCAGGACGGCGACCCAGACGAGTGCCAGCACCAGGTAGAGCAGGGCCGTGATCTGCCAGGTGATGTCGAAGTCGCCCATGAGCGTCCGCAGGTTCAGGGCCACGACCAGCATCCCGATGGTGGAGCCGAGTTTCGCGGTGGGGATCTTGCGCGTCAGCCACGCCGCTATCGGGGCCGCGACCATCCCGCCGACGGCCATGCCGGCCACGAGCGGCCACAGCACCGTCAGGCTGGAGGGCAGCGCCCACCAGAACCCGAGCACGGCCGCCGCCGAGGCGGCCACCTGCGCGGTCGAGACCGTGCCGACGATCCGGTGCGGGGCCAGTCGGGAGGTGGAGAGCATGATCGGCATCGTCACCGGGCCCCAGCCGCCGCCGCCGACGGCCGCGAGGAACCCGCCGACCAGGCCGGTGGGCACGGCGAGGATGCCGCCGGCCGGGCCGACGCCGGTGGACTTGCCCTTGACGAAGCGCCACACGATGGCCGCGCCCAGGATGAGGAGGATGGAACTGGTGACCGGGGTGGCCGCGTCCAGTCTCGTCAGCGACGCCAGCGCCCACGCTCCGGTGAAGCCGCCGATCGCGCCGGGGACGCCGAGTTTCGCCACGGTCGGCCAGTGGACGTTGCCGAACTTGTGGTGGGAGGCGGCGCTGACCGCGCCGGTGGCGATGGTGGCGACGTTGACCGAGGCGGAGGCGATCGCGGGAGCGATGCCCAGGCCCAGCAGGAACGTCATGGTGATCGTCCCGAAGCCCATGCCGAGGCTTCCGTCGACCAGCTGCGCGACGAAGCCCGCCACGCCGGAGATGATGGCGGTGATCAGCACTTGCGAGGCTCCCTACGGTCTCCTGCTTCTCGCTTCCCGCCAATAGTCCACTTATCTAGTAGGACTTGTCAACTATCGTCCACTGGGCGGGACGCCGCCCCGAATCGGTGCGAGGCGTGAACCACGCGATCAGGGGCCGAGTGAGCATCCCATGACCCGGGTCATAGCGTGGCACCGTAGTCCCAACGCAGAGGAGCATCGAATGGGTAAGAAAGTCACGGTAGTGGGAGCCGGGTTCTACGGCTCCACCACCGCACAGCGTCTGGCCGAGTACGACATCTTCGACGAGGTCGTCCTCACCGACATCGTCGAAGGCAAGTCCGAGGGCCTGGCGCTCGACATGAACCAGTCCCGCTCCATCGAGGGCTTCGAGACCAAGGTCGTCGGCACCACCACCGACAACGAGGGCGGCGGCTACGAGGCGACCGCGAACTCCGACATCATCGTCATCACCGCGGGGCTGCCCCGCAAGCCCGGGATGAGCCGCATGGACCTGCTGGAGGTCAACGCGAGGATCGTCCGCGGCGTCACCGAGAACCTCGTCGCGAAATCGCCCGACGCCGTCATCATCGTCGTCTCGAACCCGCTCGACGAGATGACCGCGCTCGCGCAGATCGCCTCCGGCTTCCCCAAGAACCGCGTTCTCGGCCAGGCCGGGATGCTCGACACCGCGCGCTTCACCAACTTCGTCGCCGAGGAGCTCGGCGTCGAGGTCGGCTCCGTCACGACCCTGACGCTCGGCTCCCACGGCGACACCATGGTCCCGGTGCCGAGCCAGTCCTCCGTGAGCGGCAAGCCGCTCGCCGACCTGCTCCCGGCCGAGAAGATCGACGAGCTCGTCACCAAGACCCGCAACGGCGGCGCCGAGATCGTCGCGCTGCTCAAGACCGGCTCGGCCTACTACGCGCCCTCGGCCGCGGCCGCCCGCATGGCCAAGGCCGTCGCCACCGACTCCGGCGAGGTCCTGCCCGTGTGCGCGTGGGTCGAGGGCGAATACGGCATCAACGGCGTCTACCTGGGCGTCAACGCGAAGATCGGCGCCGAGGGCGTCAAGGAGGTCGTCGAGACCCCGCTGAGCGCGAGCGAACTGGAGAACCTCAAAGAGGCCGCCGAGGCCGTCCGAGCGAAGCAGGCCGACGTCGCCGACCTGTGAGCCGGCTTGAGCGGTCGCCGTCACCGGAACTCGACCCGAGCGGCGCGGGGTAGTCGCACTGCGTATATTCCGCGCCGCGGGACGGTCTCGGATCGGCGGCGATTTCGGTGCTCGCTAGGCTTATCGGCGTGACCGTCGCAGCCCAACGCCATACTGGAGCCTTCCCGGGCACATGGACGCCGTTCATCATCGGCCGCCCGCGCTCATGGGGCCCTGATATCGCCTTGGCGGCGGCGTTCCTCATCCTCTCGGCGTTCCTGGCGTGGCCCTCGGCCCTCGTGGAACTCGACGTGGCCCTGCGTGACCTCTCCGACGCCAACCGGCCCGGGTGGGCCGAGCTCATCGCCGATAAGACCAATAGGCTCGGACAGGGCGGCCTGCTCGGCGGCGTCGCCCTCGGGATCAGCACGGTCCTGTCCTATCGGCTGCGCACCGTCAGGCCCATGATCGCGTTCCTGGTCGTCTACGGCATGACCGGTTCAGTCCTGGTCGTCAAATACCTGCTGACCCGCCTCTACCCGCACGGACCCGGCGACGATTCGCCCCCGTACGCCACCGTCGAGCAGGCGACCCTGTTCACCACCCTGGAACCGGCCGCGGCCTACCCGTCGGGGCACGTGCTCAACACGATCGTCTGGTACGGCTTCCTCGTGTTCCTCCTCGGCGCCCGCCTCACCGTCCGGCAGCGGCGCCTGCTGCTGCTGGCCCCGCCGCTGATCGTGACGTTCTCGACCACCTACCTGGGCTACCACTGGCTGAGCGACGCCCTCGGGGGAATCCTCATCGGACTCCTGATCCTCCGCATCGTCAAACGCATCCGATGGGAGACAGTCGAATTGCCGACACTGCTCGAACCTGAGAAGCGATACCTGTAGACGGTACCTTTAGGGCATGCCCGCTCAGCCGCCCCTGGACCGGCCCTCCCCGCCCCTGAGACGACATCTCGGACTGCCCTCGGCGATCGCCATCGGACTCGCCTCGACGCTCGGCGCAGGCGTCTTCGTCGTATGGGGGCCGGCCGCCGAGGCCGCCGGCTCGGGGGCCGCGCTCCTGGCGGCCCTGGCCGCCGCCGGACTCGTCGCCTACTGCAACGCCGACTCCTCGGCGCGCCTGGCCGTTCGCCACCCGCGGGCCGGAGGCGCCTACGTCTACGGCACCGAACGCCTCCACCCGGCGGCCGGATTCGCCGCCGGATGGGGCTTCCTGGTCGGCAAGACCGCCTCGGCCGCCGCCATGGCCCTGACCTTCGGCCACTACCTGCTGCCCGGCCACTACCGGGCCCTGGCCGTCGCCGTCGTCATCGCGCTGTGCGCGGTGAACCTCCTGGGCGTCAAACGGACCGCCGTCGCCGCGGCGATCTTCGCGAGCGTCACCGTCGGCGTGCTGGCCGCAGTGGTCATCGCCGGGCTCGCCGGACCCGGCGCGGGCCAGGGCCTCGACCGGGGCCAGCCGTGGGGCGTGCTGACCGCCGCCGGGTTCCTCTTCTTCGCCTTCGCCGGGTACGCCCGCATCGCCACGCTCGGCGAGGAGGTGAAACGGCC
>JAJYSW010000151.1 GCA_021793335.1 Actinomycetes bacterium
CGTCAACTGCCGGACGAGGACGGAGGGGCCACGACCGCAGGCCGGGCCTGCGATTCCCACAGCCTCTGATAGGTCCCCTGCGCGGCGGCGAGTTCCCGGTGAGGTCCGTCCTCCACGATCCGGCCCTCTTCCATGACCAGAACGCGTTCCGCCGCCACCGCGTGTTCGAGCCGGTGAGCGATATTGATGACGGTACGGCCCCTGAGCCGGCCGTCCAACAGCCGCTCCAGCGCCCTCGACGCCGACTCGCCGAGCTGCGAGGTGGCCTCGTCGAGGACTACGACCGGGGCCGTGCTGATGGCCACCCGCGCCAGCGACAGGAGCTGCGTCTCAGCCGGAGACAGCGATTCACCGCCCGCGCCCAGCGGTGTGTCCAATCCCTCTGGCAGCCGCCCGAGCCATGCGTCCCCGAAGATCTCCTTCAGGACGGCGGCCAAGACGTCGTCGCCGACGTCCGGTGCGGCAAGCCGCACGTTGTCCCGGAGCGACGCGGCGAACACGTACGCCTCCTGGCTCACCATGACCGCCAGGTCCCGCCTGCTCTCCTGCGGCAGGGAATGCAGGCAGTCGCCGTCGATCCGCACCGATCCTGCGGTCGGCGCGGCGAGGCCCGCGACGACCCGCCCGAGCGTGGTCTTTCCCGCTCCAGAGGCCCCGACCACCGCCACGGTGGTCCCCGCGTCGACGATGAGGGACACGTCGTCCACCCCCGTGTTGCCGCCCGGGAACGTCAGGGACAACCGGTCCAGTTCCACCTTGCCCGGCCCGGATTCGTACCGGGGTTCCCGCTCGCCGGGGGAATCGAGACCCTGCCCTACACCGATGATGCGGGACAGCGACGCCCCACCGACCAGAAACGCGTGCAGATAGACCAAGACCATGGTGAGCGGGTCGAACAGTTGGCGGAGGAGGAGCAGCGCCGTCACGACCTCGCCCACTCCGACCCGGCCTCCGCTGTGCAGGGCCCCGCCGATCAGCAGGCCCGAGACGAGGACGGTGATGACGGAGGCGTCGATCCCAGGAGGAATGACACACCGGACGATGGCGTTCCACCGTGCCTTGCCCCAGGCGCCGGCGATGTCCTTATTGCTGCGATCGCGGACCAGTCCGCCCAGCCGGTACTCCGATACGGTCCCCGCGCCCTCTATCGAGGCCCGCAGCCCCCTGCTGACGATGGTGAAGGCGGCTCGCTCGCCCAGATTGGCCTCGCGGGTGCGCTTCATGGCCCACCGCGTGGGGACTCCGATGAGGATGGCCGCCGGTATCAGGGCCAGAGCCAGCAGGGGATTCAGGAGGAGCAGACCACCGGTGATGACCACCGCCGTCACCAGTGAGATGGCGATTTCGGGGGCCGCGGTGCGCACGCATCCGTTGAGAATATTGGTGTCGGCCGTCCCCCGGCCCATCAAATCGGCGGTGCTGTCGGCGTTCAATCGCTCCATCGGAAGGCGGAGGCTGTCGCGCACGAGCTCATTGCGCAGCTCACCCATGACCTTTTCGGACAGCCGCCCGGCCATGATCCGGGAGGCGATGGTGAACAGGGCGTGGACCACGATGCAGCCCGTCGCGGCCAGGCCGACCGTGTTCACCAGGGCCGTTCCGCCTTCATCGACGGTGTCGATGAGATGACCGATCAGCCACGGAGCGCCCATGCCCGCCACGGCCGTCAACGCGTACATGGTGAGGATCGAGGCCACCGAGAAGCGGTGCCGGAGGATCATCCTTCCCGCGTACCGCATCGTGTCCCCTGCATCGGAGACGGGGAGCAGGCCCTCGGCCGCGTCCTTCGCCGTCATGCTTCCGCTCCCTCGTGTCCTCCGGTCGACGGTGCGACGGCCGCCCAGGCTCGTGACGAAGAGGCCACGACCGTCGTCCTGCCCTGCCGGTACCGCGTCGTTCCGTCTACGACACGCATCTCTGTGAAAGGGTCCAGTGCCGACGTCGGCTCGATGGCCACGAAGGTCTCCGATTCCTCCAGGAGCCCTCTGGCCAGGAGCAGCCTATGCCGCTGGCCGCCGGACAGATTGAGCCCGTCGTGCTCGACCCGGCCGTCCAGGCCGCCGACACTGTCGAGAATGTCCTGAGCCGAGACGGTCTCCAGCACCTGGAGTATCCGGGCGTCATCGTGGCGGCCGTGTGGATCCACGACCTCTCGCAGCAGGCCGGAGAAGAGCACCATCTCGTGGGACACGGTGCGCACCTCGTCGCCGCGCTCGTCTTTCAGTTCCTTCGTCGCGATATCGCCGAGGTCGGCCACGACCGTCAACTCGCCGGGAGGGACGTCGGGGACGCGGCCGGCTCGTGCCTCGGCGGTGTGCGTCCCGGTGCCCAGCGCGCCGACGACGCGCCGCGCGGCCGCGTATGCCGTTGTCAGCCCGATCCCCACGCGGGAGAGCGTTTCGAGGGGAATCCACAGGAAGGCGGCGTAACCGAACACCGAGACCAGGGTGCCGACGCTGATCTCGCCGAGGGCCGCCTGCCTCGCCGCGATCCAGGTGGCGGCGACCACCAGCAGCCCGGTGGCCATGACGGCCGTGCCGCCGACCAGCGATTGGGCGGCGGCGACGGTATAACCGGCCCGCTGCAAATCGGCGGACTGCTCCTCATATTTTTGGTGGAAGATGCCCTCGCCGCCGATCCCCCGAATGATCCGCAGACCGCTCAGGATGTCGTTGATCTTCGCGTTCAAAGACCCCTGCAACGCCCGGTAGCGTTGCAGTCGCCGCTCAGTCGGTTTGAGCAGGGGACCGAGGGCGACCGCCTGGAAGGCCACGGCCGCCGCCAGAACGCCCAGCAGCAGCGGGTCGATGGTGAAGAGCATCCATGAGACGAAGGCCAGCGCCAGGAGCGCACCGGGAATCCCGGTCAGCGTGTCGCAGCCCCGGCCGATATTGTCCGCGTCGACGTCGACAGAGGTCACGCCCTCTCCGCTGCCGGAGCCGATGCTCCCGTCCTCCCTCGCCACGCGCTCGGAGATCAGGTCGACGACGCAGAAGCGCGCGGCGAGCCGGTTGTACGTCGCGGTGAACTCGCGGACGAAACTGCCCGCTGCCATGACCAGGGCGCACACCGCTCCCCCGGCCAGCCAGACTGCTGCGGACGAGGTGCCTGCGGCGACAGCGTCCACAGCGGTCCCTATCAGCGTCGGGACGGCCGCGAAGAACGCCATGGACATCGCGGACAGTCCCATCGCTATGGCCAGGGTCCGACGCTGCTGGGAGTAGACCCAGGAGAGGAACCGCCCCGGGGTGCCCAGGTTCGGAGGCCCGCTCGTCTCCTTGGGCAGGGGCGGGTACCAGTTCATCGCTGCGCCTCGGACCGGCGGCCGAAGCCGACCGCCTCGACCGTCAAGGCCGCGATCGTCTCGACGTCCGCCCGGTCGCATGCGATCCCGGCGAGTTCGGCCGCGCAGCGCACCCACGTCCGCGCCAGTATCTCGCGCAGGTGGAGGGGCGCTTCGCCCTGCTCCGCCCGGATGTCCGCTCCCAGCAGGCAGCCCGCGGCCCAGAATTCGTCTACGAGCGCGGCCGCCGGCCCGTCGCCGATCCGCTCGCGCGCGTTTTCGGTCCGGTCCCGTCCCGCTGCCGCCAGGTCCGCGGCATCCAGCCCGAAGTAGTCGCTCGCCGTCTTCCAGGGATGCCATTCCTCGAAGTTCCGGAAAGCCCGATCGAAGAACGATTCGCCTTCTGTCGGCAAGTCGACGACGCATTGACCGCGCAGCACATTGACCGTATGGAGGTAGCGGGAGCCGTCGAGAAGGTCGGGAAGGGCGTCGACCGGCGCCTCGTGTCCGCTGGCGACCGCCGGTCGACTGCCGTGCCCGGCGTTGCCGACCAGACTGGACACCTGCGCATGGCCGACCGGGCTGACCGTCAGAGCCGTGACCGGGATCTTCCTCCCCCGGAAGAACTCCGCCACGGCCTCGTCATCGGCCGCGAAGGAATCCTCGTAGGAGGCGAGGTGGCCGGCGAGTTCCTCCGCCAGCGCCGTCTCCACGGCCAGTGCGACGCAAGGCGTGTACTCCCATGGCGCCAAGAGCGCGCGACCGTAGCCGGCGAAGGCGGCACGTCTCAACCGGTAGGAACCGTGCACCCCCGATCCGTTCACATAAAATGCCACGGCGGAGTGCTCTTGATGCCTCAGCCACTCTGCGAGCCGCTCGCCGAACCCGGGCACCGGGTGAGCGTCGTCCTGGAGCACCAGGAGGTGGGAACGTTCGCGGTCCCATTTCTTCCAGGCCTCCTTGGCGGTCCGGAGGGGACTGGGGTCGCCGTCGGGCTGCGGATCGTAGACCACCGGAACCGTCAGGGGAGCGAGACTGCGTTGCAGCGCTTCGGCCATCGGCGCGCGCAGAGGGTGGGCCATGATGACCGTGCCGGGCTCCTTCATTCCACGACCGCCTCGAAGCGCAGACGCCAGTAGTCGGCGTGCCAGCGCCCTCCAGAGAACAGCCGGTCCCGGCAGAGCTCCTCCACCCGGTCCAGGACGGCGTCCAGGGAGTCCTGCGGAACACCGGCGACGAGGCTGTCGCCGAACATGCGGACCCAGCCGCGCACGCCCTCCTCGGGGTCCAGCGGGGTGAGGCGCGGAAAATAGAAGACCGAGGCCGGACGGAGACCCTGGGCCTCGAGAACGGCGGTGTATTCCGCGGGGCTCGGGAAGTACCAGGGGAAGTGATAGCCGCTCTCCCCTCCCACTTCGGCAACGGCCTGTCGGACCGCTTGCGCGATGACCCCGATGTTGCGCTTGCCCCCCATTTCGCCGACGAATCGTCCGCCGTCCCGCAGCGAGGCCCGGACATTGGCCACGACCTTCTCCGGTTCGGTCATCCAGTGCAGAGCGGCATTGGAGAAGACGGCGTCGACCGGTTCGTCGAGTCGGAACGCATGGCCGTCGGCCACGAAAGCGCGGTCGCCCAACCGTTGGCGTGCCTTGGCGATCATGTGCTCGTCCGCGTCGACCGCGGACACGTCGACGCCCTTCTCCAGCATCTCGGCCGCCAGTTCGCCGGACCCGCAGCCGAGGTCCAGGATCTTCTCGCCGGGTTTCGGGTCGAGCAGCTCCAGCACGGAACCCCCGAACGAGGAGACGTATGAAAAGGCCCGGTCGTACTCCTCGGGGTTCCATTCATTGACCGTCATAGGGCCAGACTTCCTTTCGGATCGATGTGTTCCAGTAGCACTTCGTCGGCCCCGCCGGCGAGGGAGAGGCCGATGGCGTCGGCGAGAAGCCGGGGGGCCGGGTGGGACAACCGGTACCCGGTCGCTCCGGCGAACCTCACTCCCAGCTCGGTGACGGCACGCGCCGTTTCCGCCGCGTGGAGCTTGCACATCGCGGCGAGGGACGGTGTGCACGAGCGTCGCGCCAGTTGCCGCAGGCCGTATCGGACCAGCGCTCGTGTGCTCTGCAAGCGGGCCCATTCCTCGGCGAGCCGGTAGTGGAGGTGCTGGTTCTTGATCAGGGTGTCGCCGAATCGGTGGCGAGAGGACGTCTCCGCCACCGCTTGGCGCAACGCGCGCGCCGCCAGGGCGCTCAGTCGGACGGACAGCATCACACGCTCGTGCAAGAGATGCCGCACCAGCGCCAGCAGGCCCAAACCGGCCGGGGCGAGGACGGCGGCCACCGAGGCGTCCTGAAGCGTCACCGCTCCCATGAATCCGGCGTTCGACCTGGTTTCGAGTGTGCTGACGGTGACGCCGGGGTCGGCTGCGTCGACCAGGAGCAGCGCCGGACCGCTCCGCTTGCCGGTGCGGTGTTCCGTGTCCACTGCCAGAACGATGATCCAGTCGGCCACAGGCAGGTTCGTGACCATGAACTTCTCGCCGCAGATGCCGCTCTCGCCGAGCCGGGTGCTCATGGCGGTGAGGTCGGAGCCGCCTCCGGGCTCGGTCACCGCCAAGGCGACGGTCTCCTTGCCGGCGTGCATGCCCTCCAGTATCGATTCGGTGATCCCGCCCTTTCCGGCGATGAGCCGGGCTCCCACTTCCAGGTGGGTCAGGACGGCCGCGCCGGCCGCCCCGCAGGCCGATGACGCGAGCGCCTCATGAAGCTGGGCGGATCTGAAGCATCCCGGGACGGCCCCGTCTGAGGAATCCGTGGCGGCCGCCTTGAGCAGCCCTGCGTCCCCGAGCCTCCGCAGCGTCTCCGCGACGGGGGCCTCTCCGGACGTCCATGACGGCGTCGACAGCAGGTCGTCGTTGTGCGCCAGGAACTCCGCCACCCGCCTGGAGAACGCTCCGTCGCTCCGGGGAACGACGGAGCCGAAGCCCGTCATATCCATTTCCTCTCCTTTGCGATCGTCTCCGCCAGCAGTTCCTCCGAACCCGCCTCCACCGACAGCCAGAGGGCCTCATAGAACATGCGGTTCATCGGGTGGGTTTCGATCTGCGCTGCGGCGCCGAAGAGCAGCAGGCATTCCCGGGCGGTGCTCCTCACCACTCGGCCGGCCATGAGCTTGACGGCGGAGCTCAGCTCTCGGGGGTCGCCGCTGTCGGCCCACCGGTCGACCGCGTCCGAGGCCAGGCACCGCACCCCTTCGATTTCGGTGCGGAGGCGGGCCAGCCGGAAGGCCACCGACTGGTGCTTTCCCAGTTCGAGACCGAAGACGTTTCTTCTGCCGGCATGCTCGGCGGTGGCGTCGAGCATCCACGAGGCCGCCGACATCATGAGGGCCCCGAGCAGGATTCGTTCCCCGGCGAACTGGCGGGCGTGTACGGGCAGGGCCTGGCCCAGACCGCCCAGGACGCGGTCGGCGGCGACCGGTGTGCCGTCGAAGCCGATCGAGGCCGTCCCGGCCGTCGCATAGCCCGCCAAGGGGTCTTCGTCCGCGACGACGACCCCTGGGGCGTCGGTGTCCACGGCCAGCAATACCAGGTGGAACGGCGGCCGTCTGCCCTCTGCGACCGCCAGGACGACGGCGGTGTCCGCATGGGCTCCGTTGAGGACCCAGCGTTTTCCTCCCGAGAGGACGAGGGACCCGTGCGATACGGCCGCTTCGGTCTCCAAGCCGGCCAGGTCGGAGCCGCCGGTCGATTCCGTGACCGCGTGCGCCAGAATCCGTTCTCCTCGCGCCGCCTCCTCGGCCAGCTCGGAACGGGTGGCCCACAGGAGCGGAAGGCACATCTCGACCTGGTTGAAGAGCGACATGGCAAGATCCAGGTCGCCCAAAGCGCCCAGGGCTTCGGCGAATTCGAGCCGCCTTCGGTGGTCGTTCCAGTAGCGTTCGTCGCCGATGCCGAACCTGCGGTGGAGATCGGCGAGGATCAGGCCGAGTCTTTCCCGCTGCGTCCCGGTGGCGGCCGACGCCGTGTCCAGGATCGCCTGCGTCATCTCGTCTTTGGAGGTTTCGTTCATACCCGCTCCGAACACAGGGACCGAATGGTCTTCCGGTCGGGTTTTCCGCTCGCCAGTCGCGGCCACGGGTCCACCGGAATCCACGCTTCGGGGCGCATGTACCGGGGCAGCCGCCGCGACGTGAATTCGGCGATCGCCTCCGCCGAGGCGCTGTCGGCCGCCCGGTAGGCGCATATGATCCGCCGGTCGGGGGCATCGGTCACGAACACCACGGCTTCCGGCACCCGAGGGTGGCTCTCGACGACGGATTCCACCTCGCCGAGGTTGACCCGGTAGCCGCGCAGCTTGACTTCCGCGTCCCGGCGTCCGTGGAATTCGATGCGGCCGTCGGCCCGTCGAAGACCCCAGTCTCCTGAACGGTAATAGCGTTTACCGTCCACAGTGAGGAAAGGGTCCTGTCCGGGACTCGGTTTGAGGTAGTCGTTCATGACCTGGGCGCCGCCGATGAGGATCTCGCCGGGCCCGGCGGCCGAGACTTCTCCGCGGGCGTCCAGGAACGTGATGTCGGATCCTTCCAGCGCAGTCCCGATGGGGTAGGGCCTCGAACGGTCGAGGTCCCTTTCGGCGATGACCTCGGCCGTGACGAGGCACGTGG
>JAJYSW010000152.1 GCA_021793335.1 Actinomycetes bacterium
CCTGCTGCTGCATCGCCTGGCGGCCGAAGTCGCCGCCGCGGCCCTCCTCCCAGTCCGAGTCCCAGTTCCAGGGGTAGCGCTGGCGGACGAGGTCGAGCGAGTCCTCCTTGTCGTAGTACGCGCAGCCCTCGGGGAACACCGTGCCGCTGTGGATGGAGGTGATCTCGTGCCAGGGGCACAGCTCGATCTGGCCGACCATGTCCACCATGTCGAGGAAGCCGTTGAAGTCGGCCGTGGCCGCCATGTGGAACCGCACGCCGGTGAGTCCGTCGATGGTCTCGACGACGTTGGTGCGCGAGACGGCCCAGTCGTCACTGATCGAGGCGGCGTGGTTGAGCTTGTACTCGCAGGGGCCTCCGCCCCATTCGGGGCCGCAGTCGGGGATCGGCACCCACAGGTCCCGCGGCAGCGAGACCATGGTGGCCTCGGTCAGGTCCTCGTTGAGGTGCACCATGATCACGGTGTCCGAGCGGGAGACGCCGCCCTGTTCGTCGAGGCCGAGCACCAGGATGTCGAGCGGGCCTTCGAGGTTCTCCACGTCGATCTCGGCGCGGTGCTCATCGAGGATGTTCTCCTGTTCGACCGCCGTGTTCGCCGCGTTCACCCCGTACTGGGTCACCGCCGCCGCACCGCCGGCGACGACCATGGTCAGGCCGCCGGCGTAGAGCATCACATGTGCCCACCAGGGCGCCCGGTGTCCGCTCGCCATTTGCTCTCCATCGGTCGGAACGAGGTTCTGTATGTATAACGCTCCGCCGCCGACTGAAGTTGCAAACGCGCCCGCTCAACCTGAAATGTTTTCGGATGCACCTTCCGTGTCCGCCTGCTCGCCGCCACCGATCGGCGAGTCCATGCCGGTGCAGTCCGGTTCGCTGTCACCACTGGTCCACTGGGGATACTGGCAGATCCAATCGCTGATCGTATCGTCCAGGATCGCCTGGTACAGGTCCTCGGCGGCGATCTGCTCCTCGCCCTCGTTCGTCACCACATAGGAGGTGCCGTTGATATCGACGGCCGAGGACGGGACACCGATCGAGATCATCGAATCCGGATTGATGTCGGCCATCTGGACGATCATGTCGGTGAGCTTATAGCTGCCCAAATCGAGCGTGAGCGCCTCGCCGAAGCTGTTGAGCAGGTCGACGGCCTTGGTCGGGTTCTTGTGGTAGTCCTGCGCCTTGGCCTCGACCAGGAGCTGCTTGATGGCGTGCTGCTGCATCTTCTGACGCCCGAAGTCGCCCCAAGTGCCGTTCTCGTAGTCCTCGGGCCAGTCCCAGACGTAGCGCTGGCGGACGATGTCGAGCGCGGCGTCCTTGTCGTAGCGCGCGCACCCGCCCGGGTAGGTGACCTTGCTGTGGATCGAGGTGATCTCGTGCCACAGGCACAGCTCGATCGTGCCCAGTTCGTCGACCAGGTCCAAGAAGCCCTCGAAGTTCGCGATCGCGCCCCCGTCGAACTCGACGCCGGTGAGGTGGGTGATCGTCTCGGCGGTGTTCCGGAACGATTCGCCCCAGTCCTCGGAGTAGGCGAACGCCTCGGTGAGTTTCGTCTGGTTCGCCGGGACGCCGCTGGGGATCTCCACCAGCAGGTCGCGGGGGAGCGAGATGAGGCTGATCTCGGTGAGGTCCTCGTTGATGTGGACGATGATGTCGGCGTCGGTGCGGGCCAGGCCTTCCTCGCCGACCCGCTGGTCGGTGCCCAGGACCAGGAAGTTGAGCGGCCCGGTGATCGGTTCGCCCGCTTCGGCTTCGACGCGCTGGTCGCCGAGGAGGTTCTCGGTGCGCACCGAGTTGTTCACCAGGTTCAGGCCGATCTGCGCGGCGAGCGCGCCGCCGCCGGAAACGACCATCACGATCGCGCCCATGATGACCATCGCCTTCGCCCACCACGGGGACGATGCCCGGGCCGCGTGTCTGATCGGCTCGTTCACTGCTGTTACTCCCAGGGGTATCTGTTCTCTGCGGGGGACACGCACAGATCAACGGTGGGGTTGCATCGTCCTCGCACCCTAAAGCATCGTCTTGTCCCCATGAATACGAGTACCGTTCACGCCGTTGTCAAATGAGCATCAAACCGACATAACCAAGAAAATGAGAGCGACGGCCGTCACAGCCACCGGCAAGGCGAATGCGGCTCCGATTTTCCAGGGGCTCCGCGGCCGCGCCCCGGCCACCCGCCCGGCCCAACCGCTCACCAGCACCTGCCTCGGCCGCCCCGCGAACACGTACGAGGCCGTCCACACCGGCAGCAGCAACGAGCGGCACCCGATGCCCGCATATACGGTGTCGACCGCATGGAACCGCTGCGCATCGCCGCCGACACGGTCGCGCGCCTCGCACACCACGAGCTCGTCCATCTGTAGCTTCGCCTCCGCCAGGCCCGCTTCGGGATCCACATCGAACCGCACCACGCGGTGCCCGTCCGGCGGCCCCGGCCGCGCCGACTCCATCGGCCGGTCGCGCATGAGCTCGGCCAGCAGCAGACGCGGCGCCCGCGTCGTCGCAGGCACCACCACATCGTCGAATTCGCACGTCATCACCCCTTCCACCGGGTGCCAGCGCGTACGCCGGAACCGGTTCCCCCGACCGTCCTCCACCACGTGATGCCTCCCGCGCTCGCCGGTATAGCGCGAATGAGCCTCGGCCTCCCACACCCAGTGCGGCAGATAAACGCTCGTGAGCGACTCGGACCGGTGGAGACGCCGGAGCCGACGCGGCGCGAACCGGCGACCCCGCGCCCACTCGCGCAGCGCCCGCCGCGCCTCGCTCTGATCGACCGCGAACGGCACCACCAGCTCCCGCGGCGTCTGCGGCTCCCAATCGCGGTCGAAGACACGGCGCTCCAACCGCATGTGCTGCTCAGTGCCGCAATACGGGCAGGCGAGCACTGACAGAGCCGCCTCGGAGTCCAGCCGCGCACCGCACGTGGTGCACGGACGGACGCTCGGCGCGAAGATCGGTTCGACCACGGCGCCCCCTAACGCGGCGGCGGGACGATGCCCGCCGGTTCCGAAACCGCCGAGGCCGCCGCCCAGGAGGCCCGCCCCGGCCGCGCCGCCGGAGTCCGGGGCGTCAACTCGCCCGAAGCCGCCTCCCCCGCGAACAGGCCCACCGGGCGGCCTTCCAACCCGAGACGCCACGCCACCGAGTCCGCCGCCCGGGCCTTGCGGACCTCGAACTCGGGACCGGGCGCCACCGCTTCCTCCACGCCCCGCACGGGGCCGGTGAGCGGCCATGAGGCCACGAAGCGCCTCTCGGCCCTGAACGGCGGGCCGCCCCCGCGCCGCCGGCCCCAGGCCACAGCGGGCGCCGGCAGGCACTCGGCCGCCATCGACGAGCACGGCCCTCCCCGGCCGGCAGGCGAGCGGCGGCGCGTCCCTCGTGATCGCGCCGTATCGGGGGCAACGCCGGACGCAGCCGCCCCGCGAGCCGCCGGGCCGCTCGATGAGGCCCACGAACTCGCCGCAAGGTCTTGAGAACATGCCCCCACACCTTCCCTCCGAGTCGGCGGGCCCGGCCTCACTCTAACGCCGAAACGGCCACCGCACGGCCGAGTGCGGCGCGAAGCCGCCGCCCGGATCGCGCCGGTCAGGAGCTCTGTACGCAGACCCTTTCGCGCCCAAGCACATCGGCCCGCGAGGCGGCGCGAAAACGACCACCGACACTAGATATATCCGTCGCAGGGTGGCAGGATAGGTCTGTGACGCCACGGAGGGAGACCGCACCTGCGCGTGATTATGCCGAGGAGTACCGGCTGCTGCGCGCGTTGATGGGTTCGGGGCGAGTGGCCGAAGCGGTCGATCACGCCACCGGCATCGCCTACAATGCACCGACCGCGCAGCGGCGTGCCCAAGCCTGGCTGTTCATCCTCCAAGGCCAGATCACCCAGCGCGCCATCGCGCGGATACCCACCACCCTCGACCAGTCCGACTCGGCCGTCCGCCGCTGCCGTGACTACCGGCTCACCGGCACGTTCCACGCCCTCGCCGCCTGGTACCACCACCACCACGTCAAATCGCTCCACTTCACCGCCCAGCACCTCGTGCTCGCAAGGCGCGCCCTGCGCTCGATGAACGAGACCAGCCGGGCCGCCGTCGACGCCTGGTACGACCTCGCCGTGATCATGAGCAATTGCGGCTACCAGCAGCAATCCGCCGAAGCCCTCGACCAGTGCCACATGCTCGCCGAGCACATCGGCCTCCCCCGCTCCTCGGTCGAAGGCGTCGAGATCCGCGTCCGCGAAGCCCTCCTGTGCTACTACACCGGCGATCCGCACGCCTGCATCGGCCTGCTCAGCAAGGAACTGCGCCGCGTCAAACCGTATCTGCACGAACTCGACAAGCGCGAGCTGGAATGGATTCACTACGCGCTGGCCCGGCTGAGCCTGCTCGGCTTCTCCGAGCAGTGGTCGGTCGAGCAGATGCTGCCGGAGACGACCTCCTCCGCCGAGGCGCTCGACCTGCGCGCTCTGGCACGGGCCTCGCGGCTCATCGCGCAGGGCCGCGGCCCCGAGGCGCTCGCGACGCTGGAGGCGCGCGAGATAGGAGACGAGACGATCGGCGTGATGGAACCCGAGCATCTGCGATCCCTGGCACTGGTGGCCAAGGGCGAGCACGCCGAGTCGATCCTGGCCGCGCACGCCACCACGTACGCGCTGTACAAGCAGATCAACGAGTTCCACACCATCTACCTGGACTCGGCCGCGGCGCTGGTGGATCATGATCAGCTGCGACGGGCCGCCGCCGGATGGGCGGACCGGGCGAACACCGACGATCTGACGGGCCTGCCGAACCGCCGCCGACTGGACTCGTTCCTCGCCGAGGTCGACGGCGACGGGATGGTCGCGGTGCTGGACCTGGACGGCTTCAAAGCCGTCAACGACACGCACGGCCACCAGGCGGGCGACGCGATCCTGCAACGGGTGGCGGCGCTGCTGTCCAGCGTGGTGCGAGCGGGGGACCTATTGGCGCGCACCGGAGGCGACGAGTTCATCCTGGTGCTCCCGGGAGCCACCGAATTCGACGCCGAGGCGGTCTCGGCGCGCATCCGCGTGGCCGTGGAGGCGGAGAACTGGGAGTACTCGGTCCCCGGCACGCCGGTCGACGTCTCGATCGGGTGGGCCCGGCTCACGCCCGGCTGCAATCCCGCGCAGACGCTGTGGGCCGCCGACCAGGCGATGTACCAGATGAAGCGGGCCCGCAAGCTCTATTGAACGGACCCTTCGGCCCCACTGCCGGCCCCGACCCGGCCCGAAGGGCGGCCGGTCTCACCGCATCGTGCCGATCGCCTCGGCGACCGCCTCCACCGCCAGGGCCCGGACGACGTCCGGCGCGGCCTCGACCCGTCCCGTCGCTGCCGCGACGAAGGCGTCGCCGTCCATGCGCGTGTGGACCGGGCTGACGGCCTTGGCCAGGCCGTCGTGCGCGCCCTGCGCGAGCAGTTTGCACGCCACCTTGTCGAGCCGGGCGTTCGTCGCGACCAGCCCGATCGTGGTGTTGCGCCCGAAACCGACGGGGAAGCCCGCGGGATCGAGCAGGCTGCGATCGAGCGGCCCCGGCTCGCCGAAGGCGTTGACCGCCGCGATCGCGCTCACGATCAGCTCGCCGAGCCGCAGCGTGGCCGAGGCCAGGCCCGAGGGCAGCGTGACTCCGCGCCACTGCCCGACCGTCGCTCCCCTCCCGGCGCCGACCGGGCCGGAGAGCACCGTCTCCTCGGCGGCGTCCTCGCACGCGGCATAGCCTTGGGCCGCCTGCGGGAACCGACCGGAGCCGTCGAGGTCGTACAGGGCCAGCGTCGGCACGATCGGCACCACGCCGCCCGGCGTGGCGACGCCGCGTCCGCGTTCGGCGAGCCACCGCATGACCCCGTCGGCGGCGGCGAGACCGAATGCCGAGCCGCCGGTGAGCAGGACCGCGTCGATCCCCGCGTTCGAGCGGATCGGATCGAGCAGCTCGATCTCGCGGGAGGCCGGGGCCCCGCCCCGCACCTCGCCCGAGGCCGGGGTCGGCCCGGGGAACAGCAGCACCGTGCACCCGGTGCGCTCGCCCGTCCAATGGCCCACCTGAACACCCAACTCCCGCATGCGTTCAGATTACCGCCGCCTCTGCGAAGCGAGCCCGCGGAATTCGATAACCAAACGGTAACTAAGATCTTTATGGACAGTGGTGCGCAATACATGTGACCCGCGCGAAATCCCTGGATTTCCCAGGGGAGGACCCCATAGCATGGGTATCGAAGGCCGGGAGGCACAGCGAAGAAGCGGCAATCCCGATCTGGCCTCAAGCCCCCGGTCCGATGCGAAGCATCACCCCCGCCGTCGACAAAGGCGTCATCGACGAGCGGTCATCCCCCTAGAAATCCACTATCCGGCACACCCTGCCGGGAAGGAAGCGAAATGAACGAGTTCGTAGGTGCATACCTCGCAGTCGACGCCGCCAACAGCACGGCTCACTCGGCTCTCCCGAACGCTCCGGTCGTCGACGACGGCCGCGCGAACAAGCCGTACGTCCCCGGTGTCACCGCTCAGGACAAGGTCCGCGTCTCGGCCGCCGGCGTCCTCCGCCGGATGGCCGACCGCGTCGAGGGCCGCGCCCTGGCCGGAGCCACCCGATAAGGCGAAGGCCCAGCACACCCACAAGGTGCCGGCCTGACTGCACAACTCAAAAAACACACACGCGACGCGCTGAGCCGAAAGAGGCCGGCGCGTTTCGTCATGCCCGAGAACGGGCCGCATGAGGGCGGCGTCACGGCGGCGCTGTTTGCACACTGGGCACAGCATGGTGCTAGTGTCAATAGCACCATGTTGTTTCATTTGAACGTCGCCGATCCGGCCCCGCTGCACGAGCAGCTCGCCGGCGGCATCCGGCGCGCCATCGCCGAAGGCGGCCTTGCACCGGGCGAACGGGTGCCGCCGGCCAAAGAACTCGCCGCGCAACTCGACGTCAACGCCAACACCGTCCTGCGAGCCCTGCGCGGACTGCGCGACGAGGGCCTCCTCGAATTCCGCCGGGGACGCGGCATCCGCGTCAGCGACACCGCCGACGTCCACGCCGGGCTGCACCAGCAGGCCCACGACCTCGTCGCTGAGGCCACCCGCCTCGGCTACAGCCGAGACGACCTCATCGCCCTCATCGAAAGGATCGACTGATGCTCACCACCCGCAAGCACGCGATCGCCTTCACCGCCCTCTGGACCGCCCTGACCGCAGCCGCCCTGTGGGCCCTCCTCATCGGCCTCGCCCACCGCCTGCCCGACCCGATCGCCGTCCACTGGAACGGCACCACCCCCGACCGCGGCACCGCCGTGAACACCTTCGCCCTCCAGATCAGCGGCTTCCACCTCATCGGCGCGCTCACCGCCGCAGCCGCCGCCTGGTACTCCGACCTCGAACGCCGCGCCACCCGCCGCATGCTCGGCGCCGGCATCGGCCTGTGGTCCGGCATCATGGCCGGCGCCGCAGCGGGCATCGCCCTCGCCAACCTCGACCACGACCACTGGAGCGACGCCCGCCTCACCGGCGGCGGCATCGCCCTCCTGCTCGCCCTGACCCTCGCCATGCCGGCCGTCACCGCCCTCATCGGCGCGGCCGCAGCCGGCAACCGCCCCGACGCGCCCCGCCCGGCCCCGCAGAGCACCCCCGCGCTCGACCTGCCCGAAGGCACCCGTCTGGCCTGGTCACACCGCCAAGGCACAGGGATCTCGCTCCTGTTCGTGTCGATCGCCGTCGCCGCACTCACCTTGACCGGGCTGCTCATCGGCGACGCCGAGGCGATCGCCTTCACCGCCTCCGGTCTCATCGTGGTTCTCTCGGCCGGCCTCCTGTTCGGCGGCCTCACCGTCACCGCCGGGGCCCGGGGCGTCCAGGTCCGCCTCGGCCTCCTCGGCTGGATTCGCTGGCGCATCCCCTTGAGCGACATCGACACCGCCTACG
>JAJYSW010000153.1 GCA_021793335.1 Actinomycetes bacterium
GCGGCCTTCCCGAGTGCGGTGGCGCAGGCGGCCGGCGCTTGGCGGCCGTGGCGGGCCTATGCGGCGCAGCACCTGTGGGCGGCCGGTGCGCTCTCGAAGCGTCGGCCGGCGACCGACCGACAAGAAAAGGTGAAACGATGACGGATACGAGGGTGTCGCGGGCGGACGCGGCACATGTGACGATGGCATCGCCGATCGGGACGATCGCCGTCTCGGCGGTTCCCGAAGGACTGACACACGTGCGGACCGGGGCCGACCCGGTGGCACGGGCCTGGGGCGATGCGGCGGCGATGCCGCTGCTGGAGACGGCGGTGCGGCAGTTGGAAGCGTACTTCGCCGGGCGGCTCACCGAGTTCGATCTGCCGTTGGCCGCCTCGGGCACCGATTTCCGGCAGCGCGTGTGGGCGGCACTGCGCCGCATCCCGTACGGGACCACGGTCTCCTACGGGGACATCGCCCGCGATATCGGCAGCCCGGCGGCGGTCAGGGCCGTGGGGGCGGCGAACGGGTCGAACCCGATCGCCGTCATCGTCCCTTGCCACCGGGTGATCGGATCGGACGGCAAACTCACCGGATACTCCGGTGGGGTGTGGCGCAAAGAGCGACTACTGGCGCTCGAACGCGGCGAGAGCGGTCTGTTCGCGGCCTAGGGTCCCGTCCAGGGCCCGTGAGAGGGCCGAGGGCCTTCCCGACCCGACACCGGGACATGGGAGGCCGTCCGCCGCTCCCCCGGCCGACCTGTTCGGCCACCGCGCCTAGAGCAGCGTCACGGTCAGGTCGACGGTGACGGTCGCATCGTCGACGACGATCGTGCCGGAGTAGCAGACCTGGTCGGTGCAGCCGGCGGGGATGATGCCGGTGGCCGTCCCGGCCGGGGTCGAGCCGGTCAGCAGGGGCGCGTCCATGCCGTTGGCGGCGAGGAACGCACCGAAGTCGGCGGCGGGGATGGTCACGGTCGTCTCGCCTCGCGACCCGGGCGTGGGCGTGTGCATCTCGGACAGGTCCGCCTCGATGACGTCGGCGCCTTCGGGATAGTCGAGGCGGGTCGCTTCGGCGACGGTGGACAGACTCGGCGCGGCGGTGCCCTCCAGGGCCCAGCCGACGGCCCAGACGGCGGCGATGAGACCGCCGAAGGTGACGGTGAGCCATGCCGCGGCGATGAGGGCGCGGCGGCCGGTGGCCGGCGGTGGCGAAACCATCCGGCGACCTTACCTGAACGCGGACACCTGTCCGCCGCACGCTCCCGTCCTCACTCGGGGACGAGGCGGGCCGGCCGCGGTGAAGCGCGCGTTTACGCCAAGGCGCGCAGGGTACTGGCGTGGGCATGCCCGAACGTGACCGTATCGCCGAGCCCTGGGGGGCCCGCACGCCCTACGCGCAGGGAGCGCCGTGGCCCCACCGAGTGGACATGTACCTGGAGGACGGGCTGAGCGAAGCCGACGTCGAGCGGTGGGTGCAGTCCTCGACGCTCCTCCACTCCAATGGGGATGGACTTGATATCGCGGTCAAGGGCGGCCGCATCGTCGGCGTGCGCGGCCGCGCGATCGACCGGGTCAATCATGGCCGATTGGGGCCCAAGGACCTGTTCGGCTGGCAGGCCAACAACGCTGCCGACCGGCTCACGCGGCCGCTGATCCGACGCGACGGCCATCTGGTCGAGACCGACTGGGACACCGCCATGGCAGCGGTGGCCGGGCGGACCGAGGAGCTGCTGCGGGAGCGGGGGCCGAGCTCGATCGGCTTCTACACCACCGGGCAGCTGTTCTTGGAGGAGTACTACACGCTCGCGCTCATCGGCCACGGCGGCATCGGCACCAACCACATGGACGGCAACACCCGGTTGTGCACGGCCACCGCGGCCGCCGCGCTCAAGGAGTCCTTCGCCTGCGACGGCCAGCCCGGTTCCTACACCGACGTCGACCATGCCGACGTCATCGCGCTCTACGGCCACAACGTGGCCGAGACGCAGACGGTGCTGTGGAGCCGTATCCTGGACCGCCTCGCCGGGCCGAACCCGCCGCGGATCGTCTGCGTGGATCCGCGGCGGACGCCGGTCGCCGCCGCCGCGGACGTGCATCTGGCCCCGCTGCCGGGCACCAATGTGATGCTGATGAACGCGCTGCTGCACCACATCATCGGCAACGACTGGATCGACCGGGCCTATATCGACGAGCACACCGTCGGCTTCGATGAGCTTGCGAAGCGGGTCGCCGACTGCGACCCGGAGGTCGCCGCCCGTGTGTGCGGCGTGGCCCCCGAGGACCTGTTCGAGGCGGCCCGCATCATCGGTGGTGCCGAGCGCCTGCTGTCCACGGTGCTCCAGGGTTTCTACCAGTCGCATCAGGCGACGGCCGCCGCCGTGCAGGTCAACAACGTCCACCTGGTCCGCGGCAAGCTCGGCACGCCCGGCTGCGGCATCCTGCAGATGAACGGCCAGCCCACCGCCCAGAACACCCGTGAGTGCGGCGCCGACGGCGATCTCACCGGTTTCCGCAACTGGGCCAACGAGGCGCACGTGCAGGACCTGGCGCGCGTCTGGAACATCGATCCGATGCGGATACCGCACTACAGTGCCCCCACGCACGCCATGAAGATGCTGCGCTATGTCGAGGACGGTTCCATACGCTTCCTCTACGTCAGCGGCACCAACCCGGCGGTGTCGATGCCGGAGCTGCACCGCATCCGCCAGATCCTGGCCCAGGAGCGGCTGTTCCTGGTCGTGCAGGATATTTTCCTCACCGAGACCGCGCAACTGGCCGATGTGGTGCTTCCCGCCGCGACCTGGGGTGAGAAGACCGGCACCTTCACCAATGCCGACCGCACCGTGCATCTTTCGGAGCGGGCCGTGGACCCGCCGGGCGAGGCCCGGTCGGACCTGGAGATCTTCATCGACTACGCGCACCGCCTGGACCTGCGCGATAAGGACGGCCGACCGCTGGTGAAATGGCATGACGCGGAAGGGGCGTTCGAGGCATGGAAGGAGTGCACGGCGGGCCGCCCGTGCGACTACACCGGCTTGTCGTATGACAAGCTCCGCGGCGGCAGCGGCATCCAGTGGCCGTGCAATGACGAGCACCCGGACGGCACTGAACGCCTGTACGCTGACGGGCGGTTCTGGAGCGACCCCGAGCACTGCGAGAGCTACGGCCGCGACCTGGTGACCGGGGCGCCTTTGGAACCGGACGAATACCAGTCCATGAACCCGTACGGCAAGGCGGTCATCAAGGCGGCCGAATACCTGCCGCCGCACGAACAGCCCGACGACGATTTCCCGTTCGCGCTGACGACCGGCCGCACCCTCTACCACTTCCACACGCGCACCAAGACCGGGCGCGCCCCGCAATTGGAGGAGGCCGCACCGGAGGTGTGGGTGGAGATGTCGGCCGAGGACGCCCGAGACCGGGACTGGAACGAAGGTGACCTGCTGCGGGTCTCCACCCCGCGCGGACACGTCGAAGCCCGGCTGCGCATCAGCGGCATCCGCCCCGGCGCGGTGTTCCTGCCGTTCCACTACGGCTATTGGGACACCACCGGCCACGCGCCCGAGGACGGGCACGGGCGGGCGGCGAACGAGCTGACCATCACCGACTGGGACCCGGCCTCGAAACAGCCGCTGTTCAAGACCGCGGCCGCGCGCATCGAACGCCTTCGCGTCGGCGATGGGACACCGGCCGCGGCGCCCACCACGACCGCGTCGCGGCCGGTGACGACGACGGCGCCTCCCACGCGCGGCGGGGCGACGGCGATGGCGAGCGAAGCCCTGATCGACTCGGACGGAGACCTGCGATGAGACACGTGGCCATGGCCATCGAGGAACTGCACCGCTCCGAGAACGACCTGGCCGGTGACCTCCTGGCCGTCTCGGACCGGCACAAGGCCGACCATGAGCTGTTCTACCTCGGCCGAGACCTGGCCCGCTGGTCCCAGCAGCACGTCCGCGATATCGCCGTGGTCGGCCGCGACTACGGCCTGGACCTCGATGCCGCACCGAAGGACGATTCGACGATCCTGGCCGCGATACGGCAGAAAAGCGCCGAACTGCTCGGCCGCCACCACGCTCCGGCCATGCTGATCCTGTACGACCTGCGCAAGATCCACCGCATGGCCGCCGGCGTGTCCTTGGACTGGGAGATCCTCGCGCAGACCGCGCAGGCGCTCGGCGACCGCGAGCTACTGACATTGGCCGAGACCTGCCATCCGCAGACGTTGCGGCAGCTTCGGTGGGCGAACGCCGCTTTGAAGGAGAACGCCGCCCAGGTCATGGTGGCCCGGTGAGCGCCGGCGCCACGGAGGCACTGCGGGCGGCCTGGCCTCCGGTCCCCTGCCGTTAGCGCACCGAGACGTGGACGTGGTTGGTGTGGTCGGCCGCGGGCGTCCCGTTGGCCCCCGAATAGGACCGCCACCCCGAGGACGGGGACCAGAACTGGCGGTACCAGATCACGTACTCGACGGCGAGGGCGTCGGCGTTGGCGACATACCAGGCGGCCAGGCGGTCGCCGTAGTCCTTGTCGGCGCCCGAGGCGGCGACGTCTTGGAAGCCGTTCGCGTTCGCCGAGAAGTCGCAGGCGCGGCCCAGCGGGTGCTCGCCGCCGCCGCCCGAACGGTAGCAGGACACGTAATGGGTGAACCCGGCGTTGCGCGTCGCATGGTAGACGTGGAGCGTCCGAGGCGTCAGGCACCCTGAGGTCGTCGGGTCGCTCTCGGTGCACGATTCGGACGGCAGCGACCCGTCGGGGTTGCGCGGGACTCCGTCGGCTCCGGGCGCCCCGCCCGTGGAGGCGGGACCGGCGGTCTGCTCGGCCCGCAGCTCCTCCAACTGCGTCTCGAGCTCGTCGGCGGCCGCTTCGGCGGTCTCCAGTGCCGCTTCGGCGGCCTCCAGTTCGTCGGCGTGGGCCTCCTGCTGGGCCCGGAGATCCTCCAGCAGCGCCCCGGCTTCCTGGACGAGGGCGGCGCGCTCGTCGGCGAGGTAGCCGGTGAAGGTCAGTGCGTCGACCATCCGGTCGGGACTCTCGGCCGACAGGAGCGCGGCGGTGGTGCGCAGGTCGCCTTCGGTGTGGAGGTAGACCGCGTATTCGTCGAGCTCGCCGGACAGTTCCTCCAGCAGCGCCTCGGTCTGGTCGATCTCGGCGGCCAGTTCATCGGCGCGGTGTTCGGCGGCGGCCACCTCGTCTTCGGCGTCGGCGACGGCCGATATGGCGTCGGCCAGGTCGGATTCGAGGGTCGCCTCGTCGGGGTCGGCACTGACCGCGGTGGCCGGCAGCATCGCCAGCAGGGCGGCGATGCACACCATGGGGAGGATTCGCTGGCGCACGGTGTCTCTTCGCTTTCGGGAAAGGGGCGACGGTTACAGGTCGAGATCGAGCACGAGGGGGGCGTGGTCGGAGGCGCCTTTGCCTTTGCGTTCGTCGCGGTCGACGTAGGCGTCGCGCCCGGCGCCGGTCCAGGCGGGGTTGGCCAGGGCCAGGTCGATGCGCATGCCGCGGTTCTTGGGGAAGTCGAGGTTGCGGTAATCCCAGAACGTGAACGGCCAGGCGTGTTTGAGGGCGCGGGGGAACACGTCGGTCAGTCCCGCGGCCTCGACCTCGGCCAGGGCGGACCGTTCGGCTTCGGTGACGTGGGTGGTGCCGGTGAACGCCTCGGCGTCCCACACGTCCTCGTCGGTGGGGCAGACGTTGAAGTCGCCCAGGACGGCGAAGGGGCGCTCGCCGGCGGCATCGGCGGCGACGGTGGCCGCCAGTGCGGACAGGAACGCGAGCTTATAGGGATAGTGCGGGTCGGCGACGTCGCGGCCGTTGGGCACGTACACCGACCATACGCGCACCGGCCCGCAGGTCGCGGCGATCGCCCGCGGTTCGACCGCGCCGTTGAAGGCCGGCTGGTCCTCCAGGTCGCGGACGACGTCGTCGATACCGATTTTGGAGAGCACGGCCACGCCGTTCCAGCGGCCGTCGCCGTGCGCGGCGACCTCGTAGCCGGCCTCGGCCAGGGCGCCGGTGGGGACGTCGGATGCGGCGCATTTGAGTTCTTGGAGGCAGACCACGTCGGGCCGGGCCGCTTCGAGCCAGGCCAAGAGCCGGGCCAGGCGGGCGTTGATCGAGTTGATGTTCCACGTCGCGACGCGCATGGGCCTCACGATACCGTCTCGGCCTGAGACCGGGCGCGGCGCTGGCCCTCACCGTGACCGGGGCCGGGGCGCCTACCGGCGGTTATGGCCGTGTGCGAGCACATCGCAGTCGATGGCGGTCGCCGCTTCGTCCGCTTCGGGGCGGGGCCCGACGGCGAGGGCGAGCAGTCCGAAGCCGGTGGCGATGGCGAACCCGGGGACGGCGACGCCGGAGTCGTTGAGGGCGAAGCCGATGACGGCGACGGCGAGGAGGCCGATCACGGCCGCTTCGGTCGCGTTCGACCGGATGGGGGATCGTCGCCGCCAGACCAGGTAGGCGCCGACGACGGCGGCGGCCACCAGGTAGGTCAGGGGGGTGCCGATCGAGCCGATCGCCGAGTCGGCCTTGCGCAGCAGGACGCCGCCGGCGGTGCCTTCGAAGACCGCGCCGACGAACCGGCCCAGGTGCGTCTGGTCGGCGTCGGGCCGCAGGTAGTCCAGGAGCCCGACTGCGGCGAACACGGCGAAGGCCGCTCCCGCGGCCAGTGCGAGCCCGCCGATCGAGAGCCGGCGGCCCCACAGGCTGAGGCAGGTCAGGACGAGGGCGGCGACGATGGTGAGCATGCCGCCGACATCGCCGCCGAGCGTGGGTGCGCCGATCAGGACGGTGGCGGCCACGCCGAGGGCGACCGGTCCGATCGTGCGCAGTCGGCCGCGCCAGGGGATGAAGGCGATGATGAGGACGAGCGCGGCGGCGAACACGGCGAAGGCGTAGTTTCCGAGCCCGGAGAAGCGGGCCCCGGCCTGCGCGGTGTACCCCAGGGGGGTGTGCAGGGGCCAGGTCGCGCCGGTGAACTGGTCGACGGCGATGAGTCCGGCGGTGACGCCGGCGACCATGAGGGCGGCCCGGCGGCCCGCGCGCAGGCCCGGCAGCCACGCCACGATCGTCAACACGGTGACGCCGGCGATGATGACCAGCCAGAACGCGACTTCGGGCCGGTCGGCTCGCCACCACGGCGGGATGCCGGCGGCGACCCCGGCGACCGGCATCGCCGAGACGGCCGTGCACACGGTGCGGGCCGTGGCCCGCCACCGGTCGGGGCCGATCAGCAGCCATACCGCGGCCGCGACGGCCAGGACGCCGGCGGCGGCCAGGACGCCGTAGAACTTCCATCCGACTCCGGCGACGGCCGCCGAGGCCCGGGTCTCGTCGACGCCGGTGTCGACGGCGGCCGCGGAGGTGTGGTCGGGGTCGGCCTCGACCGAGGCCGGGCGTCCGGACATGGCCGCGGGGACGTCCGCGTCGACGGCGTCGAGCGCGGTCGGGGCCAGGTCGACCAGTTGGACGTAACCTTCGCGCCTGGTCGTCGCCGAGGTCAGGGTTCCGGCTTCGATGCCGTGGCCGCCGTAGATGACAGGGTGCAGCGAGGAGGGGGCCGCCGAGTCGGCGATCCCGGCGATCAGGAGCCGCCATCGTTCGGGCACGACCGCGGCGATGTCGGTGATCGCGGCGTCGGCTTCGGAGGCGGCGGCCACACGGATCGGGTCCGGTTCGCTTCCGTTCGTCTCGTGTTCGTCTTCGGCGGTGACGTCGGTGTCGTCTTGGCCGAGCGCGTCGTAGTCGGTGGTGGTGTCGTCGTCGACGGTGGTCTCTTCGCCGACGATGACGCCGGGGTCGACGATGACGATGTCGCAGGCGGCCATCGCCTCGGGCAGGTCGTCCAAGCCCGCACCCCAGAACGCGAGGTTCCCTTCGGTGTTGGCGGCGGCGAGGGCCGCGCCCACACCGATGGCCGAGACGCACAACCCCGCACGGACCTCGAC
>JAJYSW010000154.1 GCA_021793335.1 Actinomycetes bacterium
CCCGGCGGGCCACGACCACTGCCCTGGTCACCAGCCGTTTGGGTTGATGCCGTCGAGTGCGTCGGCGAAACGGCCCGGCTCCTCCGTCGAGGAACCGGGCCGCTCTTGTTGTCGCGACGCGGGATGTCTCCCCTTTCACTCCCGCGCGGCCTGCCTCGGCATCCCGTGGCTCCTGCGCGTTCGCTGCTGCTACCTGCACCCAAATCATGGGCCGCCAGGAATCGAACCTGACTACGTCGCGCCGTCCAGTGTAGGCGCATCAACGGCCGCGGTCAACTTGGCTGCGCATAGACAATCGCCGCGCCCGTCCGCTCCTTCGCCCGCCGCGCCACCCTGCGATGCCACTCCGCCGAGTACCGGCCCCCCGCAGCCCGGTACTCCTCATCGTTCGACCAGACCACGATCTCCCGCCCGGCAGACGCCACGATCTCGTCGACGGCCCGCCCCGTGTCCTCAACGACCCGCCGGAACGATTCCGCGTTGGCCTTTGAGATCCGGTACGCATTCGGGTTGCCCGGGGGCATCTCCCACCGCTCCACGGTGGTCGTTGAGGTCCCGATTGCCGCCGCCAACGTGGGGACCGAGAGTCCGAGATCTTCGCGGAGGCTTTTAAGGTCGGCCGGGTCCATCGCCATCGGGTCCATGCGGGCTCTTTCTAGCGCGGGGTCGGGAGACACGATAGCGGCCAGGGGCGTTCCCTGGCCGCTCAGGTGGCTATTCCTGGCTGTAGTCGGTGTTCAGGATCTTGTCCTTCAGGGCGGAAAGCTTCTCCATGCCCTCCTCGACCGATCCCATCGACTCGTACTCGTCTTGCTGACGCTGCTCGGCTTCGGCGATCCGCTCGTCGCGGGTGGGCTCCTGGCTCACTGTTGTCCCTCCTGGTGCATCGCGGAGACGTAAACGCCCCGCTTCGGGTTGGTGACCATGCCGCCTTCGACGAGTTCGCCGAGTTTCCGCTGCACGGTCTTGATGGTGATGTGGTCGGCCTCGGCGCGTCCAGCGTTGACCCTGCGGAGGATCTCGGCGGGGCCGATCCCGCCGGAACCGGCCTGGTCGACAACGGCGAGGACGGCGCTGAGGCTGTCGGTCAACGCTCCAGTCAACTCGGCGACGGCCTCAGGGTCAACCTCTACACGCGATTCCTGGCTGTAGTCGGTGTTCAGGATCTTGTCCTTCAGGGCGGAAAGCTTCTCCATGCCCTCCTCGACCGATCCCATACTCTCGTATTCCTCCTGCTGGCGGGCTTCGGCTTCGGCGATGCGGCGGGCCCTGTCGGGGTCGCCGGGCTCTTCGATTTCCTCGTTGTCGGTGACGAACAGCTCCGGTATCGTGCGCTCCCATCGGTCGGTGTAGGCGCGGCGGCTCGCGGTCACCGAGTTCGCCAGGGCAGCCGATGCGGCGTCGAGTTCAGGTCGGAGTCCGGCGATGGCGACCGCGGCCTCATCGATCATCGAGTCCGGCATGAAATCCGCTTTCGCGGGCGTGAGGTGCTTCTTCCCTACGGGCTTGCCATCGGCGTCCTCGTCTTGCCGCTCCACCCATCCCGAGCCCTCCCACGGAGCCAGCTCGGGATCGACTTTCCCGGCCCCATCGAACATATACCGGATCTCGTCGGGGTCGTCGACACGCATCGCGACCTTGACGCGTGAGTGCTGCTTGATGTCCCGTGGGAGGTCGCCGGCGGTGGCCCGGAGCGCGGAAGTGGCGCCGCGGACGCCAGCGGCCCGCCCGGTCTGGGAGATCCGCACCAGGAGCCCCTTCACCCGTTCGGGGAGAGTCGCGGTCTCGTCGGAGACGATCACGATGTGCGGCACCTCTGGTGAGCACACGACCTTGCCATTGTCGAGCTGCCCCGCGTAGTGCTTCTTGCGGCCTTCGATGATGGCGATGGCGGCCCGGCACAGAAGATCGGCCTCGGCGTCGGTGGTCGCGGCCCAGTCGACGACGGGCCGTGCAGCCCGGCCCTCGTGCCAGGGTGCGATCCAGGGGCGGGAAATGCCGCCGCCGCCGCCGACGTCGATGTGCCAGATGATCGTGTCGGTGCACCGGCCCAGTTGGAGGGTGAGCAGGTGCAGCAACGAAGATTTCCCGGACCCGGTCTGCCCGGAGATCGACATCCACGCCCATTTCAGAGCGACACGGAAGATCGCGCCGTCAGGGAGGGTGAACAGGCGGATCGGTTGGTAGATCGACTGTGGCGAGTAGTCGGCCTCTACAGTGTGCGTTTCGCTCATTTTGTTGACGTGCGAGACCTGGACCTCAGCGAGGCCGCGGCGCTCGGCAGAGGGTTTGACGGTGATCCCGCAGTCGGGGGCGAGCCGGGCGTCTTCGGCGAGCGGCTCGGCGTGGTCACGGATGTCTTTCCAGGACGCGCCCCCCAGCGGGAGCTGTACTTTCAGCGTGTATCCGGTGTCTTGGTCCCACATGGCGACCGCGACGACCTGGGCGCCCTTGATGCGGCAGACGCGGCGGATGCGGGCAGTCCAGTTCGCGGCCAGTGCCTCCACTTTCGTCTTGGAGGGATTCTCGGCGTCCCACACTTCGTCGGCAGGGGCGACTGCGAGCTGCCCTCCTTCCATGCCGGTGCCGTCGGCGGCTTTCTGGAGTGCAATCCTCGCCGCGACCTTCCGGGCCTTGCGGACTGCTCCGGCGAGGACCCCGAGCGCGAGGGCGAGGACGATCCCGGCGACGGCGACGGACGGGTGCCACGGCGACCACACCAGGGCCGCGCACGCCCACACGGTGGGGACGGACCAGCAAACGGCCCGCCAGGCGATGACGGCACCGGATCGGGAGTCGATCATCGCCGCGGTGGCCGCGCCAAGGAACCCGAGGGCACCGGCGGTGAGCGCCAGCATGGGTGAGATCGCGAGCTTGTGCCCGATCCAGGCGGCGGTGAACACAGCGGCGGCGACGTTGGGGACAGTCCAAGCCGGCGGGTGAGAGTTCCAGTTGACGTTGGTGCGGCGGCTCTTGGGGGGCCGCGCCCCGGCCTTGGTGGCCGGGGGCGCGGTCTGCGTATCGACGGTCATTTGACGTTCCACTTCGCCTCGTTCGGGCGCGGTGCCTGGTGCCGCTTGAGGTCTTCCTCGTGGAGTTTCTGGAAATGTGCGACGACCTCGCTGGATTCCTCGGAGACCTTCCGCAGGAGCGACTGCACCGAGCGGATGTAGGCGGCGAGGTCGGGGTGGACCGGCAGGTCTGATTCGGAGACCGCGGCGAACTTCCCGATCGCGTCGGCTTCGACCTCGAATGCCTCGGTGAGGTCTTTGCAGTCGGTGAGGTACTCGGGCATCGCGTCGGGGTCGTAGCGGGCGGCCTGCGACCGGACTTCCTCGGCGTTTTCTTTCCATTTGCGTCCGAACACTCGGGGCGCTCCTTCCTGGTCGGTGCCCGTGGCGGGCTGGTTGCGGTATGGGTGTGCCTGTGGGGTGGTTGTGGGGCTGGCGACGTTCGGCCTGCCGCCAGTGGGCGGGGTTACGGGGCCCGGTCCTGGTGCAGTCGGTCGCGATATGGGTCGGGCGGTGGTTTTCTTGGCGGCCGGGCGACCGGCCGGTTTCTTGACGGTTTTGCGTCCGGCCGGGGCGAACCATGAGGGCCAGATGCCGCGGCTTGCGGGCTTGCGCCCTTGCTGTCCGGGGCGTCGGCCGTTCGCCCCCGGTCGGGTGCCGCCGGTCTTGCGTCCGGACGGTCCCCGACCCGTACGGCCCGCGCCGGACGCCGTACGGCCGAACGGCCAACGCCCCGACCGGGCTGCCGGACCCTTCCCCGTACGGGACGTTCCTTTCTTGCCTCCCGTACGGCCCGAGGCCGCCGTACGGTTCCCTCGACCGGGGAGGCCCGTACGGGCCGAACCGGACTTGCCCCGTCCGGTCCCCGACCGTCCGAGGAGACGGCCGACCGGGCCCGACCGGCCCTTGCCCGTACGGCCGGACGATCCGCCCGTCCGGGCCGCTCCCGTACGACCGGCAGAACGCGATCCCGTACGACCGGACCCGAGCTTGCCCAGCGACCGGCCGGACGACCGGGTACCGGACGACCGGGACGACCGGGAAGCTGACCGTCGCCGCGATGCCACCACCGCCACAACGGCCGCGGCGATTCCGGCGACGATCCACATGAGCGCCCCGCCCAGAGCCGTCGCTGCGAGCGCGAACACGTTCCCGCCGGCGAAGACCACCTGGGAGCCGGGCAGGCCCTCCTCATCGGGTGCCTGAGCGTCGGTGGTGTCCTCAGACATGGCGATGTCCTTTCTCCCCCGGCAGGTGTCCTTGCGAGGCGTCTGCGCAGTTCAGGGGGCGTTTCCGGGGTGGGACATGGGGACATGTCCCTGTGGATGTCCTGATGGGTGTCCGATGCGGTGTCCTCACTGGGCGTCCCTCACTATCGCCTCAGAGAGCCACCGGGCGAACCGCACCAGAAGTGCCACGAGCGCGCCTGCCGCCCCAGTGCCGGCGAGGGCCGCGAGGGGCCACAGGGAGGAGACCAGGCCGCAGATGATGCCCGCGAGCGCGGTAGCCGGGATGGCCCCGGCCGCGATCTTGAGGTGTGTTCGGCCGCCGTCGCTGGGGGGGATCGTCCGTACGGTTTGCTCGTCCGCGGGGGCGACTTCCTGCCAGACGAGCCGTACGGTCGGCTCAGGTCGTACGGTCGGTGGCCGGGCAGCGGGTCGTACGGTCTCGACCGGCTCAGTCCGTACGGGCCGTACGGGCTGTTCGGGTTCGGGCCGTACGGGCTCCCGTACGGGCTTGTCCGGTCGGTCGGCGCGTTCGACGTACGGGTCTCCGGTCGTCCGGCCCGCACGGTCCGGGAGCGGCACTACGAGTGTGACCGTCCGACCGGTCGACCGTTCGGCGCGTTCGTCCACGGCTCCTCCTCTCTCAATGTCCATGGGTCAGATCCCGAGGATCCGTTTTTTGTGCTCGTTCGCTGTCGATTTCGCGCACCCGATCGCGAGCCCGAACTGGGACGCGGACGGCGGGATCGAGCATTCGGCCCAAACGATTTTGGCGCGCTCCTCGATCGGCAGCCGCTCCCATTCGGGGCCACGGGCAGCGGCAGGCGGCAGGTCGGACGGGTGTTTCTTTCCGGGCATCTCGATACTGGCCGCAGGCTCCGGCAGTGGCGTGGGCTCTGGGCGTTCGACCGGTTTCGGGGCCGGTTTGGGCGACGCCGTCGCGGGCGGCTTGGCGGGCTTCGGAGCCCGGGGCGCGGGGACCGCATAGACAGCGGACGGAGCGGTCAGCTCGACGGCCCGGTAGATCACGTCGAGCCGCTCAGAAAGTTCGGTGAGGGTCTCCATCGTCCACTGGCCGCGGGCCTGGAGGCCGAGGATCAGCCGGCGCTGCTTGCTCCGCAGCTTCGCCGCCTCCTCATCGTCGACCGTGTGGATCTGGTGGGAGACATCGACGAGCTGCGTCATGCGCTTCTCCCTGTACTGCTCGGTCGCGTCCGCGCTCGTGGGCGGGACCCACCCGAACCGGACCGCGATCGACGTGCAAGCGCGCCCGAACGCGGCGAATCCGGCCTTGACGCGGTCGATCCAGTGCTTCGCGGCCGTAGTGACCCGCTGGTCCTCAACGTCGGCGCTGAGGGCCAGCTCCCACATGCTGGTGGCGACGAAAGGCACGATGAACCGGAGGAACTGCTCCCCCCCGGTGGCCTCGAACGCGGCCAGGACGCCGATGACGGTCGCCAGTGCCCACACGAAGAGGTCGTTGATGCCTCGTAGGCGGATGGCCTGGACCTTCTCGTCCAGGTCGGCCGTGTTCTCATCCTGGTCGGACAGTTTCTGGCGGTCGGCGATGAGTTCGTCCTTGCGGGCCTGGCGGAGCAAGCGGATGTGGCGCGCGCGCAGGGCCACGGCGATGAGGCAGATTTCAAAAACTGCGCAGAACGCGATGCGGGCGGCTCCGTCCATGCGGACGGCCTCGGAGCCGAAAAATTCCCACATCCCCTCGACCGATAGGGCGAGGACGAGGCCGGCTCCGATGACGGTGGCGATCATGTCGGGGCGAAGGGAGCGGCGGCCGGGGCGCGCGATGGCGTGCCGGATGGCGCGGGAGAGCTTGAATCCGATCTGGCCGGTGAGGATCACGGCGGCGAATGCGGCACCGAGGATCACGGCCTGGCTGATGTCGTCGATCTGCACGCCGGTGAGCTGCTCAAGTAGGGTGGTATCAGCCATCGGGTCCGTTCCTTCGGTGGTCAGAGGGCCTCGACTGGAGTCGCATTCCGGTCGAGGCCGTCGTCGTCAGTGCGCACCCCATTGTATGTTGTGGTTCCCATCATTCCAATGAGGGATGGCACAATAACGCCACGGCGTCATGTCAGGTTCCTGACACGCGGACGCCCCGCCCATGCCTGGGCGGGGCGTTCATACTCGCGTCAGATGATTGATACGGCGTCGAGCTCGAATCGGAGCAGGTCGACGTGGGCGGGGAAGACACGGCTCCCCCGGGCCTCGACGGCGGCGGCCAAGGCGGCATAGGTGCCAGCGGGGAGCCATTCGGCGCGGGCGGCGTCGTCGCGGCCGTCGACAGCCGGGGGCGTGTCGGTGTGCAGGACCGCGACGGAGGGGACGGTGACCACCCAGGCGCCCCGTCCGGCCCGCGGGTCGGGGACGTACCGCCGCGGCCGCGACACGAACAGGGCCGGGGAGAGGTCCAGGCCGGTTTCCTCAGCCAGTTCGCGCCCGGCAGCGGCCTCGTGGGTCTCGCCGGCGTCGAGCATCCCGCCCGGCAGCGCCCACCCGTGCCCGTCGGCACGTTCGACCATGAGGATGCGGCGGGCCCCGGTCGGGTCGATGGCGGTCACGATGGCGTCGGCGGCGACGGCTTCGCCCCAGTGCCACAGGTCCCCGCGTCCGGCCGGGAGGTCTGGCTCGCGCGGGTTGACGGGGAGCCCAGCGGCATCGAGGCCGAAGGGGATGAGAGCACGGGCCTGCCGCGCCTGCCAGTCGATCGCATGCGGGTCGGTGGCGTCGGGGCCATCCTGAACGGTGACGTTGTACATGGTGTGTTCCTCTCGGGTGTGGCTTGGCATCGTCAGCGGGTCGGGAGCCACCCGGGCCCGGACGCGGGCCCCGTTGCCGGGGCCGCGTTTCGCCCTAGTTGCTCTTGAGCTGCTGGAACCAGGAGACCCGCGTCTCGGCGGACTCCACGGCCGCGTTGCGACGCAGGTACTCGGCGTCTTCACGGCCACCCTTGGGCGTGTACGAGTTCAGGCGCTTTTTCGCGTCCTGGTAGGCGCGGTTCGCGGCCTGGCGCTCAGAGCGGTTCTTGATGCGTTTCATGCGGGTAGTCTCTTTCTGTCCGGATCTTGCTGGGATTTTGGATGGCGGCCCGGCCGAGGTGCTAGCTCAGCTGGGCCGCTTGGTGCTCACTGGTGGGATCGGGCCTGGTCGGCCTGGGTGCGGATCTGGTCGGCCATCTCCAGCCATGCCGGGTCGGCGTGGCTGTAGACGAGGCGGTCGGTCTGGGCTTCGGCGAGCATCCACAGCGCGGTCGAGGCGATGTCGCCAGCGGCGGCGGCGAAGGTGTCGTTGCTCTCGCCTGCGGCGAAGCGGTCGAGCCGGTCCAGGCCCTCGCGCAGGGCCTGGGCGTAGCGGCTGGCCTGGCCGCGCTGCCAGTACGCCAGGCGCTCGGCCTCGGTCATGGCCTCGTAGGCGGTGCCGCTGGCGGGGAGGTCGGTGTTGGTCATATGGGTGTCCTTCCGGATCGATCGGATTGCGGGTGTCAGGCCGCGGCGTAGTAGGTGCTGCGGGCGGCCTTCATCAGGCGGGTCAGGTCGGGATCGACGGTCATGGTCGTGTTTCCCCTTCGGGTTGGTTCGGGTAGCGCTAGAAATCGCCGTAGGCGACCTGGAGGCACGTGAGGCCCAGGTCCTCACGCCACAT
>JAJYSW010000155.1 GCA_021793335.1 Actinomycetes bacterium
ACCTCTATGTGTGAGCGCGGCGCTCCGGCGCAGCGCGATCACCGGTAGGCGTTCGCCCGGTGCAGGTAGATATCGCCGGAGACGGAGCGGGCCCGCACTTCGAGGCTGGTGCCGGAGTCGCCGGGAGCCGGCGAGGTATCGCCGGCGGCGAGCTCGGAGGTCACGGTCCCAGCCTTGGCGTCCAGGTCCATCCACACATCGGTGCCGGCGACGATCCCGATGCTGATGCGTCCCGAGACGGTGTTCGCACGGCAGGCTCCCGATTTGAGCGCGGCCAGCTCGATCGCTCCTGAGAGCGTGTTGACGCGGGCCGAGCCGTCGATCTTCTCGGCGATGACGCCTCCCGCGACGGTCTTGGCCATGAAGTCCCCGCCCACGTGCTCGGCCCGGACCTGCCCCGAGGCGGTGTTGGCGCGGAATTCATCGGACGCGTCGATGACGCTGATCGAGCCTGAGACGGTGTTGGCTCGCACGCTGGCGGCCTGCTCGACGGTGGCCGATCCGGCGACGGTGTTGATCGAGACGGGCCCGAGCCTGCCGTGCAGGCTGATCGGAGCCGAGGTCGATCTGACCGATACGTCGGAGCCGATCGGCACCTTCACGGAGACATGGACGCCTATCTGTTTCTTGAACAGCCAGTTCTGCGGCTTCTCGGGCGCGATGACGCGCAGGTGCCCGTTCTCGAACTCGACGCGGGCGAGATCGGCGGCGTCGGTGTCGCCGTCGGTGCTGCGCTGCGCCGGCTTGATCTCGACCAGTACCTGGTCGGATTCGTGAGCGGTGATGGTGGCCGATCCCTCGGCGATGGTGATCGACGTGGTGATCGGTCCGTCGTGGGTGAATTCGGTGTACTCGTTCATGAGTCCGCTCTCTCGTTAGGCCCGGGCGTAACCGGTGATGCGTTGGCTGTATCGCGCGCCGCTGGTGGGGCCGGCCGAGCGCGACGCGTGGACGGCGGTGTTGATGGCCCTCACGAGCCATGCGTTGACCGAGGCGCCGTCCGAGGAGGCGGCGCGTTCGACTTCCTCCTTGAGCGACTCGGGCAGGCGCAGCGTGATGCGGGCGACATCGTCGTCGACCGGCGGGGCCGGCGGCGGCGCGGTCTCGGAGGCGTCCACGTCGGTGACGCGAAGATCGACCTCCTTGCCGCGCACGCGCAGGTCGACCGAGGCGGAGGAACCCGCCTGGTCGAGTCCGGCGGTGATCTCCGCGGCGGCCTCGGAGAGCGCCTCCATGAGCGCGAGCCGCGCTCCGGCGTCGAGCGCTTCTGACAGCAATTCGGCAGTCCGCGCGGCGTCTTCACCGGCCGGCGCGGCGGCGGCGGTGAGGCTCCGGCGGAGCGATTCAATATACGGCGTCAAGTCCATGACACCATCGTGACATCACCTTTGATGTCTGTCAAGTGGGGTCGGTGACTCTGTGTATCTGCCCAGATCGTGAATGTGAAAAACCTCTGGGGAGTCCGAGGGGTTCTCGGGCAGAGGCGACACGAGGGCTCCAGCGGACGCGGTAAAGGCCACAGCAGTCCTCCGAGTACGCTCATGTAGCTATGACCAGCAGTGAGCACACCGAGCACGAGGGGGAACGGGGCATGCCCGAAATCGTACCGATGGACGTCCGGCTGGTCGCCTGGACGCACTTCGAGACGCCGCCCGACGTCCCGTGGGACACCGACGCCGACGGCGGCCAGGCCCTCGCCGAATTCGCCGGCCGCGCCTGCTACCAGTCTTGGAAGAAGCCCAACCCCAAGACCGCCACCAACGCCGGCTACCTCGACCACATTCTCCAGGTCGGACACCTCTCGGTCCTCGAACACGGCAGCGTCAGCTTCTACATCAGCGGTGTCTCCAGGTCCCTCACGCACGAGCTCATTCGCCACCGGCACTTCTCCTACTCGCAGCTGTCGCAGCGCTACGTCCCCGAGCGCGACGCCGCCATGGTCGAGCCCGAGGTCATCGCCTCCGATCCGGAGCTTCACGAGCGCTTCCTCGCGGCCTCGGAGGCCGCGCAGCGCGCGTACAACGACCTCCTCGAAGGGCTCCAGAAGAAGTTCGCGGACGTCGCCAACCCCACGCTGCGGCGAAAGCAGGCGCGTCAGGCGGCGCGCTCGGTCCTGCCCAACGCCACCGAGACCAGAATCGTCGTCACCGGCAACTACCGCGCCTGGCGTCACTTCATCGCCATGCGAGCCTCGGAGCACGCCGATGTCGAGATCCGCGCCTTGGCCGTCGAATGCCTGCGGCAGCTGAAGGACAAGGCCCCGAACGTCTTCGCCGATTTCGAGATCGCCGCTCTCGGCGACGGTTCGGAAGTGGCCCACAGCCCGTACGTCACCGAGGGCTAGCCGGGCCGGGGAGGAGCGGTCGCGGTGAGGCTCGCGGACCGTGAATCGGCGGTCGCGGTGAGGCTCGCGGACCGTGAATCGGCGGTCGCGGTGAGGCTCGCGGACCGTAAATTAGCAGTCACGGTGAAGCTTGCGAACCGTAAATTAGCACTGCCGGTGGCGAAACTTGAGACAGTTGAACCGATGAGCGGCCGGGCAGCGACGTCCCGGCCGCCGCAATCAGTATTGGTGAAAGCACATGAGCAACGTGACCCGCCCGTTCGGGCGCACATTGGCGGCCATGATCACGCCGTTCACACCGTCTGGGGAACTCGACGTGCATGGGGCGGCCGAACTGGCCCGCCATCTCATCGACGAGCAGGGCTTGGACGGTCTCGTCCTCAACGGCACCACCGGTGAATCGCCCACGACCACCGGGGCCGAGAAGGCTCAGCTCATCGAGACCGTCGTCGAGGCCGTCGGGGACCGCGCCCACATCATCGCCGGCGCCTCCACCAACGACACCCGGGAGTCGGTGCGCCTCGCCCAAGAGGCCGAGAAGTGCGGGGCCCAGGGGCTCCTGCTGGTCACCCCCTACTACTCGCGTCCGCCGCAGGAGGGCATCGAGGCCCACTTCAGCGCGATCGCCGGCGCGGTCGACCTGCCGTGCATGCTCTACGACATCCCACCGCGATCGAGCGTGCCCATCACCGAGTCCTCCTATCTGCGACTCGCCGAGAATCCGCGGATCATCGCGGTCAAGGACGCCACCGCCGATCTCTCGGCCGCTCAGCGTGTCCGTGTCGCCACCGGTCTGACCTTCTACTGCGGCGTCGACGCGCTCAACCTCGCCGCGTACGCCACCGGGCAGGTCGGCGTCGTCTCCGTGATCGCCCACCTGGTCGGCAAGGAGATCAACGCCATGTTCGACGCCTTCGACGAGGGTGATGTCGCACGGGCCTCGGAGATCAACGACGCTCTTCTTCCCGCCCTCCGCGCCCTCCAGGGCCCGGCGCAGGGCGTCACGGCCGTCAAGGCCGCCCTCGCCCAGCGTGGACTTCCGGGAGGTGAGCCGCGTCTGCCGCTTCCGGCCGCCAGCTCGGTGATCGCGGATTTCATCGCTGAGAACCTCGCGAGCATCAAGGAGGTCTGATGAGCCTGACCAGACCCGACAACCTTGGTGAACCCGCTCCGCTGGCCCCCGGCGGCCTTCGCGTCGTCCCGCTCGGCGGCTTGGGCGCCATCGGCCGCAACATGACCCTGTTCGAGTACGAGGGGCGGCTCCTCATCGTCGACTGCGGCGTCCTGTTCCCCGATGTCGAGCAGCCCGGCGTCGACCTGATCCTGCCGGACTTCACGCCGATCCTCGACCGCCTCGACGACATCGAGGCCATCGTCATCACCCACGGGCACGAGGACCACATCGGCGGCATCCCCTTCCTCCTCGAACACAAGAACGACATCCCGCTGGTCGGCTCCAAGTTCTCCGTCGCCCTCGTCGAGGCCAAACTGCGTGAGCGGCGCATCAAGGCGGTCAGCACGACCGTCTCGGAGGGGGAGACGATCGAACTGGGCCCCTTCGGGCTCGAATTCCTCGCCGTCAACCACTCGATCCCCGACGCGCTGGCCGTCGCGATCCGCACCGGTGCCGGCCTGGTCCTGCACACCGGCGACTTCAAGATGGACCAGCTGCCGCTCGACGGGCGCATCACCGACCTGGCCGGGTTCGCGCGTCTCGGCGACCAGGGCGTCGATCTGCTCCTGTCGGACTCGACCAATGCCGAGGTCCCCGGTTTCGTGACCTCCGAGCGGGAGATCGGGGTCGTTCTCGACAAACTGTTCGAGGACGTCAAGGGCCGCATCATCGTCGCCTCCTTCGCCAGCCACGTCCACCGCGTGCAGCAGGTCCTGGACGCCGCGTGGGCGCACGGCCGCAAGGTCGCGTTCGTGGGCCGGTCCATGGTCCGCAACATGGCGATCGCCCGCGATCTGGGGCTGTTGAATATCCATGAGGGCATATTGGTCAACATGGACGAGGCGGTCCGGATGCCCAACGACGAGATCGTGTTCATGTCCACCGGTTCGCAGGGTGAACCGATGAGCGCCTTGGGCCGCATGGCCTCGGGAGACCACCGGCACATCACCGTCGAGCCCGACGACACCGTCATCCTCGCCTCTTCGCTGGTGCCGGGCAATGAGACCGCCGTCTACGGCGTCATCAACCGCTTGGCCCGCACGGGGGCCACCGTCATTCACAAGGACGTCGCGAAGGTCCACGTCTCGGGGCACGCCCCGGCGGGTGAGCTGCTGTACGTGCTCAACAACGTCCGGCCCTCCAACATGATCCCCGTCCACGGCGAGGCCCGGCATCTCCAGGCGCATGCCCGGCTCGCGATCGAATCCGGGGTCCCGGCCGACCAGGTCATCGTCATCGAGAACGGCGACGTCGTCGATTTGCTCGACGGGCGCGCCAGATTGGTCGGGCACATCCCGAACAACCTGGTCTACGTCGACGGCCTGTCCGTCGGCGACGTGGGCGAGCCGGTCCTGTACGAGCGCCGGGTCCTCGGCGACGGCGGTTTCATCGCGGCGACCGTCGTGATCGATTCCGAGAACGGCAAGGTCGTCGGCGGACCGACGGTCTCGGCACGCGGTTTCTCGGATGACCCGAAGGCCTTCGAGGGCGTCCTGCCGCTCATCGACGACGCGATGGAGCGGGCCGCCGCCGACGGAGTGACCGAGCCGCACCAGCTCCAGCAGATCCTGCGCAGGACGGTCGGTAAATGGGTCAACGACACGTACCGTCGCCGCCCGATGATCGTCCCGCACGTATTGGAGGTGTGAGGCCTCCCCGAGCGCCCATGTTCGAAGAGGGCGGGAGCGTGCAGGCCCGGACGCGGTCGACCGCGTCCGGGCCTCGTTCCGTCAAGGCGCGGGCGGCGGCCTCCGCCGTGTCGCGGTGTCACCCGGGAGTGACGGTGATGCCCGGTTCGATTCCCGGGCCCGTGGCGGGAGCGTGCGGCATCGGCCCGTGGGTCGGCGGGCGCGGCCCCGGCCGCATGAGGAAGGCGCTGGCCGCCAGCAGCGCGACGCCCAGGACCGTGAGGTACAGGCCGCTGTCGGCTGCGACGGTGATCTCGGGAGTGGTGTCCGCGGCGTACTCGGCGGCGCTGTTGGCGTCCTCGTAGACCTGGAGCGTCTGCTGTGCCACGGTGATCGGGTGGTAGGCGAAGGCCGCGGTGAGCGCGGCCAGGCCCACGGCACCGAGTCGGGTCGGCCAGCGGAACTCCGGCGCGTGGTGAGCGCTGAGTCCGACGGCGGTGAGCAGCGCCACGATCAGGAGCACCGAGGAGGTCCCGACGGCGAACGCCTCCCCGGTGCTCGGCATGCCGAAGTAGCCGTATTCGTCCATGTTCTCGAAGCTGATCGAGGCTTGCGGGAGCAGGATCGAGGCGCACAGCAGGATCAGGCCCGCGCCCGCGGCGAGCAGGCCGACGGGCGAAGGCGGGCTCGAAAGCCGGGGAGCCGTGTGCTCGGGGGTCCGTCGATCCCCTGAGGAGACGGGTGCCGTGGAGGGCGTCCCGCCGAACGGGGGAACCGGCGCGTATGGGCCGGGTATCGCGTGCGGGGCTGTCGGGGGTGGACCGGGGTTCGAGAGGGGTCCGGGCGGTTCGGTGCTCATTGCGGTGATGCTACCGAACTATCCGGAGTCGCACGGTGGCCGAGCGTTGCCCGCGGATTCGCGCTCAGGGCCTCGGGCGGATGGGAAGCGGATTCGGCGGTTCGATCCGCATCTCGTTGACGACCATGTCCGAGGGCGTGTTCAGCGTCTCCACGACCGTCTGCGCGATCGACTCGACGCTGGTGGCCCGGTCGAGGTCGTATTCGGAGTCGAACGCCTCCCGGACGCTGCGCTGCATGTCGGTCGTGAAGTGGGAGGGGTACAGGCTCGTGACGCGCACGCCCGCGCCGCGCTCCTCTCCGCGCAGGGCGTCCGCCAGGGCCTTGAGCGCGTGTTTGCCGGCCGCGTACGAGCTCCAGCCCGGTCCGGCGCTGAGACCGGCCCCGGAGTTGACGAACACGACGTGCCCGCCCGAGGCCCGCAGCGCCGGCAGCAGCACCCGCGTCAGCTCCGCCACGGCCACGACGTTGACCGCCATCGACTCCCGCCACCATTCCAGGCGCTGCTCGGCCACCGGACCGATGTGCGCGACCCCGGCATTGTGGACGAGCGCATCCAGGTGTTCGAGTCCCAGCTCGGACACGGCATCCTCAATGGTCTCCGGCTGCGCTAGATCGGCGATCAGCCGTCGCTCGCACGGCACTCCCTCCAATGCGGATTCGCTGCGGGCATGGGCGATCACCGCGTCGCCGCGTGCGCTGCACCGCTCGGCCAGGGTTCGCCCGAGCCCGCGGCCGGCGCCGGTCACCAGAATCGTCTTCGGCATGGGCTCACCCTAGGGCCTTCCTCCTCACCGCAGCGGTCGGGCACGCGGGGGCGGTAACGTATGGGCCATGATGGCCAGGACTTCCGGCGGAGCGCGCAAGAGCGCCCGCAAGCGGACCGCCGGCTCCAGCGCCAGGAAACCGGTGAAGAAGACCGCCAAGAAGGCCGTGAAGAAGGCCGTGAAGAAGGCGGCCAAGAAGACCGCTCCGGCGCGACGCGGCGGGCAGGCGGCGCGCGCGGCCGCCAAGCGGCGCCGCGCCGACGCGATCCCCGGTCCGATCGAGGCGCTCGGCCTGGGGCTGCGGGGCCTGTGGGTCGGGGCCGCCCGTTCCACCGGATGGATGGCCCGATCGGTCGGGAAAGAGGCCGCCACGGCCCGCGAGATCGACCCCGCGCATCGCCGTGACGGGCTCGGTCTGCTCATCATCGCCGTGGCCATCGTCCTCGCCTGCGCCGTCTGGTTCGACGTCGCCGGCCCGGTCGGCGAACACCTCGCGTTCGGCCTCGATTGGTCGATCGGTCTTGCCACCCGCGCGCTGCCGATCCTGCTCGTGCTGTGGGGTCTGCGCGTCATGCGCCAGTCCCCGCCGGAGGACGCGCATGGACGCGCCCTCGTCGGATGGACCGCGATCTGGCTGTCCAGCCTCGGTCTGCTGCATCTGATCTCGGGACTGCCGACCGAGATGGACGAACGCATGGCCGCCGGAGGCCAGATCGGCTGGATCGTCGGCAGCGGGCTCGCCCTGGGCGTCTCCGCCTATGTGGCCTTCCCGCTGCTGATGCTGCTCCTGCTCTTCGGTGTCCTGGTCACGACCGCGACCCCGTTGAACCAGGTCCCTTCCAAACTCAAGGGCCTGTGGGAACTGGCCACCGGCAAAGTCGACACCTATGAGGACGAGGAGGCCGAGGAGGCTCCCGAGCGGCGCACGCGCGCCAGTGCCGCCGCCAAGCGCCTCAAGGAGGAAGAGGCCCGCAACGTCCACCGCCCCACCACCGTGCTGCCGAGGCTGTCGCCCGAGGAGGTCCCCGAACTGGGCGCCGTCGACTCCGAGGAGCCCGCGCCTCGGGAGACGCCGGTCGCCGAGCCCGAGCCGCGACGCGAACCGC
>JAJYSW010000156.1 GCA_021793335.1 Actinomycetes bacterium
GACGGTCAGCGCCGTGTCGTCTTCGAGCACGCCCTTGTCGGGAGCGCCGAAGAACAGCTTCGCCAGCGGCATCTCTGCGGTGTCGAGCAGGAGCGCGGCGAGTTCGGCGCCGTCGCCGGTGACGTGGTCCTCGGCGTCCTGCAGGCTTTCGACGATGTCCTCCAGCGTGGTGGACTCCTCGGCGGGGACGTGGCGGGCCGCGTGGCGCAGCAGGCGAGCGGTCGACGCCTCGCGCTGGACTTGGGGCGGCAGCAGCATCGCGCAGATGTCCTGAACGAGCATGCGACGCTCGGAGCGGGCGTTGGAGATGGCGATGTCGTACTCGCGCTGGCCTTCGGGCGAGTCGTCGTAGTGTTCGCGCCTCGGCGAGGGAATCAGCGCGTACGGAGCGAGGGTGCCGTACTCCGAACCGGTCAGGTTCAACACTCGTGAATAGGGCTTCAGCTCGGGCATCTCGCACAGCCGTGCCAGTGGCCCCGAGGGGTCGAGGAGTGTCACCTGCACTCCGCGGCGGGCGGCCAGGTAGCCCAGTGCGCCCATGAGCGTGGACTTGCCGCCGCCGGGTTCGGCGACGAAGACGCTGAGGCCGGAGCGCTCGCGGACCTCGGTGGCGAAGTGCAGGTCGAGGAACACCGGTCGACGGCACGTCCCTGCGGTCCGGCCGATGAGGTCGCCGCGCTGGTCGCCCACGGTGGACGCCGCCTGCGGGAGCGCGGCGGCGAAGAGTTTGACGGGCATACGGCGCACGTACCCGGTGGAGGCGACGGGCTCGCCGGGGATGAACTCGCGTGCCAGCCAGTCCTGGTTCTTCGGGTGCTGGAGGCTGATCCGCATCTCGCGCTGATACATCTGCATCAGCGTGCGAGCGCGCTCCAGGCATTCCTCCTTCGTGTCGGCGGTGACGGCGATCCGGTGCCAGCCGTGGGCTCGCGCGGCGTCGATCGGCAGGCCGGTGGTCATCTCGTCGCCGACGCCGAGAGCGCGCTCGGCCAGTCGCTGGAGCTCCGGCGGGGCGTCCATGGCGTGCTCGTCGTAGTCGCGCTGCTGGCTGCGGATGAGTCGCAGCCGGTGGTCGAGGTCCCGGAACGCTTCACCGGGGCCGAGGACGTCGACGCGGCTGGACAGTTCGAGCGGCCACGGGCAGCGCTCGTGGAAGTGCAGCCACGGCTCGTGGCGCTGGGGGATCTCCAGCTCTTCCATGCGTCCGACGGTGAGGACCGCGGTGTGCTTCTCCTCGCCGGTGAGCCGGTTGACGAGTTTGACGGTGGAACCGTATGGGCTGCGGTAGCGCTCGATGGACTCCGAGAGCGCGAGGACGTCGCCGGGGTCCCATTCGGTGTCCGAGCCCGACAGCAGCCGCGGCGGTTCCATGCCGAGCGCCACCGACCGGTACACCAGCCATTCGAGTTCGGAGGTCGTCGCCCGGCGGGCCCGCACGCCGAAGGAACCGAGGACCTCGTCGAATTGGAAGCTGCGTTTCTCGATGCGTTCGCGCTCGGAGAGCTTGGTGCCGCGTCCGAACATGCGGCCGACGCGCTCGCCCAGGTTGTCGAACATCGAACGGCGAGCGAAGGTGATGCCCAGGTACGTCTCACCTTCGGCGTGCGAAAGGGAGTGCAGGTGGCGCTGCGCGGCGACGAGGTGCTCGGCCCAACTGGTGCCGCCGGGGACGGTGCGCAACGGGTGGGCGGTGTGCTGGTCGACGGCGCGCGCCCATTGGTCGGCCGGGAACGGCTTGGTGGTGCGGCGGAGGTGGAGGCGCATCCCGGCCAGGCCGGCGAACTGCTCGGCTATGGCGGTGATGAGGGCCTCGCGCTCCAGGTCGGGGCGGAAGGACCAGCGCACGCCCGGCAGTACGTACCAGGCGGTGACGGTGCTGGGCGTGAAGGTGGCGTGCCCGGCGATCTCGGTCAGCGAGAGCTCGCGGAGCGGCTGGCGCTCCTTGCTCCTCTTGACCGGTTTGGGGACGCGCGCGGGCTTGTCGGGGACCGGCTTGACGACGGTCTCGGTGTCGGTCTGCTTGATGGGGACGAGGGCCTGCGAGGGCGCACGGCGGCCGTTCGAACGGCCCGCGGCGGGGCCGCGGGACTGACCTGTGGAAACATTCCCGCGCCGCTGGTCAACAGCCTGTGGATAACTCGGGTCGTCCTGTGGATAACTCGCGGATCGCTGTGGATAACGTTGTGGATTACCGCTGGTCGGAGCCTGTGGGTACCGCTGTGGACGACCCTGTGGATAACTCGGCGGTTCCTGTGGATAACCCTGTGGAGAACCTGTGGACGAGTGGGTAGTCGACGCAGGTGGGGGCGCGTGTCGGGCAGGGTTCGCCGAAATGGGCGCGGAAGGGGGGAGCGGCGGTGCGGACTGCCGGGCCGGACCCGTGCGGTCGTGCTCCCCGGTGGCTCCCGCCCGGCCGTGCTCCGCTCTGCCGCGCTCTCTGGCGGGCTCCGCCCTGAAGACGGCGTCGGCCAGGGCCGTGGCGTCGTCGTCGAGGTCGTCCGCGCGTTCGCGTTCGCGCACCGGAGCGGGCGGGCGGGGGGCGGAGAACTTGGCGACGGGCTGTCGGCGATCCTCGCCGCTCATAGGCGCTCCTCTGGTCGGGCGGTTCCCACGAGTGTGGGGCGGAGCCTGATCGATCGGGTCGAGTACGTCGGAATTCGCTTTTCGGCGCCGGCGTCCCGAGTGTGTCTCCAGTCGGTGAGGAGGGTGCGGACCACCGAGGCGGCGGGGCGGTCGGCGTCGACGTACCGGAAGATCAGCGAGGTGGCCACGAGGGCGAGGGAGATCTCGATGGAGGGGAACAGCTCGACGTCGCCGGTGGCGAGCCAGCGGATGAACATGAACAGTGCTAGCAGGGCGGCGAAGGTGCCGTATTGGGCGTATGGGAGGTGGACGGGAAGGGTGTAGCCGGGCGGGCCGAGGTAGAGCAGCCGGGCACGATAGATGTCGTCGTCAGTGCGCAAGCGCATGGGCGTCCTCCATCTTGGCTGGCTCGATTGCGGTCGGCGGGGAGCGGGTTACTCCTCTTCGCTGAAGAGGACGTCGACCAGGCCGCCTCCGACGGCCACCAGGACGACCGCTCCGGCGATGAAGGCGATGCCGAGGATGGCGATGGTCGACGATGTCAGCACCCGGCTGACCTCGCCCTTATTGGCGCGGGCGATGAAGATGAGGCCGAGGATCGCGAGCAGGATCGGGGCGATCCTGCTGAGGAAGAAGCTGATGATGCCTTGGGTGTTGATCTGGGCATCCTGCGCCTGGACCTGCGCAGCAACTGTCCAAAATGTCTCTCGTATCATCGTCAATCCCATCTCGTCACATGGGCCACAATAGCCTCATGTTTTACAAATTTCCCTCATGTATCTTGTCTCCCAACCCTTCGCGGGGTCTGTGTTCATCATATGCCGGGTCCTTGACGGAGCGCACCGTCGTCGGCTCGAACAGCGACGACCGTTCGAGTCCCCTCCAAGTGAACCGCGCTCGGCTCCGGGTTTCAATGACCGAAGGGGCAACACGCAGTGTCGGGAATCCGACAGTCCGTGACTCGACCCGTTGGCGCGCCCATGAGCGAGAGTGTGGACGAGGGCGTCGCGATCGCTGCGAGCGCGCCACCGAGATCGGCGAGCCGCCTCCCCGCCGGCGGGCCGTTATTCGCATATCGGTGACGCTGTGTCCATAACTCGACACTATGATGTTGCCGTTCGGTGTCATAGGCTCTGTGCCGGACCCGAGCTGGACAATGAACCCGAGCAGCACGCCACCCACATCCCGCGGAGGCCACGTTGGACGCCATCGACGACATCGCCGGACGGCTCACCGTCGCCGCGTTCTCCTTCGCCGTCGCCGGCCTCGCCCTGACCGCGATCTCGGCGGTCGCCCTGGGCGGTGCGCGGGCTGCCGACAAATGGCCCTCGGCCCCCCGCCCGCGCGTCGGACGGTCCGTGTCCCTGACCGGCGCCATGCTCGGTCTCGTCGTCTTCGCCCTCGCCGCCGGAATGTTCTCCCTGGCGCGCATCGGCACCGGGCTCGACCCGAATCTGCGAGTGCTGCTCGCCGTCGGCATCGACCTGCTCGCCCTCGGCATCGGCGTCGTCGCCGTCAACCACATCGCCGGGAAGGTCGAGGTGCACGCGCTCATCGCCGTACCCGAGCAGCCTGCGACGCTGCCGCCGATCCCGGTCTCCGGCGACCCCACCCGCTACCAGGTGCCCGACGTCACCGAGGTCCCCGTCGATGCGAACGGCGCCCTGCACCCGCCCGAACCGCGACGGCCCGGACCGCCGTTCGGACCCGACGCCGCCGCCACCGGCGGCCTGCCCGCCGCTCAGCGAACCGGCGTCCCGACCATCCCCACCGACACCCGGCCGGGATGGGTCTTCCAAGATCGCGGCACCGGCGCCTACTACGCGGCCGTGGCGCAGAGCCGCGGCGGCATCAGCCTCCTCGCCCTCGACGACTTCACCGTCGCCGGCACGGCGTCACTGGTCGGCCCCCTCGAACTCGTCGGCTCGGTCGAGGCCACGGTTTGGCCGCTCGAAGCCGGTGACGGCGGCCAGACCGAATCCACCGTCTGAGTGCTCCCCCACAATGGATCCGATCAGCGAGGTCAGCGGATACATCCGCTGATCGGATATGGTGCGAGAGCAATGCTCAACGGTGAACAGGAGCAACCGTGGAACGAGCCCCCGAGCGAACACTGACCGATGTGGACGAGTATGTCTCACTGCGGATGGCCGCCGATGGGCTCGTCGTCATCGAAGTGTCTCCGAACGGGTTCCGCATTCCACCGGATGACCTCGCACGCCGCATCGTCGAGACCGCCGCCGGACTGCCGCACCCCCTCACCGAAGGCCGCGACGCCATTGAAACGGGCATCGAGGCGGTGACCGAGATCCACCAGGCGATGACCAGCGGCGGCTTCGAAGCCGTCACCGCGATGATGCGCCGCCGTCTCGGCATCGACGACCCGCCCCCCGCGAGCCTGAGCCGCGACCCCGAACAGGATGCCACGCTCGGCGCCATGCTCGGGGCGACCCTTGACAACATGAGGCAGAGTGTCAGAGAGCCCGAACCGGCGGCCCCCGCCGAGCACTGCGAGGCGACCGCCTTGACCGAGGAGGAGGACGTCGGCGTGACCACCAGCAGCGAACAGATCATCGCCGACGTGCGACTGAGCCCCTCCGCCCGACGCCGTGGTGTCGAAGGACTCGGCCAGATCCTGACCGAACTGCTCGCACGCGCCCGCGCCGACCTCGCCGAACGATCCGACCGACAACTGCGCCGCAACCTCCCGCAGGCAGTGGTCGACACCATGGACTCCGCCCCCGAGGAGAGCGAGAAGGCCGCCCGGACCAGCACCCGAATGATCGACGAAGTCGTCCGCGTCTCGGACACGCTGCGACGAAAGGCAGGAAAATAGTGGGTACCGTCTGCGACACCGAATTCGTGCGCCGACTCGGCGCCGACATCGAAGCCCGAGTAGTCCCCCTCCTCGAAGAGGCCTCGGCGATCCTCCCCGAACTGCGTGACCTCGACCGAAGCCTCTATACGACCGTCACACTGCCGATGGCCGCCGCTTATACCACAGCAGTATCTACAGTGGCCGAATCCATGGCCGGTGCGGCCGAATGTTTCCGTGAGATGCACGGGGCGCTGGAAGGCTGCGCCCAGAACTACGAGGACACCGACGCGGCCTGCGCCAAGGCGTTCGGCGGAGAATAACGGGCACATGTCCACCGGAGACACCTTCTATGAGCTGGGCGAATCGATGTCCGGGCCCTGCGCGGACATCATCAAGAGCTGCGCGATCGCGATCGCCGCCCCGGCGATGACATTCGGTCTCTCCGTGCAGTCACTGGCCACCAGCATCTATATGAATCAGTGCAACCCCGGCGACATGATCAAGGCCGGCGGCGCCTGGATCAAACTCGCCGAGAAGAACTGGGAGGCCCTCGAAGCACTGGAGGAACAGACCGACCTCGTGAACGACGACAACTGGAAGGGCGACGACTCCGAGGCGTTCAAAGGCGCCTCCCGGAACGTCGGACTCCAACTGGGCGAGATGGCGGTCACCGCCTCGCTCATCGGCGTGCAGCTCATCGCACTCGGCGCGGCCCTGACGATCTTCTGGGGATTCCTGCTCGCCTGCACCGTCGTCATGGACGCATTCCTGGTCGCCTACCTCGCCGCTTACGCCGGCGTGGTCACCGCCGCCGGGGCCGAATCGATCCGCGCCAGTTGCCTGACCGTCGCCACCTCGCTGTGCGCGACGGTCAAAAGCCTCGAAACCGCAATGACCTCCATCTCCACCGGATGCGCGGCGCTGACCGGCGGACTCGCCGGATTCACCTTCGGATTCCAGAAGAGCACCGGCAACCCCGTCTCCCCACTGGACATCGCCGGCTCGGGCCTGACCAACATGCTCGTCGGGCTCGGCACCTACGTCGAACGCGCACTGACCATGACCCCCGCCGGGCGGCACGCCGACGTCACGCCCGGCGCGGCCTTCTTCCACGGCGCCCAGAGCCAGGGCGGCTTCGGCCTGATCAACGCCGGAGGCGACCTGCTCTTCGAACACGGACCGGACGCTATACAGGACCCCGACGAGATCGAATGGACCGAATAACCGATCCGAGGATCCGAACGTCACCGAAGCGCCCTGAGCGGACGCCGATCGGCACGGACCATGACCGTCCAGACCGCGATCGAACCCAGGCCGAACGGCAAGGACCACCACACGTAGGCCGCGAACCGGAACGGTGAGGACCAGTCCAGCGCCGCACTCCCGACCGGAGCCCAGAACGCCAGCGCCGCGACCAGCCCTGCGACGGTGGCCACCGCGAACACCTTGAAAGAACGGCGGATCGCCAAGTGATCGGCGGTTCGCGGCCCCGCGGCACCGGAATCGGACACTCCCACCGGCCGCAGATGCGTCGCGGCACACGCGTCGCTGCGGCAATGCAGACGCGGCGACCGCGCCTCCCCGTGGTTCACGCGCATCGCCCATAGCGTCACCGCGATGAACAACAGGTGAGCGCCCACGGCGACCGTGAAGAGCACACCGGGGAACGTCTCGGGATCGAATCCGCGATGCACCACTGCCTCGACTCCTGTTCCGACCGGCGAAGGCACCAGTTTAACGATGCTCGGATCAGGACAGGTGGCTCGGTGTTGTTACCGTGGAAGTGACGACGGACCCCCATCCCAATGTCGAGGTGAACGCGCCCATGAGTGACAGGCAGCAGTACGAGGGCCTCGTGGCCGCCGAGCCCTCCGCCGTCCCGGCGTTCGGCGATGTGGACGCGCAGTCCGGCGTCGTCGATCTCCCCGGTGGGATCGACGGTGGCCTTCCCGTGCAGCGTCCGGGCTGCTCCAACGCCGCCTGCGGCAACCCCGTCGAACACCCCGCCGAGACCGCCTGGCAACAGCTCATGTCCGCCGTACCCGTCGAAGACCAGCTCTACCGATTGCGCCCGCGCGTCGGCGGCATGTCATACCCCACTGAAGAGGACTTCCGCGCCGCAGTGGGCGCAGTACGCCCCGAACACGCCGACGAGCATTCCCTTGCGCGGCTCCGCACCGCCTGGACCGATGAGGTCGCCGGGAAGCTCGCCGACTGGCCCGAACGCATCCGCGCGGGCCTCACCGAACTGTCCGAAGGCTGGTCGGGCACCGACTTCGAGGCTTTCGAGCAGGTCTGCACCGACACGCGCGAACTGGTCGACGGGATCCTCGACGACATCGACACCACCGTGGCCCGGCTCCAGTCCGTCGAGGAGAGCATCTACACCTTCCAGGGCAGCGATTCAGG
>JAJYSW010000157.1 GCA_021793335.1 Actinomycetes bacterium
GATATGGAATGCCATGGCGGCCGGGGTGGTATCGGGGCAGGTCAGGTCGGTGGCATAGTAGACGGTCTCGCGGGTGGTCTTGCCTTTGATGGTGCGGGTGCGGATGATGCGGATCGCGGTGGCCGCGTGCGGGAGGTGGAGGCGGCCGACGGCCGTGTCGAGTTCGATGGTGCGCATGCTGCGCAGTTCCCAGCGGCCGTGGGCGGATCGGCGTCGGCGGGAGCGGTCGGGGACGGCGGTCCAGTCCAGGGCTTTCATCTGGGCGAGGAGGGTCGGCTGGTCGGCTTTGACCGCGAGCAGGTAGTGGGCCCGTTTGGTCTCGACCAGCCAGCGGGCGTTGGCGGCGGTGGTGTGGGCGGCGTCGGCCGAGACGGCGGTCCCGGTCAGGTCGAGTGGCGCGAGCAGAGGCTGGAAACAGGAGGTCTCGTTCGTCCCTTCGGGTACCGGGACCTGGGCGAGGGTGATGCCGCGGGAGGGCTCGAACGCGGAGACGAGCTTGTCCTGCTCGGCAGCGCTGCTTCCGGTGCCGCGCAGGTACTTCCCATCGACGGCCACCTGCGGCAGCGCGCCTGGGCAGCAGTCGCGTTCGGCCTGTTCGGTGGCCGCATCGGGCCAGTCGGGCTGGTCGTGGTCGCAGGCGCACTCGATCGGCCCCGCGGTCAGGGCCGCGTCGGCGGCCCGGGCGGCGACCAGCGTTTCCAGCACTGCGGTGTCGAGTCCAGTCAGCGCGCGGGTGATGGTGGTCGCGTCCGGGCGGCGCAGCGCCCCGGTCCAGGACCTGGAGGCCAGACCGAGGCGCACCAGCGTGATCTCGGCAGCGGTGGCGGCCCAATCGGCGATCGCCGCCGGGTGGGTGTTCCCGCCGCACATCGCCGCCGCGCACAGGCACAGCAGGCCGTTCAAGGGATATCGCCGCCCGAAGCGGGAGCGGTGATCGGGCACGTGCTCGAGGCAGGTGAGCAGGTCAGTGCCGTACTCGGCATACAGTGCCCCCAGCTGCTGCAACGCAGGAGGCACGGGAGAAGATGGGCAGGCGGGCATGTGCTCTCTCGATGATCAACTGGCTCAACACCTTCATGATCACCGACGACGCATGCCCGTCACGCATGCACCCGAACCGGTTGCAGCCCAGTCAAACCATGCAACCCAGAACATCCACTCAATTCACGCACACGCAGACGCCCTGGGAGAAGGAGCCCAAGAAGACCAAGGTCTTCGGCGGCATGGCGACCGCGCTTGCGCTGATCCTCGCCTTCGGCACCTGGTTCTTCCCCGATATCCGCGGCCTGATGCAGCAGGATTTGAGCGGCGACCCGATGGCCGGAGTCACCGAGCCCTCATCTCCGACTGGGAAGACCTCCACCGATCCCGATGAGTCCGAGTCCGTCGACTGGGTTCTCCACTTCGAGGATCTCGAACTCGAACTCCCACCGATGCAGACGGACGAGAACTCCTGCGCGGCAGGCCTGATCGACCTCAATACCGAACGTCCGGAGCCGGTGCTGTTGGAGTCCCGCTCGCTGAGCGCTGACCTGTCATGGGGGTTGTGCGCCAATTTCCAGGACACCTGGGAGGGCGCAGAACGCTGCAATGCCGATGAGGGATGCATATTGGCGGGCGACGTCTCGATGGCGGGCAACAACCCCGCCGCAGTCGTCTCCGAGGTGGAGAAATTCGACGCCGAAGCGTGCAGCGAAGCGGCTGAACGAGGCGGCACCGCACGAAACGGCCAGGGGAACAACGACCGCTGGAACATCAGGCTCTTGTGGAATGAAATTGAAGGCGTTGAATACGTGTCGGGTCCGGCCCGAGACGGCATCTGCATCGACACGAGTGAAGAGGTCTTCCGAATCGAGTTCGGCGAGCTCGAGTACACCTACGACAAGATCGACGGGACCATCTACGATGTTTCACTCATCGTGTATGTGACCAGTTGGACGCCCGCATAGGCGGATGCGCATGAACCTCACCGACCGGGGTGAGTTCCGCGGCGGGGGGATGACCGCATGAGCGAAGGCGTACGAGGTTGAGGGCCTTGGCGACTCCCGATACTGCCCCGTTGAATCCGTCTTAGAGCTCATCCGGAATGGGGTTGTCGGCCTGCTTGGCGAGGGCCTTGTAGCAGGTCATGGCGGCTCCGAGGGCGACGAATGCGAGGAAGTGCGCGGCTTTGCGCTCGTAGCGGACGCTCAAGGCGCGGAATCCATCAAGCCAGGCGATCGTGCGCTCGACCTTCCAACGGTGAGGGCCGAGCCGCTGTGAGGATTCAATGCCTTTGCGGGCGATCCGGTGGATGATGCCGCGGGCTCGCAAGGCGGGGCGGCAGTCGGTGTAGTCGTAGCCCTTGTCACCGTGCAGCTTGTCGGGTCGGCGCCGTGGCCTGCCTTTTCGGCCTCGGATCGGGCCGATCTTGTCAACCAGATGCTCCAGGAGGCGCTTGTCGTGGACGTTCGCGGCACTGATCTCGACGGCCAGGGGCAGTCCGTGCTCGTCGGCGATCAGATGGATTTTCAATCCGGGCTTGCCCCGGTCGACCGGGCTGGGGCCGACGTGCTCGCCGCCGCGTTTGGCGCGGAGGTAGACCGAGTCGATCGCGGCCCGGTGCTAGCCGATGGCCTCGGCCGCGCCGAGCTCGTCGTGGATAGCTGCCAGCAGGGCCTCGAAGCACCCGCCCCGCGCCCAGGTGGCGAACCGTTCGTGGAGGGTCGATTTCGCAGCGCCGAAGGCACCCCGGGCACATCGGCCCAGGCGCAACCGGTCTTGCCCTTGTAGACGACCGCGGCCAGGATCGCCCGGTCAGGATGCACCCGTCGCTTCCCGCCGCCCTGCTCAGGGTGAGGTGCGGCGGGCAGGAGCGGTTCGGCCAGTTTCCACAGCAGATCCGGGCAGTAGGACTCGATCGCATCGCTCACCACGATCACCTCACCGATCACGCAGCTTGAGGCGGTTTGAAGCCTCCCCGGACAGAGCGACTCCGAAGGGCCACAACCCCTTCATCAGCCATGCAGCACCGGCCTCACTCAACTGCAAAGCCGACCTCCTTCGTTCATGGCGCATGTTCCTGATCAATATCGGCAGCGTTCGAACTTCGGTCCCGAGTTCATCACAGGCCTGTCCCCGTCGGTCCGATCAGCGGCCGTGACAGGTCCAGACTGCGCACGGTCGCATGGTTGTCGTGGCGCTCGGGTCGTCGCATGGGCACGGCACGGCCGCAGGGGATCGACGGCCGCTCGGTATCGGAGCGGGCCTGCCGGGCGGCGGGCGTGCGGTGATGGGGGTCATCGCGGGCTTGACCTCAACTTCGGTTGAGGTGATGGGGTGGGCGGCGTTCCTACTCCATCAGCGAAAGCGAAGAAATGAACACAGCCGTCTCCCCCGCCGAGCCGACCCCGGCCCGGCCCTCTCCGCTCACACTCCCGGTCGTGCTCGTCGGCATCGTGCTCGTCGCGATGTCGATCTCCGGGACGGCAGTCGCCCTCCCGAGCATCGGCCGCGATCTCGACGCCTCGGGGTCGCCGCTGAACTGGGTTGTCGCCGGGTACAACCTGGCGTTCGCGGCCATGACGCTTGTCGCGGGGGCGGCGGCCGACCGAGTCGGCCGCCGCCGCATGTTCGTCACCGCCGCGCTCGTGTTCGCCACCGGATTCGCGGTCACGGCCACCGGGCCGTCGATCGCGCTCGTCGACATCGCGCGGATCGTCTCTGGCGCCGGAGGCGCGGGCGTCATGGCCGCGGGCGGTGCGATCCTGGCCTCCGAATACGACGGAGTCGCCCGCAACCGCGCGTTCGCGCTCATGGGCACGATGGCGGGCGTGGGGATCGCGGTCGGGCCGACGCTCTCGGGGTCCCTCATCGCCGTCGCCGGATGGCAGGGCTCATTCGCGGTATTCGCCGCGATCGGCCTCCTCGTCGCCCTCGGCGCGACCAGGATTCGTGAATCCCGAGCAGGTGGGGCGCGCACCGACTGGTACAGCGGCGCCCTGTTCATCGCCTCGTTGACGCTGCTCATGTTCGCTCTGCTCGAAGCCCCGGCGCTGGGCTGGACCCATCCGGCCATCCTCGCCTGCGCCGCCGCGGGCCTGATCGCGCTCGCCGTCTTCGCCACATCCCAGCGCAGGAGCGCTTCGCCGATCCTGGCCCCGGCGCTGGTCGCGAATCGCACCTTCATGGGCTGGAGCATGGCGACGCTGGCGACCTCCATCGGGTTCCTCGGCGCGCTCGTCTTCCTGCCGACCTACCTCCAGGCCGCGGGCGGCCTGTCGCCCGCGGCCTCGGGAGCGGTCATGTTGCTGCTGACCGCGCCAGTCCTGGTCATGCCGATGAGCGCCGCGGCCCTGGTCAACCGCGGGGTCTCGGCAAAGGCGCTCATCGTGGCAGCACTGGCGGCAGTCGTGGCCGGGGATCTGTGGCTCATGGCCCTCTCCCCCGAACGGCCGCTCGCCTCGGTCGCCGTCCCGCTGCTGCTCATCGGGATCGGCATGGGGGTCTCGTTCGGCATCACCGACGGCCAGGCGATGGCCTTGGCCCCGGCGGAGGCGGTTGGTATGGCCGCCGGGTTCCTCAACACGCTGCGCGGGGCCGCCGAGGCGCTCGTGATCGCCGCGTTCAGTGCCTCGATCACCGGGCTGCTGAGGCATCGACTCGGTGACGGAGCGCGCGCGGCCGATGTCGGCGCCGGGCGGCTCGGCATCGACCGCGCCGCCGAACTCGACGCATTCACCTGGTCTTGGCGCGCGACGCAGCTGGGCACCGGGATAGTGTGCCTGGTGTTGTCCATCGTCGCGGCCGCGCTGATCTTCGCCCACGCGCCGCGCCGCAGACCGTAGGGAGGGGGACGGTGCAGACCGGCCCGGACGATGAGCTCACCATCGGTGAGGTCAGCCGCCGCACCGGCGTCTCGGTCTCGGCGCTCCACTTCTACGAACGCCGAGGTCTCATCGCGAGTCGACGCAACGGTGCCAACCAGCGCCGCTACCCGCGCCACATGCTCCGGCGGATATCGCTGCTCATCGTCGCCAAGCGCCTGGGCATTCCGCTGGGCGACGTCGGGCGGGTCTTCACCGGGCTCCCGCTCGACCGCGCCCCCACCCATGAAGAATGGCAAGGGGTCTCGCGTACCTGGAAGCGACACCTCGAAGAGCGGCGGCACGCGATCGAACGGCTCGAACGCGAACTGACCGGATGCATCGGCTGCGGTTGCCTCTCCATGAAAGCCTGCCTGCTCCTCAACCCCGACGACGCGCTCCAAGGGCAAGGCCCCGGCCCTGTCCGGCTCCGTGTAGGCGAACCACCTCAAGAGAACGACCGAACCGCACCGCTGCCCCGCTGACATGGCAGCGCTGGATCGGGGACCGACGCGCGCCTGTGACGAGTTCCCAGGCGAGGGCGCAGATGAAGCCCTGCGGTATGTGTGAGAGGCCTATCTGTGAGAGGGTTTCGGACTATGCTGGCGAAGTATCCCCAGGAAGTGAAGGACCGGACCGTCCGGATCGTGCTCGACCGGCGCGATGACTACCCGACCGAATGGGCCGCGATCGCCGCGATCACGGCGAAGTCGGGGATCACCAGGGAGACCGTGCGCCGGTGGGTGCGTCAGGCCGAGATCGACGCCGGTGTCCGGGCGGGGGTCATTTCCGAGGAGTCCGCCGAATTTAAACGGCTGCGTGCCGAGAACCGTGAGCTGAAGCGTGCCAACGAGGTCTTGAAGGCGGCTTCGGGTTTCTACGCGGCCGAGCTCGACCGGCCACAACGGTAATCGTCGCCTTCATTGACGCTCATCGTGAGCGTTTCGGTGTCGAGCCGATCTGCCGCGTGCTCACCGAGCACGGGGTGCCGATCGCCGAAGTGACCTACTGGATGCGTAAGAAGCGCGGCGTCTGCGGGCGCGCCGAGCGTGACGTGCGGCTGAAGACCGAGGTCCGGCGGGTGCATGAGGCGAGCTTCGGTGTCTACGGTGCCCGTAAGATCTGGATTGCACTGAACGGCGAAGGCATCGCGGTCGCCCGTTGTACCGTCGAACGCCTCATGCGCGAGATGGGGATTCGCGGGGCGCCAGACGGGGCGGCTACAAGTCTCCCGGCCACGGTCGCCGACCCCTCGCATGAGCGTGCACCTGACCGGGTCGACCGCGCCTTCATTGCGACCCGGCCTCACCGGCTGTGGGTCGCCGACTTCACCGAAGTCGCCCTCTGGCAGGGCAGGCGGGTCTATGTGGCGTTCGTCGTCGATGTGCACTCCCGCGCGATCTATGGGTGGGCTCCAGCGGTGACCAATCACACCAAGCTCGTCCTCGACATGGTCGACCACGCCCTGTGGCAGCGCGACTGGGCCGCCGCACCGTACGGCACCGACGGTGCGGACCTGGTCCATCACTTCGACGCGGGCGGTCAAGGCGTATTCAACTGGTCGTCGCAACATCTCTACTGAGCCTTTCCGTGCAACTTATGCGTGACGCTCGGTGAGTCGAGGGCGTTCGAAGTGGTACAGGGCGAGGCAAGCGCGGGCGATGGTGCCGATCCGCCACGGGTTGAGCCCGACCTTGTCCAGGCACTTGAACCTGACCTTGAGATCGGCGTTGGCCTTCTCCGCGAGGGCCCGCAACGCACCGAGGACCTTGTTGTACTGGCGTTGGTCGATCGTCAGCTTCCCGTTCTTGGGCTTCTTGTACCCGCAGCGCACGGCCGGGAAGTCGCGGAACTTCTCATACCCCAAATCGACCAGGACCAGTAGATGCGCATCGGTGGGCACGCCGATGTTGATCAGCGCGATCGCTTCTTCGACACCGGTGTGGTGGGCGGCGGTCGAATCGTGCTCGCGGCCGGGGCGGGCGTCGCCGATCCACAGCGGGTATCCGTCGGAGGCGGAGACGACCTGGAGGTTCACCCCGTGTCGGTGATGCTTGCCCGAATAGAACAGGTCGGCGCCCTCGGTGGGGCCCTCGAGCGAGACTCGGCAGGTGGGGATGAGGGTACCGTCCAGGCCGATGTGCTCATCCCCGGCAGCCCGGGTGGCCTCGATCGCCTCGCCCAGGTCCGGCGCGGATGCCGCGAGAACGTCGAGCCCTTCGTGGAGATAGTCGTAGGTCGTCGAGGACGGCAGCGCGTTGTCGATGCGGAGCTGTTTGACCCGTTCGCCGTCGATCATCCACCGCAGGACCAGGACGGCCTGCGCCCAGGGGGTGAGGCGGCGGGTGCCGTTGCGGGTGCCGATGGCGCGGCGGTGAGCGGCGAGTTCGCCCGAGAACCAGTCGACCGCGGCCCGGTCGACAGGCAGCACGGCGGTGTAGGTGACAATGGCAGACACGGGACCCCTTGGGAGATGGCTGAAGCTGTGGTAACTCCAGTCTCTACCAGGGGGTTTCCTTGTGCCACAACGGATCTTGACCACAGGCCGTATCGCTCACCTTGCGCGGAAAGCCTCACTGTGGAGGTGTTGATGGGCAGGCCGGCATCCAGGCCTCGATCGGGACCGTAGGCGAGGCCTACGACAACGCCCTGATGGAGTCGGCGACCGGTTTGCACAAGACCGAACTGATCGACCGGGCTCGCCAATGGAGGAATCTGACCGATGTAGAACTGGCCCTCGCCGAATGGACAGGGCGTCTGCGTGTGCGTGAATTGAGTGGATGTTCTGGGTTGCATGGTTTGACTGGGCTGCAACCGGTTCGGGTGCATGCGTGACGGGCATGCGTTGTCGGTGAT
>JAJYSW010000158.1 GCA_021793335.1 Actinomycetes bacterium
ACCGGGCGGGAGCTGCCGCGGCGCTCGCGAAACGTCTGAACTGCACCGTGCTCCTCAAAGGCCACCACACCGTGGTCGCCGCGAACGACGGCACGGTCTACGCGAACCAGACCGGGCGTCCCGCGCTGGCCACGGCCGGTTCCGGTGACGTCCTCGCCGGGTTCCTGGCGGCGCTGCTGGCCTCGGGGATGGAGGGCCCGCGCGCCGCCGCCACCGCCGCGTTCCTCCAGGGCCGGGCCGCTCTCGTGGCGGCCTCCGAGCGCCGCACTGTGACCGCCTCCGGCATCGCCGCGGCCCTGCCGGACGCTATCGGCACGGTCCTCTCGCGCGCCGTCGGCGAACCGGTGGCGGCGTGATCTACCAGTCCTCGCCCGCGCGTTTGATCCGCGACGGCGACAGGCCGGTCTCATCGAACAGGTAAGTGCGCATCGCGTCCAGGCCCGGGGCGTAGACGTGCAGACTCACCGCGGGGGCGTCCGAGTCGTTCCGGACGGCGTGCACGGTGCGGTCGTCGACCATCGCCGCCCGCCCGGGCGTGAGCTCGGTCCGCTCCAGCGTGGGGAACGGGCCGGCTCGGACCGTGTACTCGCTCAGGCGGCCCGAGACGACCGCGACGGCGGCGGCGGCCGGACGGTCGAGGCCGCCGTGATCGTGCAGCTCGGTGCCCTGACCGGGCAGCCACCCCAGCAGCCATGCCTCGTGGCCCGGGCCCGACAGGACCCGCCGGGCCCATCGGCTCCCCTTCGAGAACCGCGGTCGCAGCACCAGATGCTCGACGTACAACGTGGCGAGCGTCTCAAGGTGACCGGCGGTGAGGACGGAAATCGTCTGATCGGACATGAAAACGTGACTTTCGATGCGTCGGAACGGGTGCTCGTCGGGTGAGCCCGAGGCTCAGCAGGAGCGACAACACCGCTGACGGCGACACACCGTGAAGTCCATGCCGCACATCGTACCGGAACGTCCGGCCGCCGCGCCGTAAGGACGCACCTTGCGTGGAAACGGCGTCACGCTGTGAATTCGACACCTTCGGGCCCTTCACGAGGCCCGATGCACGCGCTAGGCTCATCATCGGTCCTTCCCCCAGACACGTACTCCCGAAGGAGCATCCTCCTCGTGAACCATCCGTCCCTCCGACGCAAGTGGACCTCCGCCGCCCTGATCGGCGGGCTTCTCGTCTCAGGGGTCGTCGCGGTCCCCGCCTGGGCCGAGCGGAGCCGTGAGGAGGTCGACGAAGAGCTCCAGAGCGCCGACGCCGACCTCAACACCACCATCGAGGAGTACAACGCCCTCGCCGAGGAGATCGCCGACAACACGGCGATGATCGAAGAGGTCGAAACCGAGCTGGAGGCTTCCGAGACCGAGCTGAACGACCTCCAGGACCGCCTCGCCGACTTCATCACCGAAACCTATGTGGATCAAGGCATCGGCGACGCCGCGCTCATCCTCGAATCCGGGTCGCCGCAGGCGTTCGTCGAGCGCCTCGACCGCCTCAACTCCGCCAATATGTACGACTTCGACCTCATGACCGAACTCAATACGGTCACCGCGGAATACACCGCCCAACTCGAACTGCTCACCGATCTCCAGGCCGACCAGGAGGCCGACCAGGCCGAGCTGGAGCGGATGATCGACGAGATCGAGACCCGCATGGACGACCTCGAAGCCGAGTGGCAGACCGTCGCCGGTGACGGCATCTTCGGCGAACTCGACCTGCCGTACATCACCGGTAACCGCGCCACGGTCGTCGAGCACGCGCTCAACCAGCGCGGCAAACAGTACGTGTGGGGCGCCTCCGGGCCCAATAACTTCGACTGCTCGGGGCTCATCCTCGCCGCCTACGCCCAGGTCGGGATTTCCCTGCCGCACAACGCGGCCGCGCAGTACAACTCGACCATGAGGATCTCCCGCGACGAGCTCCGGCCCGGGGACCTGGTGTTCTACAACAGCCTCAGCCACGTCGGCATGTACATCGGCAACGGGTACATCGTCCACTCCCCGAACTCGCGCAGCGTCGTCAAGGTCGTGCCCGTGGACCACGGCAACGTCTACTACGGCGCCACCCGCGTCACCAGCTTCGGCGAGTAGGCCGCCGCCCCGTCCTCGCCGCGGGCCGCTCCCTCGGGGGCGGCCCGCGCGCTCGTTCGCCGGGGCCGGCCGCGGGAACCGGAGCCCGTTTCAGCGTTCGGAGCGAGGCGGTATCCGAGTCCATTCGTTTGCTCGCAGGTCATTTGCTCGCAAGGTGGAGAACCTTCCAGATCCCGGTGTTGGATCTGGAAGGCCCGAGAACACAGAGCGGGCACACTGCCCGCCGCCGCGAAGCGGCGAGCGGTCCGGGTGGCGGTGGGTGCCGGGAGGGCGGGCCGGACAGCGCCCGTCCAAGATTCTCGAACCTCACGCCTAACGCTCGTCGCAGCGGACGACGAGGATGGCGATGTCATCGCGAGGTGAATCCGAGGAGAACATCTGCACGGCCTCCAGCAGCGCCGTGGCGATCGCCCGCGCCGACTTCCCGGCCACGTCCCGCACCGCCCGCACGATCCGCTCGTGACCGAACATGACCGACAGATCCCGCCGCTCGGTCACCCCGTCGGTGAAGAACACGAGCGCATCGCCCACATCGAGCCGCACCCGCTCCGGGTTGACCTTCACCTGCTCGAACAGGCCGACGGCCGTGCCTTCGCGTCCCACCCACTCGGCCTCGCCGTCGGCGCGCAGCAGCAGCGGCCGGTCGTGCCCCGACAGGCACAGCGTCGCGCCGACCCCGTCGCCGTCGCGGTCCAGCACCGCCGAGGCGATCGTCGCGTACCGGTAGTCCCCCGGCTGCTCCAGCAGCGTCGAGTTCAACAGCTCCAACGCCCGTGGCATGGGCCGCCCGTCCAGGGCCATGACGCGCAGGACGTCCCGCACCACCCCGGTGACGGCGGCGGCCTGCGCGCCCTTGCCGCACACGTCCCCGATCGCGACCCACAGCCGTTCGTCCGGAAGCGTCGTCGCATCGTAGAAGTCTCCGCCGACCTCGGTGCCGAACGCTTCGGCCGGCAGATACTCGGCGGCGAAACTGACCCCCGCCACCTCCGGGAGCGTCCCGGGCATGAGCGCCGATTGCAGTTCATGGGCCACGGCCGCCCGCTCCGCGTGGATGCGGGCGTTGTCGAGCGCGAGCGCCGAGCGTTTGGCGAGGTCGGCGATGACGGCCCGTTCTTCGGTGGTGTGCTGGCGTCCGGTCGGCCGACCCACCGACAGGACCCCGATGGTCGACCCGCGCGCCGACAGCGGCACGGTGACGCCGTCGACGCCGCGCGGCGTCGGCAGCTCCATGCCGGTCCACCCGTCCGAGGCCAGCGACGCCTTCAAGGCGGCGCCGGCCGAGGCCAGGCGCGTCCGCCACGCCTCCAGCTCGGATTCCTCGGTGTGGGTGAGCGCGGCCAGTTCCAGGCTCCCGCCGTCCTTGCGCAGCAATATGCCCGCCCAGCGGCCGAGCTGCGGGACGACGAGCTGGGGGATGAGCGCGACGGTGAGATGCTCGTCCAGCGAGTGGGCGAGCAGCTCCCCGGCCTCGGCCAGATAGGTGAGCCATCCCGAGCGGCGCTGCTCGTCGGTGCGCATCCGGTCGATCTGGAGGGCCAGTGCGATCCGTTCGGCGGCGAGCTCGGCCAGGGGCCGCCACTCGGGGCGGGCCTGGCCGGCGAGGACGAGACGCCCCGTGGCGGGCGCGGTCAACGGCAGCGGGATGCTGACGGCCGCGTCGGACACTTCCCCGAACTGCGCGATGACGCGCGCGCCCGCCCCGCCGCCGGGGTCGACCTCGACGGCGCCGCCGCAGGCGGCCGTGGCGTCGTGAAGCCGAGCGAGCAGTTCGGACACCAGCTGTTCGACCGGCAGACGCGACTGGAGCGCCGGAGCTATGGTGAGCAGTGCCGCGAGCTGGTGGAGATCGGTGACCGGGCTCTCGGGCGTCTCCGCGGCGATCGCGCGCCGCTCGGGCGGCGGCGCCGCGGGATCGCGGTCGATGCGGAACCAGATGGATTTGCCGGTGGCGTCGTGAGTGGTGCCCCACGAGGACGCGAATCGGTCGACCAGCAGCAGGCCACGGCCGCCTTCGGCCGTGACCTCGGGCATGACGTCGGACATGATCGAGCCGGCCGGCTCGATGCCGCCGGAGCGGTAGTCGGTGACGGTGACGCGCACGCCGATCGAATCGGCGGCGACGGTGAGATTGATATCGGTCCCGGCGTGGACGACGCCGTTGGTCGCGAGTTCGGTGGTGAGCAGGAGCGCCTCGTCGAGCAGCTCGGTGAGCCCCGCCTCGGACAGGACCGTCCGGACGGCGGCACGGGCGGTGGCGGGGGATCGGTCGTCGGCCGGCAGCCGTAGCCGTCGAGTGGGCCTCTCGGGGTACGTCACGGGCCCCAGTCTATGACGTTCGCGCATCAGCGTCGGGTACCGCACCGCCGCCGCCGCAGGTGTGGAACGGCGACCGCTCCGGGTGGTGGAGGCCCGGGCGGCCGCCGTCCGCCTGGTTTTCTTCTGTCGTCGCTGCCGCCCTTGAGCACTCCGGTGCCGCGGCCGCCGAAGCGGCGGGTCGGCCCCGGCTCCGAACGGACTGTGGTGACACGTGTCGGGCGGTGCCGGTCCGGGCCCGTTTCGGCTCGGTGGTCCGGCGACGCCGTCGGATCACACACGTCCCACGAAGCCGCCCGGTTGCGAACCTCCAGCGTATTCGTCGCTATTACTCGAGGTGATGGAAGGCATTGCTCTGCGTAACCTGCCTTCACGTTCTCGTATTCGTGTGACAACCTGTTAGGCGAGCCTGTACCAGCAGCCGAGGAAGAGAGCCATGACGGACACCGCTTCCAGCGCAGCCCCCTCGAACCCCACCGACGAATCCGATCTGCTCCGGGGCCTCGCCGATGCGCTCGGCGCGGTCGAACGCGGCGACTTCTCGGTACGGCTGCCGCGCGGCGAAGGCCTGGCCGGGGAAGTCGTCGACCGGTTCAACGCCGTGGTCGAACGCGCCGACCGGCAGAGCCGCGACCTGGCGCTCATCGCCCGCGTCGTCGGCCAGGAAGGCTCGTGGAACCACCGGCTCGACATCGAGCACCTCGACGGCGGCTGGCGAGACGGCGCCTCCAGCGTCAACCGGCTCGTCGAAGAGCTCGTCCGCCCCACCACCGAGCTCGGCCGCGTCCTCGAAGCCGTCGCCGCAGGCGACCTCACCCAAGAGGCCGCGCTCGAATTCGAGGGCAAGCAGCTCCGCGGCGAATTCCGCCGCCTCGGTGAGACCGTCAACCAGATGGTCGGCCTGCTGCGCCGCTTCGCCGCCGAGGTCACCCGTGTCTCCCAGGAGGTCGGCACCGACGGCAAACTCGGCGGCCAGGCCGACGTCAAGGGCGTCTCGGGCACTTGGCGGTCCCTGACCGACGCGGTCAACACGATGGCCTCGAACCTGACCGATCAGGTCCGCTCGATCTCCACGGTCACCCGCGCGATCGCCGCCGGCGACCTCAAGCAGAAGATCACCGTCAACGCCTCCGGCGAGGTCGCCGAACTGGCCCACACCATCAACTCCCTCACCGAGACCCTCCAGGTGTTCGCAGGCGAGGTCACGCGCGTCGCCCGCGAGGTCGGCAGCGAGGGCAAACTCGGCGGCCAGGCCTCGGTGCCCGGCGTCTCGGGCACCTGGAAGGACCTCACCGACAACGTCAACTCGATGGCCTCCAGCCTCACCGACCAGGTGCGCAACATCGCCGAGGTCACCACGGCCGTCGCCCGCGGCGACCTGACCAAGACCATCTCGGTGTCCGCCCAAGGCGAGATCCTCGAACTCAAGAACACCGTCAACACCATGGTCGACCAGCTGTCGAACTTCGCGGACGAGGTCACGCGCGTCGCCCGCGAAGTCGGCACCGACGGCCGCCTCGGCGGCCAGGCCCAGGTGTTCGGCGTCTCGGGCACCTGGCGCGACCTCACCGAGAACGTCAACCAGCTCGCGACGAACCTCACCGACCAGGTCCGCAACATCGCGAAGGTCACCAGCGCCGTCGCCGCCGGCGACCTCAACCAGAAGATCACCGTCCGCGCCTCCGGTGAGGTCGCCGACGTCAAGAACACCGTCAACACCATGGTCGACCAGCTCTCCAGCTTCGCGGACGAGGTCACGCGCGTCGCCCGCGAGGTCGGCAGCGAGGGCAAACTCGGCGGCCAGGCCGACGTCAAGGGCGTCTCGGGCACCTGGAAGGACCTCACCGACAACGTCAACCTCATGGCCTCGAATCTGACCGCGCAGGTGCGCAATATCTCCTCGGTGGCCACGGCCGTCGCCGCCGGGGACCTGTCGCGTCAGATCACCGTCGACGCCCGCGGCGAGATGCTCGAACTCAAATCGACGATGAACTCGATGGTCGCGCAGCTCTCGCAGTTCGCGGACGAGGTCACGCGCGTCGCCCGCGAAGTCGGCACCGACGGCCAGCTCGGCGGCCAGGCGAACGTCCAGGGCGTCTCCGGCATCTGGGAGGCGCTCACCGAGAACGTCAACTCGATGGCCTCGAATCTGACCGCGCAGGTGCGCAATATCTCCTCGGTGGCCACGGCCGTCGCCGCCGGGGACCTGTCGCGTCAGATCACCGTCGACGCCCGCGGCGAGATGCTCGAACTCAAGACGACGCTCAACTCGATGGTCGCGCAGCTCTCGCAGTTCGCGGACGAGGTCACGCGCGTCGCCCGCGAAGTCGGCACGGAAGGCCGCCTCGGGGGACAGGCCTCGGTGCCCGGCGTCTCGGGCACCTGGAAGGACCTCACCGACAACGTCAACTCGATGGCCTCGAATCTGACCGCGCAGGTCCGCAACATCGCCGAGGTCACCACGGCCGTCGCCCGCGGCGACCTGTCACGCCAGATCACCGTCGGCGCCCAAGGCGAGATCCTCGAACTCAAGAACACCGTCAACACCATGGTCGACCAGCTCTCCAGCTTCGCCGGCGAGGTCACACGCGTCGCCCGCGAGGTCGGCGTTGAAGGGAACCTCGGCGGCCAAGCCGAAGTCGCCGGCGTCTCCGGCACCTGGCTCGCCCTCACCCGCAACGTCAACTCCCTGGCCGCGACCCTCACCCTCCAGCTGCGCGCGATCGCCAACGTCGCCCACGCCGTCGCCCGGGGCGACCTGACCCAGTCGGTCGACTTCGAGGCCGCCGGTGAGATCGCCGACCTCACCGAGTCGATCAACCAGATGATCACCGCGCTGCGCGATAAGACCCGCCAGAACACCGACGCGGACTGGCTCAACTCCAATCTCGCGCGCGTCTCCTCGCTCCTCCAGGGACGCCGGAACATCGAAGAGGTCACCCGCATGATCCTCGATGAGGTCACGAGCCTCATCGACGCCCAGACTTCGACGTTCTACGTCCGCCACGAGGACGTCTCGGGGCACGTCACCTACCGGCTCAACGCCGTCTACGGCCACCCCAGTCCCGGCGAGAAGATCGTCATCGAGGAGAACGAGGGCATGGTCGGGCAGGCCGCCGCCTCCAAGCGCACCATCCACCTGCACGACATCCCCGAGGGCTACCTCGAAATCTCCTCGGGCCTCGGCCAGGCCACCCCCACCGACCTGATCATCCTGCCCGTCCAATTCGGCGATAAAGTCCGCGGCATCATCGAATTCGCCTCGTTCAACGCCTACTCCGGGCTCCAC
>JAJYSW010000159.1 GCA_021793335.1 Actinomycetes bacterium
GCAGCGCCGTGAGAAATACAACCCGCTGGTCCGCTTGGACACCGTCAACGGGATGAGCCCCGACGACGCCAAGAACCGCGACGACTTCTACAAGCTCACACCGCTGTACCCGCAGGAGCGGCTGCGCCTGGAGACCGAGCCGAACGCGCTCACCACCCGCGTCATAGACCTGGTGGCCCCGATCGGCAAGGGCCAACGGGCCCTCATCGTCTCCCCGCCCAAGGCCGGCAAGACGATGGTGCTCCAGGCGATCGCCAACGCGATCACCACGAACAACCCGGAGTGCCACCTCATGGTGGTCCTGGCCGATGAACGGCCCGAAGAGGTCACCGACATGCAGCGCTCGGTCAAGGGCGAGGTCATCGCCTCGACCTTCGACCGCCCGCCGTCGGACCACACCACCGTCGCCGAACTCGCGATCGAGCGTGCCAAGCGCCTGGTCGAACTCGGTCACGACGTGGTCGTGCTCCTCGACTCCATCACGCGGCTCGGCCGGGCGTACAACAACGCCTCGCCCGCCTCGGGACGGATCCTGTCGGGCGGCATCGACTCCACCGCGCTCTACCCGCCGAAGCGCTTCCTGGGCGCGGCGCGGAACATCGAGCACGGCGGTTCGCTGACGATCCTCGGCACGGCGCTGGTCGAGACCGGCTCCATGGGCGACACGGTCATCTTCGAGGAGTTCAAGGGCACCGGCAACGCCGAGCTCAAACTCGACCGCAAGATCGCCGAGAAGCGCACTTGGCCGGCCATCGACGTTCACCAGTCCAGCACCCGCAAGGACGAGCTCATGATGAGCCCCGAGGAGCAGGCGGTCATGCTCAAGCTCCGCCGCGTCCTCGCTTCGCTGGAGCCCCAGCAGGCCATCGACCTGCTGCTCGACCGGCTGAAGAAGACGCAGACGAACGCCGAGTTCCTGATGTCGATCGTTAAGCAGTCGACACCGGACTGAGCGAGGCCCGGGAGTCGGGGCCGCTCCGTTTGAGAGCGGCCTCACCGATTATCATTGACACTCGTCGCGCCTCCGAGCGCGGGCCGAGACGGTCGGGCGGGAGCGAAGCCCTCCGGCGAGTCGCCGCGTCCGCGAGCGTGCGGAACATGACGGTCAGATCGGCGATAAGGCTTTCTGAGCATCTGTCGCGCCTGCGGGTGCACGGCCACGGCGAAACCAGCGAGCCGTCAATCGGCTGGGTCCAAGCGCCTCGCGTGTCGGGGCTCGATGCGGTACCGGTTCACGGCCCTTGGCAGGGGCCGACCCGGCGACCGAACAGAGAGGAAGACCATGAAACAGGGCATTCACCCTGAATACGCCGTCACGGAGGTGATCTGCTCCTGCGGGAACAGCTTCACCACCCGCTCGACGGAGCGCAGCGGCAAGATCCAGGCCGCGACCTGTAATAAGTGCCACCCGTTCTACACGGGCAAGCAGCGCATCCTCGACACCGGCGGTCGCGTGGCCAAGTTCAAGGCCCGCTATGCCAAAACCCAGGAGAAGGCCCAGGCCGACAAGTAGCTCAAGCGTGCAGCGCCCGTGCCCCAGGCACGGGCGCTGCACGCTTTTCTGTCCGCTCTTCCCACCGGCTTTCGATCTGAAGGGACCACCATGTCCACCGCCGCCGACAACCGCCTGGCCGCGCTCCTCGCCGAATACCACGATCTTGAGGCGCAGATGGGCGATCCCGCCCTGCACGCCGACCCCGTCCAGGCCCGCCGTGTCGGCCGCCGCTACGCCGAGCTCGGCCCGATCGCCAAGACCGCCGCCGATATCGCGAGCGCCAAGGACGACCTCGAAACCGCCGAGGAGCTGGCCGGCGAGGACGCCGACTTCGTCGAAGAGGCTGAGCGGCTGCGAAAGACCATCCCCGAGCTGGAGTCGAAGCTCGCCGAGCTGATGATCCCGCGCGACCCCGACGACTCCAAGGACATCATCATCGAGATCAAGGCCGGCGCCGGAGGCGAAGAATCCGGCCTGTTCGCCGGAGATCTCATGCGCATGTATCTGCGCTACTTCGAGCGCCGAGGCTGGGCCGTCGAGACGCTCGAACACGCCCCGACCGACCTCGGAGGCGTCAAGGACGCCTCGATCGCCGTCCGCACCAAGGGCACGCCCGAAGGCGGCCACGGCGTGTGGGCCCGCATGAAATTCGAAGGCGGCGTCCACCGCGTCCAGCGCGTCCCGGTCACCGAATCCCAAGGGCGCGTCCACACCTCGGCCGCGGCCGTGGTCGTCATGCCCGAGGCCGAAGAGGTCGACGTCGAACTCAACATGCACGAGGTCCGCGTGGACGTCTACCGCTCCTCGGGCCCCGGAGGGCAGTCGGTCAACACCACCGACTCGGCCGTGCGGCTCACGCACGAACCCACCGGCATCGTCGTCACGAGCCAGAACGAGAAGAGCCAACTCCAGAACAAAGAGGCCGCGCTGCGCGTCCTGCGTGCCCGCCTGCTCGCCAAACAGCAGGAGGAGGCCGCCGCCGCCGCGGGAGAGGCCCGGCGCTCACAGGTGCGCACCGCCGACCGGTCCGAACGCATCCGCACCTACAACTTCCCGCAGAACCGGCTCACCGACCACCGGATCGGCTTCACCGCCTACAACCTCGACCACGTCATGAACGGCGAGCTCGACGAGGTCCTCGACGCCCTCGCCGCCGCCGACCGGGCCGAGCGCATGGCTGGCGGGGATGGCGAGTAAACGCGGGCTCTCGGCCGTCGAACCCTGGCCGCAGCTCATCGCCTCGGCGGCCGAGCTGCTCGCCGCCTCGGGCGTGTCCTCCCCGCGCGTGGACGCCGAGCTGCTCGCCGCCCACGTCTCCGGGCTACGCCGGGGGCGGCTGCTCATCGCAGGAGCACCCGAGGAGGCCGAGCTGGCCGCATTCGCCGAACTGGTCGAGCGCCGATGCGCCCGCGAACCGCTCCAGCATCTGACCGGCGCGGCCCCGTTCCGTTACGGCGAGCTCGCCGTCGGTCCGGGCGTGTTCGTGCCCCGCCCCGAGACCGAGCTGCTCGTGGACTGGGCCCTCGACCATCTTCCCGAGGGCGGCGTCGTCATCGACGCCTGCTCGGGCTCAGGGGCGATCGCCCACGCCATCGCCACCGAACGGCCCGACAGCCGCGTCTGGGCCGTCGAGGCCGACCCGGACGCGTTCGAATGGCTGGAGTCGAACCTCCGGCACACCGGCGCGACCCCGGTCCTGGCCGACGCCGTCGCCGCCGGCACGCTCGCCGAGTTCGACGGGCAGATCGATCTCGTCGTCGCGAACCCGCCGTACGTCCCGATGGACATCGAGGTCGCCCCCGAGGTCGATTTCGACCCCTCCGGGGCGGTCTACGCCGACGAGGCCGGCCTGGCCGTCATCCAGCCGCTCGCGTTGCGCGCCGCGCGCTGGCTCAGGCCCGGCGGCTGGTACGGCTTCGAGCACGACGACACGCACGGCAAGGCCGCGCCCGAGATCCTCCGCGTCTCGGGTTTCGTGGAAGTCATGGACCATGAGGACCTGGCGGGGCGAGCGCGCTTCGCCACGGGAAAGCTAGGCTTGTCGCCGTGAGGCTGTTCAACTGTAGGAAGACCAAGGACCGCGCCACCGGACTCAAGTCCGCCGCGCGGGCCGTCAAAGGCGGCAGGCTCGTCGTGATCCCGACCGACACGGTCTACGGGATCGGATGCGACGCCTTCTCGCACGCCGCCGTGCGCTCGCTGCTGGCCGCGAAAGGCCGCGGTCGGGACATGGCCCCGCCGGTGCTCATCGGCTCCAAACGGGCGCTCGACGGGGTCGCCTCCAAGATCTCGAAGTCCGCCAAGACGCTCACCGAGGCGTTCTGGCCCGGTCCGCTCACCGTCATCGTGCCCTACACCCCGACGCTGACCTGGGACCTGGGGGACGCCGACGGGACGGTGGCCATCCGGATGCCGCTGCACCCGCTCGCACTGGAGCTGCTCAAAGAGACCGGCCCGATGGCCGTCTCCTCGGCCAATGAGAGCGGGCGGCCTCCGGCCGAGACCGCCGCCGAGGCGAAGGACCAGCTCGGTGCCGACGTCGCCGTCTACCTTGAGGCCGGGGCCTCCGAGGACAACCGGCCCTCGACCATCGTCGACTGCGTCGCCGACCCGCCGCAGGTCCTGCGCGAGGGCGTGCTGACCGTCGAGCAGATCCGCAAGATCGTGCCCGAGGTGCTCGACACCGACGGCTACGGCCCCGGCGAGCGCCCCGAAGACCGAGAGGGCGAAGCGTCGGTCACCGAGGAGACGCCGGCATGAGCGCGGTGTTCTCGGTCCTGCACGTGTGCACGGGCAACATCTGCCGCTCGCCGATGTCCGAGCGCATCCTCGACGGTCTCACCGGCGAGGAGGTCTACAACCACGGGGCGGGAATCTCCAGCTACCACGAGGGCGACGCGATGAGCGCGGACTCGGCACGCGAACTGGAGGACCGGGGGTTCGAGTCCGCCGGGCACCTCGCCCGGCACATCGACCGCGCCCAGGTCGAGGGCTCCGATCTGATCCTGGTGGCCACCGCCGTCCACCGCGAATACATCGCGGAGCGCTTCCCCGAAGCGGTGGACCGGACGTTCCTGGTTCGGCAGTTCGGCCGCATCGTCGAAGACCTCCTGAAACGCCGAGGCGACGGTGCTCAGCCCGAAAGCGCCGCAGTGCTGCCCGGAGGCGACGCCGTCGCGCGCGGCAGGGCCCTGGTGGCCTTGGCCGACGAACGCCGCGGCGATCACCCCGAGGACGACCTGTCCGATCCCTGGGGCCTGAGCCGCGCGGTCTACTCCCAGATCGCCGACCAACTGGAGGACGCGCTCCAGCCGGTCGCCGAAGCGCTCGAAGGCCGCGCATGAAGACCTCCCGCGGGTTCCTGCGACCGTGCTTCGCCGTGGCGGGCATCGCCTCGGTCCTGGCCGCCGTGATCGGTCTGATCGCGGACGGGCCGGACGGTGCGGCGGGCGCCGCCCTCGGCGTCGCGCTCGCCTCGCTCGGTTTCGCAGGCTCCGTGTGGGCCATCGCCGGTGCAGAAAAGATTGACCTACGTCTCACTCTGCCCGTGGCATTGGTCACGTACGCAGGGAAGCTCGGACTGTTCGGCATCGCGCTGGGAATCGTCAAGTCCAGCGGCTGGGACGTGATGTGGCCGATGGCCATGGGCGTCATCGGCGGGGCTCTTGCCTGGTTGACGACCCAGGGGATATGGCTATTGCGGGCGAAGATCCCCTATATCGAGCTCGACGAGCACGCCTGAGACACCGTCGACTGCCGCTGCATTGAGGTTGACAAACATGTACCGCCGCTGCTCACACGCAGAGCCCGGCGCTCGTTTCCCGCACAGGTCCTGTTAGAGTTCATCGCGACATGGCCGACAGGAATTCCCCCGATGACAAGCCCCAGCCCGATGGATCTGAGATGGGCTGGCGCGCTCTGGGATATCTCTTGTCCGGCATCATCTTCTGGGGTGGTGCCGGTTATCTCGTCGACCTGTGGCTCGGACTGCCCAAAGTCGGGCTCTTGGTAGGGATGCTTGTCGGTGCTGCAGCGGGTATGTACCTGCTGATCAAGCAGATGTCACAGTTATTGACCTTCACTGACTGAGAGGCGTGACTCGGTGACCGACTCAGCCCAGGTGCTGGCCGCAGGCAGCCATTTCCCTCCCGGGATCGACAGCTTCAACTTCCGGGATTGGTTCACCGGCCTCAGCGACACCGCGCTGGCCAATGTCTTCACGACACTGACGTTCTCGGTGTGGCTCTCCGTCGCCATTCTCATCGTCTTCTTCCTGTGGGCCTATCGCAAACCGCAGATCGTCCCGACCAAGCGGCAGTGGCTCGCCGAATCGGCCTACGGCTTCATCCGCAACTCGGTCTCCATCGACCTGCTCGGCAAGCAGGCCGGCGTGCGCTTCGCCCCGTACCTGACGACCATGTTCCTGTTCATCCTCGTGATGAACTTCTGGGCGGTCGTCCCGGGCGTGCAGATCTCCCCGAACTCCCACATCGCCTTCCCCGCGACGATGGGCATCATCGCGTGGCTGGTCTACAACTGGGTCGGCATCAAGAAGCACGGCTTCGTCCGCTACCTGAAGATCACGTGCATCCCGCCGGGGTCCCCGGTGTTCATCCTCCCGCTGCTGATCCCGCTCGAATTCCTGCAGAACATCCTGCTGCGCCCGGTCACGCTCGCGCTGCGACTGTTCGCCAACATGTTCGCGGGACACCTGATCCTGCTCGTGTTCACCCTCGGCGGCTTCGTCCTGCTGAACTCGGAGAACCTCTTCATCCAGAGCGTCTCGGTCCTGTCCTGGGCCCTCACCATCGCGATGACCTTCTTCGAACTCATCGTCATCGTGCTCCAGGCATACGTCTTCACCCTGCTGACGGGCATGTACATCCAGGGATCGCTCGTGGACGAGCACTGATCGTCCACCTCATGCAAGATTTCGCAATTGAACACATCGTGCGCGTGACGGACACGCCACGCTGACACCTAGGAGAAAAACGCCATGGAAGGCACTCTCAACGTCGTCGGTTACGGTATCGCTGCGCTCGGCCCGGGCCTCGGCGTTGCGCTGATCTTCGCCGCGTGGATCACCGCGACCGCTCGGCAGCCCGAGTCGGCCGGCATCACCCGCCCGATGCTCTTCATGGGCTTCGCCCTGGTCGAGGTGCTGGCCCTGTTCGGCCTCGTCCTCGCCTTCGCCCTCTCTTAATCGACTTACGGAGCGATCATGATTCAAGCCGCCGAAGGAGGATCGGGAATCCTCTTCCCGATCTGGCAAGAGATCGTCATCGGTGCGGTCGCCTTCGGTCTGCTGTGCTTCGTACTTGCGAAGTTCGTCTTCCCTCGCATGGAGAAGACCTTCGAAGCACGAGTGGACGCGATCGAGGGAGGGATCGAGCGCGCTGAGAGGGCCCAAGAAGAGGCCAACCAGACGCTTGAGGAATACCGCCGCAAACTCGCCTCCGCCCAGGACGAGGCCGCGGCCATCCGAGACGAGGCCCGCGCCGACGCCGTCGCCGCCAAGGAAGAGATTCTCGTCTCCGCCCGCGAAGAGGCCAACCGCATCATCGCGGCGGGCCACGCCAACGTCGAGGCCTCGCGTCAGCAGCTCATCCGTGAGCTGCGCGGCGAGGTCGGCAACCTGGCGGTCGACCTGGCCGGGAAGATCATCGGCCAGCGACTCGCCGGCGAAGCCGCGACCGAGCAGACCGTCGATCAGTTCCTCGCGCAGCTGAGCGACGACAGCGCGAGCGAAGCGAGCGGAGCACGCTGATGTCGACGACTGGACGCGAAAGCATCGAGGCCGGCCGCGTCACCCTGGAGGCGTTCGCCTCCGGGGCCACGGCCGAGCAGCTCACCGAGTGCGGCGAACAGCTGCTGGACGTGACACGGTTCCTCGTCGACCAGCCTCGGCTGCGTCGCGCCCTGTCCGACCCCGCTCGTGCGGCGGACGACCGGGAGGGCCTGGTCAGGCGGCTGCTCACCGATCGGGTCGGCGCGGCCGCGGTCGACACCACGGCCGCGCTGGTGCGCGGCCGCTGGGGCACCCCCGGCGAACTCGCCAACGGCTGCGAGCAGCTCGCGATCGAGGCGCTGCTCGCCGCCGGAGCGAAGGAAGGCACCCTCGCCAACATCGAAGACCAGCTGTTCCGCTTCGGACGTCTGGTTGACGGAGACGCCGAACTGTAGAT
>JAJYSW010000160.1 GCA_021793335.1 Actinomycetes bacterium
CCCCGCGCTCGTCGCCGCGGCCGAGGAGGCGGCGAACCGGGGCGGCCCGGTCGAGGCCGCGAACGCCTGGGAGGCCGCTGCGAGGCATGCCGAGTCCGAGGAGGACCGGCGTCGCTTCCGGGTCGAAGCGGCCGAGGGGTTCATGCGGGCCGGTGCCGGACCACAGGCCGCCGCGATCCTGCGCGGCCTCATCGCCGAAGCCCGCGACGAGAGGGAGGCGGCGCTTCGGCAACGGGACCTGATGACGGTCCGCATGTGGACCGAGTGCGCGCCGCCGGAGGACGGCGAACGGCTCGCTCGTCTGGGCGCGGGCCTGGCAGGAGCCCGGAACCGGGACGAGGCCGAGGCCGGCACAGACCTGCTCGTCGCGCTCGTCCACTGTCACCAGGCGAATGGCGACTACCGGGCGGCGAAGGCCGTCGCCGAGCTGATCCGCCGGCGGGTCCCGGTCTCTTCGCTGACGCTCGAACAGCGCCTGTGCTGCGACATGATCGACGTCATGACCGCAGGCGAGGACGCCGGTGAGCTCCTGCGCTCGGACTGGATCGACCGGTTCGATTGGAGCGGCGACTTCGACGCCTTGAGCGGCATGCTCGGGACGGTGCTCACCTGGATCGACGAGGTCGACGCCTGCGAACGGGTCATCGAGCGGCGCCGCCGCGCGGCCGAGGAGGCCCCCGGACGCGCCGCCGCGCCGGTGACGATCGGCACGATGTCGGCGATGCTGGCGCAGCACCTCGGGCAGTGGTCTCGCGCGCTGTTGGAGTTCGCGGCCTGCGAGCGCGCCGCGCTCGACAGCGACTTCCTCGCCCCGCAACCGTTCATCGCCCTGCGCCGGGCGTACCTGCTGGCGGCTCGGGGCGAAGTCGACGCGTGCGAGGAGCTGCGAGCGCGGGCCGCGCGGGCCGCCCGCCGCTGGACCCCGGCGTACCGGCACCTCGACGGCTGCGTGGCGGGGCTGCTGCGGCTCTCCTCGGGTGAACCGGCCGAGGCGGCCCGGGCCCTGGAGGAGGCCGGGCGCATCGAAGCCGAGATGGGCATCGTCGTCTCCGGCTACACCTCGCGTTTCCCCGACCTGTTCGAGGCCCGGTGGCGGCTCGGCGACGCCGAAGGGCTGCGTGAGGAGTTGCAGGAGTTCACGGCCGTCGCCGAGCGCATGTCGCACCCGACGATGCTGGCCACGGCGGCGCGGTGTCGGGCGCTGCTGGCCGGGCCCGAAAGGCTCGATGAGGCGTTCGGCGAGGCGGTCGCGCTGCATCGGCGTTCACCGGTCGTCTTCGAGGAGGCCCGCACCCGCCTTCTGTGGGGGCAGCGGCTGCGCCGTGCGCGCCGGAAGGCCGACGCCAGGGTGCGGCTGCGGGAGGCCGAGGCGGTCTTCGAAGGGCTCGACGCCGCCGCGTGGGCCGAGCGGGCGCGGTCCGAACTGGCGGCGTGCGGTGAGCGGCGAGCCAGGCCCGAGGGCGAGCGGCGCTACCCGATCATGAAGCTCACGCCGCGCGAGTTCGAGGTCGTGCGGGAGGTCGCCGGCGGTGCGACGAACTCGGAGGCCGCCGGACGCCTGTTCGTGTCGAAGCGGACCGTCGAATATCACCTGTCGAACGCCTACCGCAAACTCGGCGTCTCCGACCGGCGCCGACTGGCCGAGCTGTTCGACGGTCGAGGGCCGCGGGAACGAAACGGCCCGTGACCGGGTCTGTGCAGGTCACGGGCCGTTCTCGTGCGTGTGGCAGGTGTAGGATTCGAACCTACGAAGGCAATGCCGGCTGATTTACAGTCAGCTCCCTTTGGCCGCTCGGGCAACCTGCCGTGCTGTGTAGCGAGAGCAAGGATAGCGCCCCGGAACGGGGGACGCGCAACCGGGTGCGCCACAGATGAGACCGCGTTCACTCCGGTGCGGTTCGGCGCACGTCCCGCCGTCTCGCCCCGCCGCCGGACTAAGCTTGGTGACCATTGCCCCACTGACCGGAAGGACTGGTTTCCATGGCTGACGCCTCGTTCGACATCGTCTCCGAGATCGATCTGGCCGAGCTCGACAACGCCGTCGATCAGACCCGGCGCGAGCTGTCGACCCGGTACGACTTCCGCGGCACCGGCGCCGGCGTCGAACGCAGCGGCGAGGGGACCGCCGTCCTGTCCGCCGAGACCGAGGACCGCGTCAAGGCCGCCCTGGACGTCCTCAAGGACAAGCTCGTCAGGCGCGGCATCTCCCTCAAGGCCATGGAGGCGTCCGAGCCGCGCCAGTCCGGCAAGGAGTCCAAGATCGACGTCACGTTCCAGCAGGGCATCGGCGCCGAGGACGCCAAGAAGATCGGCAAGATCATCCGCGAGGAGGGTCCCAAGGGCGTCAAGCCGCAGATCCAGGGCGATAAGCTCCGCGTCACCGGCAAGAAGCGCGACGATCTCCAGGGAGTGATCCGGCTGCTCAAAGGCAAGGAGCTCGACGTCGCGCTCCAGTTCACGAACTACCGTTGACGGCATGGACCTCAGCCTCATCAACGTCGTCACCGCCGCCCTGTTCCTCATCGGCGGCGGTCTCATCGCCCTCATGGTCGTAGTCACGCAGCGCTCCTATAAGAAGGACGAGAAGTCCGAGCACTGGGTGGTCTATCCGGCCGCCGAGCGGGCGCGGCCCGAGGAGGAGTAGCCTCACCGGCTCCCGGTGAGACGGTGCGTCAGGCCCGTGTGGCGTTTGCCGGTGCCGGCGGTGCGGACGGCCACCGCGATGGCCTTCTTCGAGCCGACGAGCACCACGAGGCGTTTCGCTCTCGTCACGGCCGTGTAGACGAGGTTGCGTTGCAGCATGGTCCATGCGCTCGTGGTCACCGGGATCACCACGGCCGGGTATTCGCTGCCCTGTGAGCGGTGCACGGTGATGGCGTAGGCATGGACGAGTTCGTCGAGTTCGGTGAACTCGTAGTCGACCTCTTCGTCTTCATCGGTGCGCACGCGCAGCGTCTGCGCTTCGAGGTCGATGGCCTCGACGACGCCGACGGTGCCGTTGAAGACGCCGCCCGAACCCTTCTCGTAGTTGTTGCGGATCTGGATGACCTTGTCGCCGACACGGTAGACGCGCCCGCCGAAACGGCGTTCCGGCAGGCCCTCCCGGGCGGGGGTGAGGGCCTCCTGGAGCCGGAGGTTGAGGTTGCCGGCGCCGGGGCCGCCGCGGTGCATGGGGGCGAGCACCTGGACGTCGCGCACCGGGTGCAGTCCGAACCGGGCGGGGATGCGGCGGGAGACGATGTCGACGACGCGGTCGGCGACGGCGTCGTTGTCCTCGCACGCGAAGTAGAAGAAGTCCTCGTAGCCGTCGAGGGTCGGGAACTCCCCGGCGTTGACGCGGTGGGCGTTCGCGACGACGCCGGATTCGGCGGCCTGCCGGAAGATCCGCGTCAGCCGCACCCGGGGGACGGTCTCGGCGGCGAGGATGTCGCGCAGGACTTCGCCCGCGCCGACACTGGGCAGCTGGTCGACGTCGCCGACGAGCAGCAGGTGCGCGCCCTCGGGCACGGCCTTGACGAGTTTATTCGCCAAGATGGTGTCCATCATGGAGGTCTCGTCGACGACGAGGAGGTCGACGTCGAGCGGCTTATCGCGGTCGTAGGCGGCGTCGCCTCCGGGCCGCAGTTCGAGCATCCGGTGCAGTGTGGTGGCCTCGAATCCGGTGAGCTCGGCGAGGCGCTTCGCGGCCCGGCCGGTGGGGGCGGCGAGCATGACCTTGGCGCCCTTGGCCCGGGCGAGGTCCACGATCGCCGAGACGGTGAAGCTCTTGCCGCAGCCGGGGCCGCCGGTGAGGACGGCGACCTTCTCGGTCAGGGCCAGGCGCACCGCCTCGGCCTGCTCGGGCGCGAGCTCGGCGTCGCGGCGCCGCCGCAGCCACGCGAAGGCCTTGTCCCAGTCGACGTCGGCGAAGGCTCCGAGCCGGTCTTCGCCGGTGCGCAGCAGCCCGAGGAGCCCGGCCGCGAGGCCGCGTTCGGCATGGTAGAACGGCGCGAGGTAGCGGGCGGGCACCTGGGAGTCCCCGGCGGGGATCGGTTCGGCGATGACGTGCTCGCCTTCGGCGGCGAGCTCGTCGAGTGCTTCGGTGACGGGCGCGGGCTCCAGGCCGAGGAGTTCGACGGTGTCGGCCACGAGGTTCGGCGCGGGCAGGAAGCAGTGCCCGGCGTCACCGGCTTCCGAGAGCGTGTACTGGAGCGCGGCCTTGATCCGCTCGGGCGCATCGTGCGCGATGCCGACGGCGCGGGCGACGGCGTCGGCGGTCTTGAAGCCGATGCCCCACACTTCGTTCGCGAGGCGGTACGGCTCGTTCTTGACCACGCCGATCGAGGCGTCGCCGTATTTCTTGTAGATGCGCACGGCCAGGGAGGTGGAGACCTCGACGGACTGGAGGAAGACCATGACCTCCTTGATGGCCCGCTGCTCCTCCCATGCCGTTGCGATGGACTTGGTGCGTTTGGGCCCCAGCCCGGGCACTTCGACCAGGCGGGCGGGGTCGGCGTCGATGACGTCGAGGGTGTCCGTCCCGAAGTGCGCGACGATCTTCTCGGCGGTCTTGGGCCCGATGCCCTTGATCAGCCCCGATCCGAGATAGCGTTCGATGCCCTGGACGGTGGCGGGCAGGACCGTCCGGTACGACCAGACTTCGAACTGGCGGCCGTATTTGGGGTGGGTGGTCCATCGCCCGGTCAGGTCGAGGCTCTCGCCGACCTGGGCGCCGAGCAGGGGGCCGACGATCGTCAGCAGGTCGGACCCCGATCGGGCGGTGGAGGCGCGCGCGATGGTGTAGCCGGTCTCGTCGTTCGCGTAGGTGATGCGTTCGAGGACCGCCTCCAGTTGCGCCGCGCCGGGCCGGGGGTCGGACATGGCGACCATGCTAGGCCCGGCCTCTGACACGGGTCCAGGGCCGGTTCAGGCGCTCGGGGCGAGGCGGTGGTATCCGAGTCCACCGGTTCCGCCCGCAAAGCGGGGGCCGCCCAGACCCGGCACCGGGGTCTGCGAGGCCCGGCAGCGCAGTGGGCAGGACGGCACCCGTCCGGGGGTGCTCGCACGGGCCTTAGTCCGAGGTGGATTCCGGCATCGTCTCCGGTGCCTCGCCGCGGGTCCCGGTGGGGGCCGGGACGGCGTCGGTCGGCAGCATCCGCCAGTCGGGCCGGGCGAAGAACCGTTTGGTCTCGCGGTAGACCACCGGCGAGAGGATCACCAGGCCGAAGAGGTTCGGCAGCGCCATCAGGCCGTTGGCGATGTCCGAGAGCGCCCACACCAGGTCGAGGCTGGTGACCGCTCCGAGGTAGGCGACCAGGACGAACACGAGCCGGTACGGCATGATCAGTCTCTGGCCGCTGAAACGCTCCAGGCATTTCTCGCCGTAGTAGGACCAGCCGATGAGCGTCGAGAACGCGAACGTGGCGATCGAGACGGCGACGATGAGGCCGCCGAGGGTACCGCCCACGGTGCCGGCTCCGCCGAAACCGGTCTCGAAGGCCAGCCGGGTGAGCGCCGAGTCGGTGACGAGCGTCTCCTCGCCGTCGACCACATGGGTCGTCCCGAGCACACCGGTGATGACGATCACCATGCCGGTCATGGTGACCACGATGAGCGTGTCGATGAACGTCTGCGTCATCGACACCATCGCCTGGCGCACCGGCTGGTCGGTCTTGGCCGCGGCCGCCGCGATGCCGCCGGTGCCCAGACCCGATTCATTGGAGAAGATGCCGCGGGCCACGCCGTAGCGGATCGCCGTCAGGACCGCCGCTCCGGTGAAGCCGCCGACCGCCGAGGAACCGGTGAACGCCTGCTCGAAGACCAGGCCGAACGCGTGGCCGAGTTCGCCGGCGTTGAGCGCCAGGACCGCGAGGGAGCCGGTCATGTAGAAGACGACCATGAACGGCACCAGCGCCGAGGCGACGCGGCCGAGCCATTTGATGCCGCCGAGGACCACCAGACCGACTGCGACGAGGATGACCAGGCCGGTCCACGAGGGGCTCCAGAAGACGTCCTCGGGCAGCTGGCTCTGGATGGCGGTGGCGACCTGCCCGGACTGGACGGCGTTGCCGATGCCGAAGCTGGCGATCACGCCGAAGACCGCGAAGGCGAGGCCGAGGACCGTGCCCACCGGGCCCCGGATGCCTTCCGAGAGGTACCACATGGGTCCGCCGGACTGTTCTCCCTTGGCGTTGACTCTGCGGTATTTGACGCCCAGGAGCGCTTCGGAGTATTTGGTGGCCATGCCGAACAGGCCGGTCACCCACATCCAGAACAGCGCGCCGGGGCCGCCGATGGCGATGGCGGCGCCGACGCCGCCGATGTTGCCGACGCCGACGGTGGCGGCGAGTGCGACCGCCAGTGCCTGGTAGTGGCTGATGTCGCCTTTGGCGTCGCCTTCGCCGCGTTTGAACAGCGCCAGCCAGAGGCTGTAGCCGAGGCGGTGGAACTGGACTCCCGACAGCAGCACCGTCAGATAGACGCCGACGGCCAGTAGCAGCGGGATGAGCAGCCAGGGGCCCCACACGAATTCGCCGATCTTGCCGACGCCTTCGCCGTATTCCTCGTGGAGGCCGTCCGCCCACGATTGGACGGCGTCGGTCATCGAAGTGAGCGGGTTCACTGTTCCTCCCGAGGCGGCTGTCGGCGTGAGAACGACGCTATACGCCCATATGCCGCCGATGAACATAACGACGCATTGTCGTACTCGGTCGCTATGGTGTCGCCATGCATACTCACTGGTATGAGGGCCCGCTGCTGGGCTTCGACACCGAGACCACGGGCACCGTGTGCGCCGCCGACCGGATCGTGCAGGCCGCCCTGGTGACCGTCGAGCCCGCGGGCTCGGGGGAGCCGCCGCCGCAATGGGAGGGCCAGACCTGGCTCATCGATCCGGGCGTGCCGATCCCGCCGGGGGCCGCGCGGGTCCACGGCATCACCGACGAGCGGGTCAGGGCCGAGGGGGAGCTTCCGGCGAAGGCGCTGGCCGCTATCGCCGCGGACCTGGCCGCCGCGATCGAGACGGGCACACCGGTGGTCGCGTTCCGGGCGGGCTTCGATTTCACGATGCTGGCGTGTGAGCTCGACCGGCACGAGGTCCCCGAGCCGGACTGGGGGCGGATGACGGTCGTGGACCCGGCGGTGCTCGACAAGCGCGTCGACCGGTTCCGTCGCGGCAAGCGCACGCTGGGGGCGACCGCCGAGCACTACGGCGTGGCGCTCGACGGGGCGCATTCGGCGGCGGGGGACGCAGCGGCGACGGTGACGTTGGCGCGGGTCATCGGTGCGCGGTTCCCCGAGGTCGGCGGTATGGGGCCGCGGGAGCTCCACGAGGCGCAGGTGCGCTGGCACGCCGAGGATGCGGCGTCACTGGAGGCATACTTCCGGCGCAAGGGCCGCGACGAGACCGTGGAACGGCGCTGGCCTATCGCCAGGTGAGCGGAGCGACGAAGAGGCTCGTCGCCACCGACGGCGGCGACGAAGCCTCGGAAGACTCGTGTGCGCCAGGTATCGGGGGTTCAGGAGGTTGGTGTCAATCGGGGGTGGCCGGTGGCCGCCCTCCGGTGGCGAAATGGGCTCGGGTGGTGACGGTGGTGATGGAGCCGGGCCCATAGGGCGGTCCCGCATTCG
>JAJYSW010000161.1 GCA_021793335.1 Actinomycetes bacterium
TCTCTCGTGCGTCCCGGTCAAATGGTTATAAGCGCCGGTGACCTGCGGGTGGGCGCTGGTGCGTCCGTCGCCGACGCGGGGCATTCGGCCGCGCGGGGGCGGAGCGGGCCGACGGCGCTCGGGCGTCGCCGCACGCGCGGGAGCGGCGCCCGCGACGGGGCCGGGGCTTCTCGGCGCGGGGCGGCCGGCGGACGGCATGCCGTCGCCTCTGGGGCGGCCCGCGGAGGGTGTCGAGGCGCGGCCGGGCGCGCCTTCGGGCGGGACGGAGCCGCGCTGCCGCGAGCTGGGTTGTGAAGACAGGGGCTTATCCGAACCGTTGCCTGGACCGGGGAGTCGGCTCCAATCGATGCGGCGAGGCCCCTTGGCCCCACTGTCGTCGGGGGAACCAGGACTCATGCAGCAGAGCCTAACCGAAAACGCCGGGGAAGAGGAAGCCCCGGACCGAACCGGTCCGGGGCGGAAAGCTCTTGGCGCAGGAGCGGGTCAGCTCTCGCGCTTCTCCCGGATCTTGGTGGCGCGCTTGCCCTTGCGCTCGCGCAGGTAGTACAGCTTCGCGCGGCGGACGCGGCCCCGGGTGGCGATCTCGATCTTGTCGATCATCGGGCCGTGGACGGGGAAGGTGCGCTCGACGCCGATGCCGAAGCTCAGCTTGCGGACGGTGAAGGTCTCGCCGATGCCCGCGCCGTGGCGGCGGATGACGATGCCCTGGAACACCTGGACACGAGACCGGGCGCCTTCCTGGACTCGCACGTGCACGCGGACGGTGTCGCCCGGGCGGAAGTCGGGCAGGTCCGCCCGCATGGAAGCAGCGTTCAGCTCGTCCAGAATGTTCATGGTCTCAACCTCGTCGATCAACAATGCTCGGAAGCTCACGCCGGGAGAGGTACTGCTTGAACGGACAGCACATCGCGGCAACTTCACCACTCTGCCACATCTGCGTCGGGCAGTGCGACGCCGGCCTCCCGAAGTAGGCGCCGGTCACCTTCGTCGAGGCTATCGCGGCCGTGCCGCTCCAACAAATCGGGGCGGGCGCGCGCGGTGCGCAGTAGCGCCTGGTCACGCCGCCACCGCTCGACCTTCCCGTGGTCGCCCGACAGGAGGACCGGGGGGACGTCGTGGCCGCGCCACGACGCGGGCCTGGTGTACGCCGGGGCTTCCAGGAGGCCGGTGTTATGGGATTCGTCGATGAGGGATTCGGCGTTGCCGAGCACGCCCGGCAGGAGCCGGGCCACGGCCTCGACGATCACGAGGGCGGCGACCTCGCCGCCGAACAGGACGTAATCGCCGATGGAGACCTCGGTGACCGGCATGTGCTCGGCCGCGTAGTCGACCACACGCTGGTCGATGCCCTCATAGCGGCCGCACGCGAACATCAGCCACGGCTCGGCCGCCAGCTCGCGCGCCATCGCCTGCGTGAACGGTCTCCCGGCGGGGCTGGTCACCAGCAGGTGCGGGCGGCGCCCTTCCTGACCGTCGAAGACGAGCTCGTCGAGGCACTCGCCCCACGGCTGCGGCTTCATGACCATGCCGGCCCCACCGCCGGCGGGACTGCCGTCGACGGAGTGGTGCACATCATGGGTCCAGCGGCGCAGGTCGTGCACGTCGAGGTCGAGCAGTCCGCGTGTTCGGGCCCGCCCGATCAAGGACAACTCCAGGGGCTGGAGGTACTCGGGGAAGACGGTGACGACGTCGATCCTCATCACAGCTCCAGCAGGCCCGGCGGCAGATCGACGGCGATCGTGCCGGCGTCGAGGTCGATGTCCTCGATCATCTCGTCGACGAACGGGATGAGCGCCGGGTGCGTACCGCGCCGTTTGACCACGAGGGTCTCGTAGGCGGGGCCGTGGTCGATGCGGGCGACCGTGCCGATCTCGGTCCCATCGCCTTCCACGACGCGCAGGCCGATCAGTTCGGTGTCGTGGTACTCCTCGCCGTCGCCCGCCAGTTCCTCAGGGGTCAGTTCGACGGTCAGCTCGGTGCCGCGCAGCGCCTCGGCGGCCTCGCGGCCGACCACGCCGGCGAAGGTCAGCATGGGGCGTCCCTGGTGCCAGCGCACGGTCTCGGCGCGCAGTGTCCCCTTCGGAGTTCCGTACTCGGTTCCGGGCTGGAACCGGGCCTCGGGGTCGTCGGTGCGGACCTCGACGATCACCTCGCCTCGCACGGCGTGCGGGCGCACGACCCGGCCGACCACGACCTGTACCAATGGATTTTCCTCTCGGATGGGGCGCGCGGGGGCGCCGCGCCCGCGTCTCGGGCGGGCAACGAGAACGGCCCCGAGGCGAACCCCGGGGCCGTACGGTCACACCTAATAGGAATCGACGACCTCAACGCGGATGCCTCGGCCACCGATCGAGCCGATGACCTGCCGCAACGCGTTGACGGTCCGACCACCCCGGCCGATCACCGTCCCGAGATCGTCGGGATTGACCCGGACCTCAAGCCGTTTACCACGACGGGAGTCGACCAGACGGACCCGGACATCGTCGGGGTGGTCGACGATGCCCTTCACAAGGTGTTCAAGCGCTGGCCGCAACACGGTTACTCCCCTTTGTCTTCAGAAGCTTTGGCTTCGTCGCCCGGCGTCTCGGCCTTCGCCTCGGCCGGTGCGTCGGTGGCCTCTTCGGCCTTGACCTCTTCAGTCTTAGCCGACTCGTCCTTCTTTTCGGAGGACTTCTTGGCTTTCGAAGCGGACTTCTTGGCGGACTTCTTGGCCTCGGCCTCCTCGGCGGCCTTGGTCGGGTCGATGCCCGCGTCCTTGAGCGCACCGGAGTACAGCTCGGTCTTGTCGGCCTTGGCCTCGGCGGTCTGCAGCGGCGCGGGGGCCGGCAGGCCCTTGAACTGCTGCCAGTCGCCGGTCTTGCACAGCAGGCGCTTGACCGACTCGGAGGGCTGAGCGCCCACGGACAGCCAGTGCTGGATGCGCTCGGTCTTGACCTCGATCCGGGACGGGTTCTCCTTCGGGTGGTAAATCCCGACGTTCTCGATCACCTTGCCGTCGCGCTTGACGCGCGAGTCGGCCACGACGATGCGGTACTGGGGGGTGCGAATCTTCCCCATCCGCGTGAGTCGAATCTTCACTGCCACGTTCTTGTAACTCCTGTTGTAAGGATCACGTCGGCACAGCCGCATTCCAAGTGGAGATGCTGGATTGCTGCGATGCCTAAACCTGGCTTTGCGTCACGGTGTTGAGAGGGCACCCGTCCCAAAGCTCATTACAGCCACGAAGTGTAGCGCACCGGGTGTTCAGTACGACCGTGCGAGGTAGGCGATGAGACCATCCTCATCCAGCGAATCCGGCACGGAGCCGTCGGCCCGCTGGAGGACCCGGACCGTCACGCCCGACTCCGCGGCCTTCGTCTCGCCTTCGACACCGCACGAGTCCCACGCCAGGCGCGCGTAGCCGGTCTGGGCGGCCTCGACGGCCTCCTCGACGGTCGCGACGTCGACGGTGTGCGCCTCACGGTGCCTGAGCGCCTCGTCCCACAGCGCCATCTGGTCCGCGTCGAGCGCGGTGGCGACGGCCGCGGCGAGCATCCCGAGCGGGACGGCCTGCTTGGTGCCCTCGATGCGGCTGACGAGGGTGGCCTCGTTGTTCTTGAGGTCGCGGGGGCCGATCTCGATGCGGACGGGGTAGCCCTTGAGTTCGGCGTCGACCGCGCGCCGACCGAAGGCGATGTCGCCTCGCAGGTCGAGTTTGACGCGGACGCCCTCGCCCTTGAGCTCCTCGTAGACCTTCCTGGCCGCGGCGTGGACCTCCTCGGAGTCCTTGACGACCATGACGTAGGCCTGCACGGGTGCCAGGTTGGGGGGAACGCGGAGCCCGGCATCGTCGCCGTGGCCCATGATGAGGCCGCCGACCATGCGGGTCGAGACGCCCCAGGAGGTGGTCCAGCCGTGGTGCTGCTTCCCGTCGGAGCCGAGGTACTGGATGTCGAACGCCTTGGCGAAGTTCTGGCCGAGTTCGTGCGAGGTGCCCATCTGGAGGGCCTTGCCGTCGCGCATGAGCGCTTCGCACGCGAACGTGTTGAGCGCGCCGGCGAAACGCTCGGCCTCGGTCTTGAGCCCGCGCAGGACCGGCAGGGCCAGCACGTTCTCCATGAAGTCGGCGTAGACCTCGTGGAGGATGCGCAAGGTGAAGGCGTGGGCCTCCTCATAGGTGGCGTGGACGGTGTGCCCCTCCTGCCACAGGAACTCCGAGGAGCGCAGGAACAGGCGGGTGCGCAGCTCGTAGCGCATCACGTTGCACCACTGGTTGAGCAGCAGCGGCAGATCCCGATAGGACTTGACCCATTTCGCCATGTACTCGCCGATGACGGTCTCGGAGGTGGGTCGGACCGCGAGCGGTTCTTCGAGCTGTTTGCCGCCGCCGTGGGTGACCGTCCACAGTTCGGGCGCGAAGCCCTCGACGTGGTCGGCCTCCCGCTGGAAGTAGGACTCGGGGATCAACAGGGGGAACGAGGCGTTCTCGGTGCCCGTCTCCTTGATGCGCTCGTCGAGCTCGTCGACCATGCGTTCCCACAGCGCGAAACCGGACGGTCGGATCACCTGCTGGCCCTTCGCCGGGCCGTTCTCGGCCAGCTGAGCCTTGGCGACGACGTCCTGATACCAGCGAGGGAAGTCCTCGCTCTGCGATGTGAGTACTTTGGCCATGGTCAGCGATTCTACGGCCCGCCTCAGCGGGGCTCGCAGGCCCTGATCCCTTCCGTTCCGGCAGGCCGCCGCGCGGCTCGGGGCCCGGTCCTCCGGCCGAGCCGTATCCTCCCCGAGCAGGAGGCGCGGCGGCGGTGAACCGGCCCTACGACGGAGCGATCGAAAGGCCGCCATCGAATAAGCTGACCGGGTGACAACACCCATGCTCGCCGAGGACCGCGGACTGACCGCGGCGGAGGTGGCCGAGCGCGTCGAGGCCGGAGCCGTGAACCAGGCCAAACGGCACACCAGCCGGCCGCTGTCGGCCATCCTCCGCGCGAACTTCTTCACCCCCATCAACGCGCTCATCGGCGTGCTCGCGGCCATCGCCCTCACCTTCAGCGATTGGAAGCAGACGCTGTTCGCCGGCGTCATCCTCGCCAATATCGTGATCGGGACCGTCCAGGAGCTTCGGGCCAAGCGCACCCTCGACAAGCTGTCGCTGGTCAACCAGGCGAACGCGAAGGTCATCCGCGACGGTGAGACGCTGGAGATCGACCCGAGCGCGATCGTGCGCGACGACCTGATCGTCCTCGCCCCGGGCGACCGCGTCGTCGTCGACGGCCCCGTGGTGCAGTCCCGGAACCTGGAGGTCGACGAATCGCTCTTGACCGGCGAGGCCGACTCGGTGGGCAAGACGCCGGGCGACCCGGTGCAGTCGGGCTCGTTCGTCGTCGCCGGAACCGGCGTGTTCCGGGCCGAGCAGATCGGCGCGGAGTCCTACGCCGCCCGGCTCGTCGAGGAGGCGAGCCGTTTCAAGCGGACGAACTCGCAGCTCCAGACCGCCATCAACCGTTTCATCAAACTCATCTCTTGGCTGATCGTCCCCGTCGCGCTGCTGCTCATCGTCAGCCAGCTGGTCGACCGGGGGCACTGGCGGGACTCGATCGTCTCGACCGTGGCCGGGATCGTGCCGATGATCCCCGAGGGCCTGGTCCTGCTCACCTCCGTCGCCTTCGCCGTCGGCATCATCCGTCTGGGGCGGCGGCAGTGCCTCGTCCAGGAACTGCCCGCCATCGAGGGCCTGGCCCGCACCGACGTGCTGTGCCTGGACAAGACCGGGACGCTCACCGAAGGCGGCATGGACGTCGAGGAGATCCGGCAGCTGAGCGACGACGCCGGCGAGGCGCTCGCCGCGCTCGCCGCGGCCGACGACAGCCCGAACCCGACGATGCAGGCCGTGTCGGAGTACCTCGGGGAGCACGGCGAGGGCGATCCGGGGTGGCGGGTCATCGAGACGATGCCGTTCTCCTCGGCTCGCAAGTGGAGCGGGACGCGCTTCACCGACCACGGCACGTGGCTGCTCGGCGCGCCCGACGTCCTGCTGAAGCCCGGCGATCCGGTGGCGCTCGACGCGGACATGCTCGCGGCGCAGGGCCTGCGGGTGCTGGCGCTGGTGACCGCCGAGTCCGCCTCGACGACCGGCGGCATCGAGGGCATCGAGCCGAAAGCGCTCGTGGTGCTGCGGCAGCGCCTGCGTCCGACCGCGGCGGCGACGCTGGAGTACTTCAAGGAGCAGGACGTCGCGATCAAGATCATCTCCGGCGACTCCGCCGCCGCGGTGGGCGCGGTGGCCGCGCAGCTGGGCGTCGAAAACGCCGGCGAGGCGGTCGACGCGCGCCGCCTCCCCGACGACCCCGACGAGCTCGCCGAGATCCTGGATCGCAGCACGGTCTTCGGACGGGTCAAGCCGCACCAGAAACGCGACTTCGTCAAAGCCCTCCAGGCGCGGGGGCACACGGTCGCGATGACCGGCGACGGTGTCAACGACGTCCTCGCGCTCAAGGACGCCGATCTCGGCATCGCGATGGGCTCGGGTTCGCCGGCGGCGCGCTCGGTGGCTCAGGTGGTGCTGCTCGACGACGAGTTCGCGACGCTGCCGCACGTGGTGGCGGAGGGGCGCCGCGTACTGGGGAACATCGAACGGGTCTCGAACCTGTTCCTGACCAAGACGGTGTACGCGATCTCGCTGGCGCTGCTCGTTGGTGTGGGCGCGATCATCGCCTCGGTGAGCGGCGGCGAACAGCTGCCCTACCCGTTCAACCCGCTGCATCAGAGCCTGTTGAACGTGTTCACGATCGGCATTCCGGCGTTCTTCCTGGCCCTGGCGCCGACATTCGACCGGGCCCGGCCGGGCTTCATCAACCGGGTACTGCATTTCGCGATCCCGGCGGGACTGGCGTGCGCGATCCCGACGTTCATCGTCTACTTGCTGTCGCTGCGCCACGGCGGGCCGCACATCGACACGCAGACGACGGCGGGGATCACGCTGTTCTCGATCGCTCTGGCCGCGCTGGCGATCGTGGCCAAGCCGTATACGCTGTGGAAGTTCCTCCTGGTCGCGGCCTGCGGGGCGGCATTCCTGACGGTCCTGGCGACACCGATCCTGGCGGACTTCTACGAGCTGCGTCTGCCGGGCGTGTGGAACACGACCGCGGCGCTCATCGCCATCGGCTCCGGCGTGACGGCCCTGCTCCTCTGGCTGGTGGTCCGTCCCAAACGCCGCGCCGCATAGGCATCGGAGAAATATTTCGACGCCGGAGCGCCGATCCTTCAAGACGCACGGACGAGCGCGACCGGGTGGAGGGAAGGAACCGGTCGGCCCGGCGAGCTTCGGATTCGAGCCGGGCAAAGAACATGCCGAGCGACGCGTCCTGGACGCTCTTGGCCGACCGGCCCGCTAGCCGGGCCCTTGACATGCAACATGCTCGGCGTGGATGGCGCGGTGCCCGGGACGGTGCAGCGCTCGGGACGGTGCAGTGGGCCTGCCGGTCGTCCCGGTCGTCCCGGTCGGACCGGGCGTG
>JAJYSW010000162.1 GCA_021793335.1 Actinomycetes bacterium
AGTGGGTGATCTTCTCCCGAACGTGGAAGTCCTCCATCAAGGTCGGGCCGCGTTCTCCCACGGTGAGTGAGTCGTCGGTGTGGTCGACCCTGAGGCCCTGCTGCGTCGTCAGGGCCTGGCCGTCGTCGACGACCCGGTCCTGTTCGAGCTGCCGGTCCTTACTGTTGCGAGCTTCACTTTCCTGCATGGCGAGCGCCCCCTATTGTTACTGTCCGAATGCGAGACGATACCCACGGTTCGTGGTCGGTAAACGCCCACCGGACTGGAGCCGAGTTCGCCGTTCTTCACGGCACCGCCCGGGTGCGCCACCCGACGAGCGAGGCGAAGCGATCGGGGATCACGACAGGCGGCGGAACGGAACGCGAGCCTCGAACCCGGGCCCTGTTCGATGCCGAACACCGCCCATCCGATCACCGGCCCGAGAGGCCCGGACAGGTCACTGGACGGCGGTGTCCTCGTGCGCGGTGAGTCTCTGACTCGTGCGGTCGTCGACGATGCCGTGGGGTTCGAGCGCAGAGCCGCGTGCCGCGCGAACCCAGAGGCGCTTGCCGCTGCCGCCGGGGACGGGTTGCGCCTTCCACGCCCTCTGGGGCTCAGGCTTTCGCTCGGCGATGGCCTTCCTGCTTCGGTCGTCGCCGGAGGTGGCGGAGCGGTATCGGCATGTGCCGGATGAAGCGCTGGTCGCGGCGGCCGACCGCCTCGGTGAGGCGGCGTTCCGGCGGGGGAGTGCAACCAGCGGTGCAACCAAGGGCCAAGGAGGCGATTCCGAGTGGCCATTGTAGGTGCTTATGGGGATGTCTACCTGCGGTTTTGGCGCGCCAGGCAGGATTCGAACCTGCGACCGTCGGATTAGAAGTCCGGTGCTCTATCCAGCTGAGCTACTGGCGCCCGGCGGGCTTTCGAGGAGGGACGCCGCGCCAGCGCAAGAATACCCGCCGGGAACGACACACGGATACGGGGCGTCGGAAGAACACCCCAAATGATTCTTCGCGACGCCCCGGAATTGCTGACCCAACTCAATGAGTAGTCTTCCGCCGCGCGAGTGTCAAGCGCCGCGCCGCGTGTTGTCGCCAAGTTGTTACCAAGGCCAAAGTGGGTAGACGCATGACATCGGCAGCTGAACACTTGCGGCCCTTGATGAATCAGAGTAGAGCATTGGACGCGATATCACGGCTCCCACTCGGGGCGAACGGCATCGGGCGCTCGCGCTGACGGGAGGAACCCCGAGCGGGAATGTTGTGTCACACTGGCCTCAGACGATCTGTGAGGAGCGGGCATGTCCGACCAGCAGCCATCCATTCCCAGCGGTCCGGCCGAGCCACGGGAGACGTCTCGCGAACCGGTGGTCCTGCGCGGCATCTCCACCCGGGCCTGGGAGCACCCGGCCGATCGGGGCGCACTGGTCGCCCTCCGTGAACTGCGCGGCTTCGACATCGTGCTCCGCAAACTCTCCGGCCTGGTCTCCGAGCGCGCGCTGCGTCTGACCTTCCTCGGCTCGGCCATCAAGGTCGACCGCCACCAGTACTCACGTGTCCACGAGGCATATCTCAACGTCGCCGCCACGCTCGACGTCGGCGGTGAACTCCCCGAGCTCTACATCACCCGCAACCCCGACCTCGGCGGCATGTGCATCGGCATCGACAACCCGATCATCGTCATCAACTCCGGGTCGCTCGACGTCCTCGACGAGACCGAACTGCGGTTCCTGCTCGCCCACGAACTCGGCCACGCCCTGTCCGGGCACGGGCTGTACCGCACGCTGCTCATGGTGCTGCTGCGCCTGACCACCTCGGTCGCGTGGATTCCCGTGGGCGTCGTCGGACTGCGCGTCATCACCGCCGCCCTGTCCGAGTGGAGCCGCAAATCCGAACTCTCGGCCGACCGCGCCGGAGCGCTCGCCGTCCAGGACCCCGCGGCCGCGATCCGCGTCATGGCCAAGATGGCCGGCGGCGGCGACCTGACCGACGTGGACACCGCCGCGTTCCTGGAGCAGGCCAAGGAATTCGAGACCGGCGGCGACCTGCGCGACAGCTTCCTCAAACTCATGCTGCTCGAACAGCGCAGCCACGACTTCTCGGTGGCCCGCGCCGCCGCGCTCAAACAGTGGATCGACGAAGGCGAGTACCGCGACCACCTGGCCGGGAACTACCCGCGCCGCGACGGGGACGCCGACGCCTCCATCTCCGAAGAGGCCAAGGCGGCGGCCAAGTCCTACCGGGACGTGTTCGAGACCTCCGGCGACCCGCTCGCCAAACTGCTGCGCAAATTCCGCGACAGCTTCTGACGGGTGCGCAAGGGCGCCGTGGCGCCCTTCCACCTTCCACTTCAGCGGCGGAGCTTCTCCAGCAGCAGCGCTTCGGCCACGCAGACCCGTTCGAACATCGCCAAGTCGAGCGATTCATTCGGTCCGTGCGGGTTCGACAGCTGATCCTCCACGCCGGTCACCAAAATCGCCGCTTCGGGGAACAGCTCCTGGAACGTGGCGATCATCGGAATCGAACCGCCGATGCCGATCTCCACCGGTTCCGTGCCGTCCCACGCCTCGGCGAACGCCGCGCGGGCCGCGTCGAACGCCGGACCGGTCGAATCGATCACGCACGGGTCCCCGGCGCCGGCCTCCGGCACGATCCGCACCTCGGCCCCCCACGGCGCGTGCGCCTCGAAATGCGCCCGGACCGCCTTGATCGCGCTCGCGGCGCTGTCACCCGGCGCCAAGCGGAACGAGACCTTCGCGCGCGCCGTCGGCTGGAGCGCGTTCGCCGCCTCGGCCGCGCCGGGGCAGTCGATGCCCAACACCGTCGCGGTCGGCTTCGTCCACAGCCGGTCGGTCAGCCGCCCGGTCCCGAGGAACTCGGCACCGTTCAGCATCCCGGCCTCGACCCGGAGCTTCGCCTCGTCATAGTCCAGATCGGCGGCCTCACCGGAGACCAGGCCCTCGACGGCCACGTCTCCCGCGTCGTCGTGCAGTGTCGCGAGCAGGCGGCACAGTGCGGTCAGCGCGTCCGGGACCGCCCCGCCGTAGATGCCGGAATGGACCGCGCCGGTCAACAGCGCCGTCTCCACGTAGACGTTGATCACACCCCGCAGTGACGTGGTGAGCGCGGGGATCTCAGTGCGCCAGTTCGTCGAGTCGGCGATGACCACGACGTCGGCGGCGAGTTCGGCGTGGTGCTCGCGCAGCAGCGCCTCCAAGGTGGGTGAGCCGAACTCCTCCTCGCCTTCGATGAGGAGCTTCACTCCCACCGGCGGCTTGCCGCCGTACGCCCGCAGCGCGGCCAGGTGCGCCATGACACCGGCCTTATCGTCGGCGACGCCGCGCCCGTACAGGCGCCCATTGCGCTCGACCGGCTCGAACGGGTCTTCCTGATGCCACAGCGCCGGGTCCCCGACGGGCTGGACGTCCTGGTGCGCGTACAGCAGCACCGTCGGTTGTCCTTCAGGGGTCGGGAAGTGCGCCAGTACGCTCGGCTGCCCGCCGGCGTGACTGATCTGCCTGACCGAGGCGGCTCCTGCTTCACCCAAGAGCCGCTGCACCTCGTCGGCGCCTCGACGGACCGGCTCGTGGTCGAATCCGTCGAACGCGATTCCGGGGATTCGCACCAGGTGCTCCAGATCGGCGCGCACTCCCGGCATCGCGGCGCGCACCGCATTCACGACATCGCTCATGAGGGGCAATGATAGGCCCGGACTAGACTCGGCGACGTGTTGGAGCGATACCGGTTCCTGGCCTCCGCGCGCTGGCTGGGACTCGCCGCCGCCGCGATCTTCGCGGTGGTGCTGTGCGCGCTGCTGTCCCAGTGGCAATGGGATCGCGCCGATCAGCGCGCCGACGCCAACGCCCGGATCGAGGCGGCCGACGATCCCGTGCTGCTCGATGAGGTCCTGGCAGCCGACGCCGTGCTCGACGAGGACGACCGGTGGAGGCTCGTCGAGGCCACCGGCACGTTCGATCCCGCGAACGAGATCGTGCTGCGTGCCCGCACCAACGAGAGCGTCAACGGCTTCGAGATCGTCACCCCGCTCCTCCTCGATGACGGCACCGCGCTGCTGGTGAACCGCGGTTTCGTCGGTGGGGACGGCCCCGGCGCGGCCCTGGATTACCCGGCGCCGCCGACCGGCGAGCTGACCATCGTCGGCCGCCTCTACGAGAGCGAGCCTTCGGGCGGTGAGGTCACCGCCGAGGACGGGCTGTTGCTGGGGCGGCGTCTGAACCTCGACCAGCTCGGCGACCATCTCGACTATGAACTGCGAGACGCCTGGATCGGCCAGCTCGAACCCGCCGAGGGGATGCAGCCGTTGCAGACGCCCTCGTTCAGCGCCTGGCAGAACTATTCGTACGCCGTCCAGTGGGCGCTGTTCGCCGTGATGGCCCCGATCGGTTGGCTCGTCCTGGTCCGTAGGGAACTGCGGGACGAGCCCGACGACGGCTTCGAGGCCGACGCCGGGCCCCGGGCCGAGGCCGAGCCGGTCAGTCCCCGAACTGGATCTTCTTCGACGGCGTCGTGAAGTCCTCGACCGGTTCGTCCTTCAACGCCCCTTTGAGGATCGTGCCGACCGTCTCCTTCGAGATCACCGATCGCGACGACCCCACCGGGTTGAAGGTGTAGTCGGGGTCGGACATGAAAGCGCCCACCGTCAGCTGTGGTGTGTAGCCGAGGAACCACGAGGCCCTGTCCCCGTCGGTCGTACCGGACTTGCCGGCCACGGGCCGGTCCAGGATTTCGCCGACGACGCGGGAGGTGCCCCAGTCGCCGCAGTCGACGCCCCGGCGTTCGGTCTCGGTCACGCACCGGCCCGCGTCGGTGGCCGCTCTGGCGATGTCCTCGTCGAGCTCCTGGTGGCAGCGCGGCGCGGCCATGTCCAGTTCCTGCCCGTGCGGGTCGATGATCCGCAGCACCGGTATCGGTTCGCAGTATTCGCCTTCGGCCGCGAGCGTGTTGAACACGTTCGTCATCTCGATCGGCTGCACGTCGGAGACGCCGAGGGTGAACGGCCCCCAGCCGGCGCGGCGCTCCTCCGAGGCGTAGTAGGCATCGCCCTCACTGCGCCACTCCAGGCCCATGCGCTCGGCCATTTCCACGGTCTTGTCCGCCCCCACCTGGTCGATCAGCTGCGCGAAGTAGGTGTTGACGGACATGCCGTAACCCGACCACATGGTGCGGTCCCCGGCCATCGACGCCGAACCGTTCTTCGGGCACCAGTACCCGCCGCACGCCGTGGCCGAGGACACGAAGCTGGTGGCGACGCGGTCGGGGGAGTAGATGTGGTGGTCGAGCGGGTAGCCCTCGTCGAGGGCCGCGAGCAACGTGAAGATCTTGAACGTCGATCCGGCCTGGTAACCGCCGGTGGGGCCGCCGCCGAGCACCGGGTTGACGGTATTGGGATAGTTGCCCTTGCGGTCGACGAAACTCGGGTCGGAGTGCGGCCCGTTGTCCGATTGGTCGTAGGAGAACGTCCGGTTCAACCCGAGCGCCTTGATGCGCCCGGTGCCCGGCTCCATCACCACCGCGCCGTGCGCGATCGGGTTGCGCTGACCGTGCGCCTCATTGACGGTGTCGTTGGCCAGCTCCTGGAGATCGGGGTCGATCGAGGTGATGACGGTGTAGCCGCCCTGGCGCAACTCCCTTTCGCGGTCGGCGGGAGTCTCCCCGAAGGCATCCTGGGCGCGCCACCAGCGCCGGAAGTAGTCGCAGAAGAAGCCGTACTCGCTCGTGGTGCCCTCGACGCCGATGCACGAGTTCGGCGGGTCTGACGTGTTGAGCTCGATCGGCAGGCTCCGCAGCTCCGAGGCGTCGCCCCGGGACAGGTAATCGACCTCGACCATCTGGTCGAGCACCCAGTTGCGTCGGCTCAGCGCCGAGGTCTGGTCGGAGGTGATCGGGTCGTAGGACGAGGGCGCCTGCACGAGCCCGGCCAGCATCGCCGCCTCGTGCACCTCCAACTCGGAGGGATGCTTGGAGAAGTACACCTGGGCGGCCGCGAAGATGCCGTACGCGTTGTGCCCGAAGTAGACCTGGTTCAGATACCGTTCGAGGATCTCGTCCTTGGTGAGCTGCTCCTCGATGGCCAACGAGAGCCTGGCCTCGCGCAGCTTCCGGCCGGCGCTCTGCTCGGTGGCGTCGATGACCTCGTCGATCGTCTCGGCGTTGAGCTGGAGTGCGCCTCTGACGTACTGCATGGTGATCGTGGAAGCGCCCTGCTCGACGCCGCCGGAGGTCTGGTTGGCGACGGCGGCCCGCATGATGCCGCGGTAGTCGACGCCGTTGTGGTCGTAGAAGCGGGCGTCCTCGGCGGCCACCATCGCCTGCTGCATCACCGGCGAGATCTCGTCGAGGCTCACGTGACGGCGGAACTCGTCGTAGAACAGGCTCACGAGCGTCTCGCCGTCGGCGGCGTACACGTACGAGGTGAGCGGCGGGTCGGTCTCGGCGACCTCCTCGGAGAGCACGTCGATCGCGTCGAAACCGGCTTTGGCGCTCAACCCGCCCATCGCTACCAGCGGGAATACCAGGGCCGCCACCGCCAGCCCGCATAGCAGACTGGTGCGCAGAAGGGAATAGGCGCCCTCGGCGCGCGAATTCGGATCGCCGGTGCTTCTGGTGCCGAAGCCGGCCATCTGCCATTGATGGGATCGATCGCGCATATATCCAGCCTAGGTCACATGGCGACTCGAAGGTGAAAAAACTCACGGTTGCCGATGCGGGTTTCGTGAAGGTGCGCAGGAGCGCCGCCCGCCTCGCATGAAGACTTCCCGTGGCGTGTGTCCGGTACGGAACATGCCCGTTGGCCGGACGAGACGGAACCCGCCTAGGCTTATCGAGTTTGCGCTGGAGTGGAGGAGGCGGACGTGTCGGTCTACGAGGTGGGGCTGCGACTCGGCGGCAAAACGGTCCTCGTCGTCGGCGGCGGCACCGTCGCCGCCCGGCGCATCCCGCGACTACTCGACGCGGGCGCGCACGTCCGGCTCATCGCCCCCGAAGTGACCACCACCCTCGGCGACTACGCCGACCGCGACGAAATCCACTGGGAGCGACGCGGCTGGAGAAGCGGCGACACCGCCGGAGCCTGGTTCGTGCTCGCCGCCACCGACGACCCCGCCGTCAACGCCGCCGTCGCCGCCGAAGCCGAAGCCGACCGCATCTGGTGCGTCCGCGCCGACGACGCCGCGGCCTCCGACGCCTGGACGCTCGCCCGGACCGCCTTCGACGGCGTCAGCATCGCCATCAGCGCCTCCGGCGATCCCGGCCGCGCCGCAGCCGTCCGCGACGCGGTCGCCGCACGGCTGCGCTCGGGCGAGATCGACGCGCCCCGCACTCGGGGCGGCGGAGGCGGCGCGGGCGTCGCCCTCGTCGGCGCCGGCCCCGGCGACGCCGACCTGATCACCCTCCGCGGGCTCGAACTGCTCCGCCGGGCCGACGTCGTCGTCTCCGACCG
>JAJYSW010000163.1 GCA_021793335.1 Actinomycetes bacterium
GATGGCGCCGTGCATGTCGCTCCAGTCGGTGCGGGGGACGCGGATACCGCCGAAGTCGCGGTAGACGGCCCGGTCGGGCCGGTCGGCATCGAAGGCGATCAGGAGGTTCTGGCCGTGGGCTTCGAGAGCGACGCCGGTGTCGGCGAACAGCCGCAGCGGCGCGAGGGCCACTGCGATCAGGGCCGGCCACCAGCGGTCGAGGTCGGCGGTCAGGGCCGCGGCGATGGGGCGGCCGGTGGCCGGGCACGGTTCGGCCAGGGCCGCGAAAGGGACGATGCGGGGCCCGGCGAGGCGGTGCGGCGCGGGCCGGATGATCGCGGCCAGGTCCGGTCTGGGCCCGTGGGGGCCGTGGACGGCCGCGGCGGTCTCGGGCAGGAGCGTGATCCGGCAGCGGTCGGCGCTGGGGGCCAGGCGTGCGGCGACGGCCGGGCCGTTGTGGGCGGCGGCGGTCGAGACGTGGCGGACCGCGGAGGTCAACTGGAGGTCGACGGCGCATTTGACGTGCCGCTGTCCGGTGGAGACGGTGCGCACGCTCATCAGCGGGGCGGCTCCGGTCCAGGCCGCGGCGGCCGGTCCGAGACGGTGGCGTTCGGCCTGCCAGGGGTGGACCGGCAGGAGGGGGCCGTGTCGGTCGCGGGCGGGCCAGTCGGGGCGGGCGTCCACACCGTCGATGCGGTGCAGGCCCAGGTCGATGCGGGGCCGGTGCTCGGGGGCCCAGGAGCGGATCTGCGATTCGGTCATCGTGTCCCGGCTGCGGGCGAGCGGGTGGACCGGGTGGCCGAGGACGACGGCCTGTTCGAACCAGACGGTCGGGTCGGGGTGCGCTGCGGCGGCGTGGGCCCACAGGTCGGCCGGGTGGGCGGCGGCGGCGTCGAGCGCGAGGGCGGTGCCGGTCACCGCCGAGGCGACCTCGGTGCGGAACCGGTCGGCGTGCGCGGATCCGGCGCTGACGGTGCGGGCCGCTTCGGCGGCGGTGGCGCCTGGTGGGGGAACGGGGAGTGATTCGCGTGCGGCGGCCGTGCGGAGCCGGTCGGCGACGAGGGTGTCGGCGCGGCGGGTGGCGTTCATCGCTTTGCACTGTACTCACTTCGGGCCGGGGGCGGCTCGTGCGTTGTCTCACGCGCGCACGGCGGGAGCGCGTGAGTCCGATCGTTGCGAGGGGACGGTGGACAGTCGTAGCCGTAGGGCTTGGAGCACCGGCAGGTCATAGTAGGAGCCGCCGGCGGCCAGCCATAGGCCGATGTCGGCCGCGGCGGTGTCGACGGCGACGTCCTCGACGTCGCCATCGCGTGCGGTCGGTCCCGCTTCGGGGAGGGTCGGCCACAGTATCCAGCCGTGGACGTGGGCGTCCGGCAGTTCGGCGGCGATCGTTTCGACGGCGGCGGCGAGGTTGTCGGCGTCGGCGTCGCCGGTGTCGCGGCCGACCGGGGCGCACAGCAGCGCGAGGCGGTCGCCGCAGACGATCGCGTGTGGGATGCGGACCGATCCGGTGGCCGGCAGGGACACGAACAGGCGCGCGGCGGGCAGGTTCGTGAGGACTTCGCGCAGGAGCCGCCCGGTGGGGCGGTCGGCTTTGGGTCTGGTGCCGGCCGGGCCGAAGGCGTTGAATTCGCGCAGGGCCGATCCGACCGAGCGGCGCAGGGCCCCGGCCCGGCGGACGCGGCGGACCGGCCAGGTCAGGGCTGCGCTGGATATGGCGTAGAGGGCCAGGGTCCAGCCCAGCCAGGAGCCGGGGCCGGCCGCCCAGACGGCTGCGGCGCCGATCAGGACGGCCAGGGCCAGGCGGGTCTTGGGCAGCGGCGGCGTCCGGTGTTCGACGGTGCGGCGGGTGCGGGCGGCCTGGGTGAGGACGGCGATGGCCCCGGCCAGGGCGAGGGGGATCGCCAGGGCCCGGATCGGCAGTGGCGCGGTCCCGGTCAGGGCGAGGGCGCAGAATGCGAGCCCGGAGGCGAGCCAGAGGGTGCACAGGGCCGCGAGCGCGAGCAGTTCGGTCCACAGTGAGGGTTTGGTGGTGGCGCGGCGGCGTTGCAGTCGTGCATGCCAGGGGACGGTGACCAGTGCCCCCGGTCCGGTGTCGGGCGGTGCTGTGGGCGGTGCGGGTTGGACGGTCCAGCCGCGGACCTTGCGGTGTGCGGGGCGGGCGGCGGCGCGGCCGTATCGTTTCGCGGCGCGGCGGCCGAACCGCAGCAGGTCGTATTCACGGCGCAGTCCCGGATGCGAGAGGGTCTCCCAGGCGGTCTGGACCCGGTGGAAGGCGTTCTGGTCGCCGCCGCGGTCAGGGTGTGTTTCTCGCAGGCGTCGCCGGTAGGCGGCTTGGATGTCGCCGCGTGGTGCTTCCGGGCTCACGCCGAGGATGCGGTAGTGGTCCGGTTCGTTCACCACACTGCTCCCGGTCGGTCGTATGGGGACGGATCGATGCGGCGGTGAGGGCCCGGCCGCGCCGAGTCGACGGTAATGGAGTCAATCTACCGTCGAGGGGGCATCGGCGGTGTCGCCAGGTCCGAGAAATTCACGCCGTCGTGGTCGGGTCACGGGGTCCACAACGCGATATTTCCAGCATTGTGGAGGGATTTGTGTGCGGCCGGCGGTGCTTCGGCCGTTCGGGCCGCAGGTCACATCGGCTGCTGCCAGAACCGGGAGAGCGCCTCTGAGGCGACGTCGTCCAGGTCGGCGGCGGCGTAGTCGGAGGTGTCGGTGGTGTTCACCCACGGTTCGGTCTCGGCCTGCCCCAGCGTGTCGAGATCGACCCATGGGTAGCCGTCGACCGGTTCGGGCACGTCCACGTCCAGTTCGGGCGGGAATACGGCCGGATTGTCGGCCTGGTCGACCAGTGCGTCCTCATAGGTCGCCGCGTACGCCGTGTCGTCGGGTGTGGCCGGGGGCTCCTCGTCGAAGTCGTTCTCGTCGAATTCGGATTCGAAGCCCTCGTCGAATACGTCGTCGAGTTCGGCTTCCAGGCCGGGGTGGGCTTCGTCGCCGAAGTCGAACGCGTCGAGATCGGCCGGGTCCTCGGTCGTCTCGTCGTCGAAGTCTTCGAAGGCGGAGGAGGGGCCGGCATCGTCCATGTCGGCTTCGTCGAACCCGTCGGGTCCGCCCTCGCCGCCGGCGGCGAACTCGTCGAACTCATCCATCGGGATCCTCCTCGCCTGGCACGAGTGTACGGGCTTTGGCCAGTACCTCGTCGAGCTGTTTCACCTTCTGCGCCATCGAGTCGCGTCGCTGCTTGAGGGCGTCTTTCTTCTTCGCGCGGGCCGCCTGGTCGGCTTTGGCGGCCGATTCGGCCGCCGCGATCCGCGCATCGTACTCGGAGCCGCGGCGCTCCAGCGCGTCGTCGAGCGTGGAGTTGAACACGAATTCGACTTCGGTGAAGCGGAAGCCGATCTCCTCGTTGAGGTTCGCTCTGGCCTCGGCGATGATGCGCTGGGTCCATTGTTTCGCGGCCTGGCGGTTGCCTTGGATCTTGCGCCGGTACAGCAGGAATCCGGCCGCGGCGATGCCGACACCGATCCCCGAGGCCGACAGTGCGACCGCGCTGATGCCGGTCAAGGCGCCCAGGCCAACCGCGCCGGCGCCCATCGTGACGGCCCGGCCGGCCATCATCGCCACGCCCGCCGAGGAGGCCATGAGCAGCGCTCCGTCGTTATTGGCATCGCGTCTGGACCGTCCCGAAGAGGCCGCGCGGAGCCCGGCCGAGATCGAACTGGTCGCCTGACGCAGTTCCTCGTCGTTGAACACTTGCCGCAGGACCCGTTCGGCCAGGAGCACGAACCGTTGGTGCAGTTCGCCCGAGAGTCGGGCGGCGATGCCCTGCAATGCGATGTCGACGCGGTGGGGGAGGGATTCGAGTGCGGCCTTATTGGCCTTCTCGACTTCGTCGAGCAGTGCCTCCTCCAGTTGCTGGAGGTGGGCCCGCAGCCGGCCTTGGACTTCGATCTTGGCGCGCTGGGTCTCGACGCGCAGGGCCAGGTTCGCTTTCTTCGTCTCGGTGCGGCGGGTCGCCAGGACCTGCTTCTTCTCCTCTTTGAGGCGGTTGGCCGATTCGGGGTCGGGGTCGTAGGCTTTCATGTCGGCCTGCGCCGAGGTGGCCAGGCGAGCGAATTCGGTGCGGGCGGCGCGTACCACGTTCGCGGCGACCAGGGCCTTCCCGGCGGTGGAGACGCGGACCAGGGCCCGTTGGAGTTTGCCGATGCCCGATTCTTTGGCCAGGGCTTGGCGGGTGGGGCCCTGGGAGGCCAGCGCGTGTTGGGCGAGCATGGCCGAGACCGGGTAGTGGGGGGCGTGGCGGAACCGGGGGGCGTGCGCCTCGATCAGGGCTCGGTTCTCGTCGAGGACGGTGCGCCAACCGGGGTAGGTGTCGGTCTTGGTCAGTGCGAATACCACGAAGTTGACGCGTCGGGAGGCCTCGGACAGGAAGTCCAGTTCGGTTTTGGCCATCGGTGAGGACGCGTCGGTGACCATGATCAGGCAGGTGGCTCTGGCGACCGCTTCGAGTGCGATCTGGGCGTGGTCGGGGTCGAGGCCGCCGGTCCCCGGCGTGTCCACGATGGACATGTATTTGAGCAGGGGGGCGGTATGGCCCACCAGCATCCGCCGCGGTGGCACCATCCCCGGCGGTATGGTGCCCAAGCGGGTCGCCCAGTCGCGCAGATCGCCCACGCCCAGGAGCATCGGGTCGGCCGCACCGGGCTGCCAGGCCCTGACCGAGGGCTGCTCGGCGTGAGAGAACTCCAAATAGGCGGTAGTGGCGACCGCGGCGTCCACCGGCGAGAGGCCCGGCGTACCCAACAGGGCGTTGATCAGTGAGGACTTGCCGCGTTTGGTCTCGCCGACGACGACGGCGACGGGCTTGTCGGGCTGCCACCGGGCCACTTCGTCGACTTCGGCGGCGGCCCTGGGATCGACCGACCGCAGGGAAGCGGTCCCGGCCTTGGCGGCCTTGACGCACAGTTTGTGGATCTGCGCGGCCGGGTTCGGCTTCGACTTGGTCTCGGTGGCGGTGCTCATGCGCGCACCTGCCCGCGGTAGACGGTCACGATCGGGTGGCGCAGCAGCCGACCGCGATCGGTGTAACCGGGCGTCTGGGTGCCGGCGATGATGCCGTCCTCGGCCGGCCCGGGCGCGGCGACGGTCGCACCGGCCTCGTGCACGGCCGGATCGAACCGCTGCCCGGTCGCGTCCACGGCGGCGACACCGACCTTCTGGAACGTCTGGTCGAGGTGGGAGGCCAGCGCCGGGGAGGTGGCCCGGTCCCGCATCCACACGCAGGCGTCCACGAGCGCGGCCCGGTCGGCGGTGGTCTGGGCCAGTGCCGCATCGGCCGCCGGGTCCGGGAGGGGACCGGCCGCCGGAGCGGGGGTGAGGGACCGGCCGCAGACGACGGTGACGACGGCGGCGACCAGGACCGATCCGCAGGCGACGGCGAGGAGCCGCCAGTCGAGTTCGTCGGCGATGAACACGGCGCCCAGGCCGGCGGCGGCGAGGCCGACCAACGCCCCCACCAGGGGCCCGCCGAGTCGAATCGTCACAATATGCTCCTTAGTCCTTCTCAGCCTAGACGCTGCGCCAGCAGATGAAAACCACGATGCACCACGTTCGCCACCCGGGCCTGCGCGGGAGTGGCGCCGCCATTGGCGAACGCGCGCCAACGCGAGGCGGCCGCGATCGCCGCGCGCCGCAACTGGGGACGGGGGGCCTCGGGCATCCCCAAGACGACGCCGGCATCGTCGGTCAGTGCCAGGCGGGCCACTTCGGCCTCCATCTCCTCGGGCAGGGCGACCTGCCCGGTGGTGACCGAAGCGGCGGCCTCCAACAGCGGCAACCGGTGATACTCGGGCCGGGCCACGATCGACTCGACCGCGCCGCGCAGCAGATCCCGGTCGCCCGGCGGCCCCGAGGAGGCCGCGCCCTCCAAGCGCGAGAGCGCCCAACCGGCCTTGATGACATCGGCGCGGACCCCGAAGATCTGGTGCAACGTGGTACGCAGCCGGGGAAACCCCGAGGCCGCGAACAGCAGCCGCACCAGCTCACCGGTCGCCAGATGCGGATTCGCCTGCAGATGCGCGATCGCGAAGTTGATCCCGTACAGGTCCAGCCGCTCCAGCAGGCGACGGCGCTGATCGACATCGACCGGGCCGTCGGTGGAGGTGAACAGGCCGGCCGAGGCGAGCATGAGCGCTCGCTTCTCCTCGTCGAGACCGGCGAGGGTGCGCAGCGCCTCGCAGTCGGCGGCGGTCAGCAGCCCGGCCTCGGCGGTCTCGGCCAGCAGCCCGACCACCGGCACGACGTCGCACACGGCGCGACGCAGGATCGCGGCCTGGTCGGCGGCGATCGGCCCGGCCACCGGCCACGGGTCCTGGCCGGGACCGGGAGCGAGCTTATCGGCCTTGTTGTACAGCGCCAAGGAGTTCATCGGAGAGCTCGACAGCTGCTGCGAGGCCTTCGCGAACGCCTCCAAGGCCTCGACGTCATCGGCGCGGACCTGCTGGGTCACGACGTAGATGATCGCCTCGGCCCCGGCCACGGCCTCCCGGGAATCATCGTCGACGTCCTCGGCGATGGGCGCGGCGAACAACATCTCACGGGCCGCATCCGAGATATCGGTGTTGACCGACTGGAGACCGGGCGTATCGATCACGATCAGGTCCCGCAGCCGATCCGAGGACAACTGCACATCGATCATCGCCGCATCGTCGGCGGGAATCGGCAGCGTCGTCGGAATCATGCCACCCGCATCCAACGGCACGGCATGACTGCGGCCGTCACGGGCGATCACATCGACCCGGTCGGCCGGACCGTACCGGAACTGCGTCACCACACGAGTGCACTCCCCGGCCGCGGTCGGAGCGACACGACGGCCGATGAGCGCGTTCACCAGCGTCGACTTCCCGGCCTTCAACCGACCGGCGACGGCGACTCGCAACGGCTGCCCCAACCGAGAGGCCACCTCCTCGACGACGGCACGTGAGGAGCCGCTGACCTTCCCGGACAGCTCCTCGCACATGCTCGCCACACTCGTGGTGAGTTGCCCTGCCACCATGCTGACGCATCCGCCCTTTCCTCCGAGTCGCGGACCGGCCGCCGACGCCGGTCTGCGGCATCGAAGTTTCCGCAATATCATGAGAGGCGTCGGCGATCCGTCGACTGACAACGACGATACAAACCACAGGCGGATCACCGCCTCCCCCAATCGTGCCAGAGCGTGAAGGAGCCCCCTTGGCCGTCCCGTCGTCTCCCGCCCCCGGCCTGCGCCCCCCACCGGCGCCCGCCCGACCGCGGGCGACCGCGCCCTGCGCCGACCGAGACGACGCCCTGCGTCAAGCCGCCGACGCACTGACCGAGACCGGCCTGGTGATCTTCACCGGACCGCCCGGGTGCGGCCGCACCCACCTGCTCGAACGCCTCG
>JAJYSW010000164.1 GCA_021793335.1 Actinomycetes bacterium
GGAGGCGACCGTCATGGTCTGTCTCCAGGTGATCGGTGAGGACTCGACCGTCGCCGCGGCGGGAGCGCAGGGCAACTTCGAACTCAACACGATGCGCCCGCTCGTCATCGACAACGTCCTTCACTCGGCTCGGATCCTCGGCGACGCCGCCGAAGGGCTCCGGGTCTTCAGCGTCGAGGGCACTGAGCTCGACACCGAGAAGGTCGCCGATTACGTGGGGCGCTCGCTGATGCTCGTGACCGCGCTGAGCCCGCATATCGGCTACGACCGGGCCGCCGCCATCGCCCACAAGGCCGACCAGGAGGGCACGACGCTGCGCGAAGCGGCGCTCGCGCTCGGCGTGAGCGCCGAGGACTTCGACCGCGTCGTCGATCCCTCGACCATGGTCGGTGATCCTCACCGCGATCTCGGTGTGGACCGGTGAGCGCACCCGGAGGCGTTTCAGCCGAAATCGGGCGCGGGGCGATGAGGGTGCCTTAGACTCACGCGGGTTCGACTGTCGTTCCCGGCACGAGCCAAGGAGCCTTCATGACTTATTCGCCCGAACCCGCCGCCGAGCACGCGCCCAAGCGCGGCAACGGCTTCGCGGTCACCGCGCTCGTCCTCGGCATCATCGCCGTGGTCCTGGCGTTCATCCCGGTCGTCAACATCGTCTCGTTCGTGCTCGCCGCCCTGGCGATCATCTTCGGTATCGTCGGTCTGATCTCCAGCGGCAAGCGCCACGCCGGTAAGGGCATGTCGATCACCGGCATCGTCCTCGGCGTGGTGGCGCTCGCGCTCGCGATCATCATGTACGTGCTGGTATTCCAGGCCGTCGACGAGAAGTGCCGGGAAGAGGGCTACTCGGGGAACATCCAGGAGTGCCTCGACGATCTGCAGTCGGAGCTGACGGACGTGCCGACGGAGGTGCCGACGGACTGAGGGTCCTCCAGGCGACCGGTGTGCCCGCCGCGCCTCGGAGCGGCCGCCCGGCCCACTCTTTCGGGTGAATTTCCACTGCCGCCCGGACCTCCTCGTTTCTTTGTGTCACCTTGCGGCCCAAGGCGATCACCTTGGATCCTCTTTGACCGATTTCAGCCCTGCGAAGATGAATTATGACTTCTGTTCGTTTACCATGTCGATTGGGGAACCACACCCGTTTTCGACGGTTCGGCAGGAGGGCTCATGGCATGGCGATTGGCGAAGAGCTTGACGGCGCTGCGCGAGGAGATGAACACGGTCGCACCCGACCGGTCCACGGCCTCGGACGGCACCATCGGCGACAAGGCCCACCAAGGGTCGCCTTCGGATCACAATCCGAACAGTGCGGGCGTCGTCTGCGCGATCGACTTCACGCATGACCCCGGCAACGGTGCCGATATGCACGCGTTCGCCGAGCACCTTCGCAGACGGCCCCACCGGGCCGTCAAATACGTCATCTGGAACCGGCGGATCTGGTCGAAGGCCAAGGCGGACGAGGGGTGGCGAAGCTATAGCGGCTCCAATCCCCACACCGTGCACATGCATGTGTCTGTCGGCGTCGGGCCGGACGGGCAGAGCACGGGAGCATACGACGCCTCCGACTCATGGGGGCTGGTGGACACGTTCGGAGGAGGAGACGTGATCGGACTCAAGCGGGGCGACAGCGGCGACAGGGTCAAAGGGCTCCAGGGCACGCTCCAATACGCGGGATACGATCCGGGAACGGTGGACGGCGATTACGGCCCCAAGACCGCGGCGGCCGTGCTCAAGATGCGCAAGGCCGAGGGCTCCAGCGTCAGCGACGGCGACAACTTCACCGGCTGGGCCTATGCGCAGCTGATGCGGGCCCTGGCGAAGAAGTACTGAACGGCCCGGGCGTCGCCCGAGGGAACAGCGGAGCCACTCGGGGCGGTCGCACCATCGAGGCGACAGGGCAACGAGGCGCCGGGGGCGACGAATCGGCCTCGCCCCCGGACGGCCCCGAAGGCGGTCCTGCGATCACCGCGAAAAGCGGTTGCAGCGGGCCGAAGAGATCCCCATACTGGCGCGATGGCACTGGCGTACGATCCCCGCTCCCTCGACGGAGAGACCCTGGACGCGCTGCTCTACGACCACCTCAACACCTGGGGCGACGGCGAGACCTTCTACCTCGACCTCGTCATGGAAGCTGCAAACGTCCTCGACGTCGGGTGCGGCACCGGCACGATCCTGCGCCGCGCCCGCTCCGAAGGGCACGCCGGGCGCCTGTGCGGCATCGACCCCGATCCGGCCATGCTCGACCAGGCCCGCGAGTCCGATGCCGCCGAATGGGTGCTCGCCTCGGCCGCCGAAGCGCCGTGGAAGGGCGCATTCGACTTGGCGATCATGAGCGGCAACGCCTTCCAATGCCTGCTCGACGACGAGTCGACCCGCGCATCGCTCGCCGCGGTCCGCGGCGCTCTCGTCGACGGCGGGCGCTTCGTGTTCGACACTCGCAATCCGGCCGTGCGCGAATGGCGCGACTGGAACTCCGGGCCCCCTTCCGCGTTCGTGGACCCGCTCGGGGAGCCCATGCTCATCCGCCAGGAGGCCGGCGAGCCCGACGAGCACGGCGTCGTCGCGCTCAAGGCGATGTTCGAGGCCGTGTACTGGGAGCAGCCGCTCGTGGCCTCCTGCGGCCTGCGCTTCATCGGCCCCGAAGCCCTGGACCGCCACCTCGCCGCGGCCGGGTTCACCGTCGCAGACCGGTTCGGCGCCTGGGACGGAACGCCCTTCGAACCCGACGCCTCCCGCTCGATCATCACCGTCGCACGGGCGGTTTGACTTCCGCTCCTTCCTGAAGGAGAGAGGTTCCCGGCTTGCGGTCCGCGTATCGCGTCCCGGCTGCGGGCGGGCCCCTGCTTCATCGTCCACTGCCCGGTTTCCCGGGGCCGACACGGACTCCGCAAAGCGTTCCGCGTGTCCGCGAGTCCTCCGGCCACGAGCCGCCCGCCTTCGCGGCGAAGGCCGGTCTCGGCGTCGGCCTCCCGTTCGTGGACCGCGCCGCACCCGCACGCCCGCCGGCGGAGGCGCCCGTTCCGGCCCGGAGACCGGAGCGCTCCCCGGGAAACCGGCAGCGGACGGCACCCGGGCGCTGCCGGTTTTCGTCGAGACCGGACGGCCCGGCGCACGGCGACGAGCGCTCGACCGTCACCGTCCGGCCGGAGGGAAGCACGCCCGCGTGCGTCGAAGCTCTTCGCAGCGGCATAGGACAGTCCATATACGGCAGCTGGTCGACGGCACTGCCGTCGGGGGACAGTGCCGGGGCCCGTGCCTTCGCCCGCACCCGTCCGCGGCTCGGCACGCCGCCCGCCGGAAACGCCCCGCATCACTTTCCATGCAGGGCAAGGGCTGACGCCTTCGCCCACAAAGAATGTCCACTGTGACTCGAATATCCCCCGAGCTCAGCGCCGCCCCGAGGCCATGGGCGGCAGCGCTTTCGAACCGGAAAATGATCTTGAGCCGGTTCGTCCTTCGAAGTGGAGAACATCACCATCTGAGATTCCCCTTCTCCCTTTCCGCTAATTAGGTTAGGCTAACCTCCGTCATCTTCCCGGCCGTGACCGGCCGGTCATGAAAGGACGTGGCTCAGTGCCGATCAGCGCCGCAGAATTCCGCCCCGCCCCCGCGCCTCCGGATTCCCCCAGCGGGGCGCCCGCACTGCTCAACCGCGAATCAGCCGAGACATACCGTTCCCTGGTCAACGAAGTGGCCCAACGAATCTGCGAACGCCTCACCGAGGTCGACCGCCCCTGGACCGGCATCGCCCCCGCCGAACTGGCCCCCGCCGTCGACGCGGTCGACCTCGACCGCCCCCTGCCCACCTTCGGCGACGCACTCGACGAGATCGGCGATCTCTACCTGCGCGATGCCGTCTGGTTCCACCATCCCCGCTACCTCGCGCACCTCAACTGCCCGGTCGCGCTCCCGGCCGTCGCCGCCGAGGCCGTCCTCGCCTCCGTCAACACCTCAGTGGACACGTGGGACCAGAGCGCGGGCGGCACCTTCATCGAACGGCGCCTCATCGAATGGACCGCTGGACGGATCGGATTCGACTCCGAGGCGGACGGCGTCTTCACCTCCGGCGGCACGCAGTCGAACCTGCACGCCCTGCTCCTCGCCCGCGACGAGGCGGTCGAGCACATCGTCAAGAACAGCGAGACGGCGCTGCGCAGCGCCGAGGTCCTCCCGAGGCTGCGCCTGTTCGCCTCGCCCCACAGCCACTTCAGCGTCGCCAAGGCCGCCCGCCTGCTCGGGCTCGGCGAGGACGCCGTGGTCACCGTCCCGGCCGACGCACGATTCCGCATGCACCCGGGCGCGCTCGATGCGGCCCTGGAACACTGCCGAGGCGCGGGACTCGTGCCGGCCGGCGTCGTCGCCACGGCGGGCACCACCGACTTCGGTTCGATCGACCCGCTCGCGGCGGTCGCCGAAGTATGCGAGGCGCACCGAGTCTGGTTCCATGTGGATGCCGCCTACGGCTGCGGGCTCCTGGTCTCGCGGCAAAGGCGCGACCTGGTCGACGGGATCGAACGCGCCGACTCGGTCACCGTGGACTACCACAAATCGTTCTTCCAGCCGGTCAGCTCCTCGGCGGTGCTCGTGCGCGACCGGGCCTCGCTGCGGCACGCCGCCCACCACGCCGACTACCTCAACCCGGCCGAGGCCGTCTTTCCCAACCAGGTCGACAAGAGCCTCCAGACCACGCGACGGCTCGACGCCCTGAAACTGTGGATGACGCTGCGCGTCCTGGGCCCCGATGCGATCGGTTCGATGTTCGACCGGGTCTGCGATCTGGCCGCCGCGGCCTGGGCTCGCCTGGAGGCCGATCCGCGTTTCGAGACGGCCGCGCCGGTCTCGCAGCTGTCCACCGTCCTGTTCCGCGTCAAGGGCGGCGATGAGGCGCAGCGCCTGGCCCGCGAGGCGATCGCCGCCGCGGGCGAGGGCATGGTCGCCGCCACGCGCGTCGACGGCCGCACGGCCCTCAAGCTCACGCTGCTCAACCCCGAGACGACCCTCGAGGACATCGCCGCGGTCCTCGACGCGCTCGCCCGGCACGGCGCGACGCTCCAGGAGGCATAGATGAGCGAGCGGCGAACACACGATTTCATCGGCATCGGCCTGGGGCCGTTCAACCTCGGTCTGGCGTGCCTGGCCGCACCCGTCGAGGGCCTCGACGGGATCTTCTTGGAACGCAAGGCGGCAGTCGACTGGCATCCGGGGATGCTCGTCGAGGGCACGACCATGCAGGTGCCGTTCATGGCCGATCTGGTGACGCTGGCCGATCCCACGTCGCCGTACTCGTTCCTCAACTACCTCAAGGAACGGGGCCGGATCTATCAGTTCTATATCCGGGAGTCGTTCTTCCCGTTGCGCAGCGAGTTCCAGGACTATCTGCGGTGGGCCGCGGGGAAGCTCGGCAATCTGCACTTCGAACGCGAGGCGGTGGGCGTCGAGTGGGACGGTCGGCGCGGGGCCTATGCGGTCCGCAGCACCGGCCCGGCGGGCGAGCGCGTGGCATTCGCGCGGCGGCTGGTGCTCGGCACCGGCACTCCGCCGTGGGTGCCGCCGGCGTGCCGCGAATTGAGCGGCGCGACCCTCTGCCACTCTTCATCCTATTTGGAGCATAGGGAGCGGCTGCGCCGGTGCGGCAGCGTGACCGTGGTCGGCAGCGGCCAGAGCGCCGCCGAGATCTACCGGGATCTGTTGGAAGACCTCGGGCCGGATTCGCCTCGGCTGGACTGGGTGACGCGCTCGCCCAGATTCTTCCCCTTGGAGTACACCAAGCTGACTCTGGAAATGACCAGTCCAGACTATGTGGACTATTTCCATGCGCTTCCCGCCGCCGAGCGCGAGGAGCTCAACGCCGCGCACAAGGGTCTCTACAAGGGCATCAACGCCGAGTTGATCGACGAGATCTACGACCTGCTGTACCGGAAGCGCTTCGAGCACGGCCAGATCCCGACTCGACTGCTCACCAACTGCACGGTGGAGAAAGCCGCCGCCGCGGGGACGCCCGAAGGCGAGGAGTTCGTCCTCGGCGTCCGTCAGCACGAACAGGGCCGCGACTTCGAGCTGCGCACCGAGGGCCTGGTCCTGGCGACCGGCTACAGCGGCGCTCCACCCGCGTTCCTCGACGGCATCCGCGAACGGCTGCGCTTCGACGCCCGCGGACGCCTGGAGGCCCGCCGCGACTACAGCGTCGACGCCGCAGGCGAGGGCGAGGTGTTCGTCCAGAACGCCGAGCTGTCCACGCACGGCTTCGTCACACCCGATCTGGGCATGGCCGCCTACCGCAATTCGTGGATCATCCGCGCCATGACCGGCCGCGAGGTCTATCCGATCGAGCGGCGCATCGCCTTCCAGGATTTCGCCGCACCGCAGGAGACCACCGCATGATGCACGCTCCGGACACGTTCAAGCACCACGACGACCGGCTCGGCGAGTTCGCGCTCCGCCCGGTCGATCCGGCCGTCGACGCCCCACTGCTGCACGCATGGGTCACGCACCCCAAATGCCGGTACTGGATGATGGCCGATTCCTCGATCGCCGACGTCTGGACCGAGCACGAGGCCATCGCCGCCAGCGAGCACCACTTCGCCTTCCTCGGCATGCACCGCTACCGTTCCTCCTTCCTCGTGGAGGTCTACGATCCGGCGCACACCGAACTGGCGGGCGTCTACGACGTCCTGGACGGCGACATCGGCATGCACGTCCTCACCGCCCCGACGAACACCCCCGTCTCAGGGTTCACCAAGGGCGTCATGGCCACCGCCATGAGCCTGCTCTTCGACGGCTTCGGCGCGAAGCGCGTCGTGGTCGAACCGGACGCGACGAACACCCCGATCCACCGGCTCAACGCCTGGGCGGGCTTCCAGGTCGAACGCACCGTCCAGTTGAGCGATAAGCAGGCGCTCCTCAGCTTCTGCACCACCAGCGACCACGAGCGGTCCGCCGCGAAAGGAACCCGAGCATGACCGGCCCCATCGACCATCTCCGCCCCGAGCACTGGCGGCGGGCCACCAGGGAGCTGCTGGCCAAGGCCATCGGCGAGTTCGCCCACGAACGGCTGTTCACACCCGTGTGGAGCGAGGGCCGCTACGTCCTGTCCAGCGACACCGACCGGTACCTGTTCGAGGCCGTCCGCCTCGCGCTCGACCACTGGGCGGTCGATCCCGAGTCGCTGCGACGCGAAGGCCCCGACGGCACGGAACTGCCGCTGGACGCCGCCCGGTTCTTCATCGCCTTCAGGGACGAACTGGGGTTGAGCGAGGAGATCCTTCCCGTCT
>JAJYSW010000165.1 GCA_021793335.1 Actinomycetes bacterium
CCCGCCCGGCGGCAGCGTCGCCACCCAGTTCATGCCACCGAGCCTCGAAGGCTGGTCCCAGGACGTCGCCCAGTACGAATACGACCCCGATCAGGCCGAGGCGCTCCTCGCCGAAGCCGGGCAAGAGGACCTGACGCTCAAGTTCTGCTACCCGACCGACGTCTCACGGCCCTACATGCCGGCGCCGAAGGACATCTTCGACATCATCGCCTCCGACCTGGAGGCCGTGGGCGTCACCGTCGAGGCCGCACCGATCAGCTGGGTCGAGTACATCCCGGCCACTCGCGACGGCGACTGCCCGCTGTACCTGCTCGGCTGGACCGGCGACTTCAACGAGGCGTACAACTTCCTCGGCACCTGGTTCGCCACCGAGACCACCGAATGGGGCTTCGACAACCCGGCGATCTTCGACGGCCTCGCCGAAGCCGCCGCCGAACCGGACCCGAGCGCCCGCGCCGCGCACTGGACCGAGCTCAACGAGCTGATCATGGAAGAGCTGCCGGGCCTGCCGATCTCGCACTCGCCGCCATCAATCGCGTTCTCCCCGCAGGTGTACCCGATGGACGTCTCCCCGCTCACGCAGGAAGACTTCGCCGAGCTGTACTTCGCCGCAGAGTAGAACGAACGAGTAGGTAGCTCGATATGCTGCGCTACACGGTCAAGCGCCTCCTGCAGTTGGCGGTGGCGTTGCTGGGACTCACCCTGCTGCTGTTCGCGTGGTTCAAGGCCCTCCCGGGCGGACCCGAGAACCGCATGCTTCCCGACAACGCCACCGACCAGCAGCGGGAGGCGCTGCGGCGGGCACTGGGCCTGGACGAGCCGATCTGGACCCAGTACGGCGAGTTCCTGGCCCGCATCGTCCGCCTCGACTTCGGCTCCTCGCTGTCGAGCGGGCGGCCCGTCGCCACCGAACTGGCCGACCGGCTGCCGGCCACGATCGAACTGTCCTTGACGGCCATCGTGATCGCCATCGGCGTGGGCATCCCCCTGGGATACCTGGCCGCGCGCAAACGCGGCACCTGGCTCGACTTCGGGGCGGTCTCGGGTTCGCTCATCGGGATCTGCACGCCCGTGTTCTTCCTGGCCGCGATGCTCAAAGTGGTCTTCGCTCAGAACCTGGGGTGGCTGCCGACCGCGTTCCGGCTGTCCCCTGGCATGAGCTACACCGAGATCACCGGCCTGCGGGTCCTCGACGGGATCGTCACCGGGGAGTTCAACGTCGCCTGGGACGCCTTCACGCACCTGGTGCTGCCGGCGATCGCGCTCGCCTCGATCCCGCTCGCGGTCATCACTCGCATCACCCGGGCCAGTGTGCTCGAAGTGGTGGGCGAGGACTATGTGCGCACTGCCGACGCGAAGGGCCTCAAACCGGCCACGATCCGGGGACGCCACGTCATGAAGAACGCGATGCTGCCCGTGGTCACCGTCATCGGGCTGCTCCTGGGGAGCCTGTTCGCCGGTGCGGTGCTCACCGAGAGCGTCTTCGCGTTCGGCGGGGTCGGCTCGTTCGTCTACCAGGCCACGACCGAACGCGACTACCCGGCGCTGATGGGCTTCATCCTCCTCATCGCCGTGTCCTACGTGGTCTTGAACCTGATCGTGGACCTGTCCTACGGCTTCCTCGATCCGAGAGTGAGGGTGCGGTCATGACACTCGCCAAGATCGAGCGGCTCGACCGGCTCGTCGAGGCCGGCGTCCGGGCTCGGCACGCCGAATCGGGTTCTCTGTGGCGTCAGTCGCTGCGGCGCATGCGCCGCTCCCCCATGGCCATCAGCGGCGCGATCATCGTCGCGCTGTTCCTGCTGGTGGCGATCCTCGGCCCGTGGATCGCCCCCTACAGCCCGACCGCGCAGACCTGGGGCGGCGAAGTCTTCCTCAACCGGAACGTCTTCCCCGGGCCACGGCCCGAGAACTGGTTCGGCCTCGATCACCTCGGCCGCGACATGTTCTCCCGCATGATCGTCGGCGCTCGCCAGACCATGCTCGTCGGCGTCGTCGCCACCCTCATCGGCTTCGCCGCCGGGGCCCTGGTCGGCGGCCTCGCCGCCGCCGCGGGCACCTTCGGGGGACGGTGGGGCGGCAGGGTCGAAGCGGTCATCATGCGCGCGGTCGATGTGGCCCTGGCCATCCCGATGCTGCTGCTCGCGCTCAGCGTCGCCGCGCTGCTGGGGCCGAGCCTGTCGACGGTCATGATCGCCGTCGGCGTCGCGCAGATCCCGATCTTCGCCCGGCTCCTGCGCGGGTCCATGCTCGCGCAGGCGCACTCGGATTACGTGCTCGCCGCGGTCTCCCTCGGCGTGCCCAAGCACCGCATCGTGCTCTCGCACATCTTCCCCAACTCGCTCGGGCCGGTGATCGTGCAGGCCACGCTCGTGCTCGCCACGGCGATCATCGAGGCGGCGGCACTGTCCTATCTGGGTCTGGGCAACCCCGACCCCGGTACCCCCGAGTGGGGGACCATGCTCGCCGATGCGCAGCGATTCTTGTCGAGCGCACCGCAGTTGGCGATCTACCCGGCGGTGGGCATCATCATCACCGCGCTCGGCTTCACCCTCCTGGGCGAGGCCATGCGCGAATCGCTCGACCCGAGGCTGAGGAGGCAGTCGTAGTGGCACTGCTCGAAGTAGAGGATCTACGGGTGGCCTTCGGTGACACCACCGCCGTCGACGGCGTCGACTTCCATGTCGATCAGGGCCGGGTGACGGGTCTGGTCGGCGAATCCGGCTGCGGCAAATCGGTGACGAGCCTGGCGGTCATGGGGCTGCTGCCCCGACGCGGCGTGACCGTCTCCGGCACGGCCCGGTTCGAGGGCGTCGATCTGCTCTCGCTGCCGCGCGCCGACATGCGCCGCAGACGCGGCTCGGATCTGGCGATGGTCTTCCAGGACCCGCTCTCCAGCCTCAACCCTGTAGTCCAGATCGGACGGCAGATCACCGAGGTTCTCGAACGCCACCGCGGCCTGCGCGGCGAGGCCGCCAGGAAAGAGGCCGAGGATCTGCTCGACCGTGTCGGCATCCCCGATCCGCGCCGTCGCCTCGGGGAATACCCGCACCAGCTCTCGGGCGGGATGCGGCAGCGGGTCCTCATCGCGATCGCGGTGGCGTGCGCGCCGCGGCTGCTCATCGCGGACGAGCCGACCACGGCTCTCGACGTGACGATCCAGGCGCAGATCCTCGAACTGCTGAAGGACCTCGTCGACGCCGAGGGGACCGCGCTGCTCATGATCACTCACGATCTGGGGGTCGTGGCGGGGCTGTGCGACGAGGTCAACGTCCTGTACTCGGGGCGCGTGGTCGAGTCGGCGTCGGCGCGGGACCTGTTCGCCCGCCCGACCCATCCGTACACCGTGGGCCTGCTGGGCTCGATCCCGCGCCTGGACCTGCCGATCGACGAACCGCTCGAACCGATCCGCGGCTCGATCGCGGACGTCATCCGATGGAAGGACGGCTGCGCGTTCGCGCCCAGGTGCGACCGTGTGGCCGAGCCGTGCGTGGACGGCGAGCCGCCGCTGATCGGCACGGCTCACGCCCACCGCTGCGTCATGGCCGAGGAGACCGTATGAGCACCGACATCGAGCAGCGGACGCTGCTGGACGTGAAGGACCTCGAAGTCCACTTCCCGATCCGCAGCGGCGTCGTCGTCGAACGCACCGTCGGGCACGTCAGGGCCGTCGACGGCGTGAGTTTGACGATCGACGCCGGCCGGACGTACGGCCTCGTCGGCGAATCGGGCTGTGGCAAGACCACGCTGGGGCGGGCCGTGCTGCGTCTGGAGGAGCCCACGGCCGGCTCGGTGTGGCTGGACTCGACCGACGTGACGGCGTTGCGCTCGGAGCGTCTGCGGCGTTTCCGCTCGAAGATGCAGATGGTCTTCCAAGATCCGCTCGGCTCGCTCAATCCCAGGCACAATGTCGAGATGCTGCTGGCCGAGCCGTTGAAGGTCCACGGTGTGGGCAGCAAGGCCGAGCGGCGCAGGCTGGCCACGGAGACTCTCGACGCCGTGGGATTGCCGGTCTCGGTGATGGAGCGCTACCCGCACGAGTTCTCGGGCGGGCAGCGGCAGCGGCTCGGGATCGCTCGCGCGTTGATGCTGCGGCCGGATCTGATCGTGTGCGACGAGCCGGTGAGCGCTCTGGACGTGTCGATCCAGGCGCAGGTGATGAATCTGCTCGACGAGCTCCAGGGTGAATTCGGTCTGACGTATCTGGTGATCGCGCACGATCTGGCCGTGGTCCGGCACCTGTCGGACCGGGTCGGGGTGATGTATCTCGGCAAGCTCGTCGAAGAGGCCGATTCGGAGGCGATCTATGAGCGTCCGCGGCATCCGTATACGAAGGCCCTGCTGTCGGCGGTGCCGCAACCGGACCCGGATATCGAGGCGGGCCGTGAGCGGATCATCCTCAAAGGCGATCTGCCGTCTCCGGCGAATCCGCCTTCGGGCTGCCGCTTCCGCACCAGGTGCCCGTGGGCGCAGGACGTCTGCGCCGAGGAGGCGCCGGTCTGGCGCGAGGCCGCGGACGGCCACAAAGTGGCTTGTCACTTCGATTTCTGATCGAATGAACGGCACAGCGGTCTCTGATCGAGTGAACGGCACAGCGTTCTGTGACCGAACAGGTAACGCAGTGATCTGTGATCGAGCGGGAGAGGCGCGGTGGCCTTTGAGAACGTAAGGGGCACAGTGCTTCTGTACGAGCGTCAGTACTGCCGTCGCCGCCCGGGCGAGAGGCGCGGCGCTCTTCGCGCGCGAGTGCCCGGGCGGTGAGGAACGCGGCGGGGGAGAATACCGCCGCACCGATCCATCGAATGGGAGCCACCGTTGACCCCCGAGCATGTCCGTGACGCCGCCGCCCTCGCCGCGGTTTTCAGTTTCTTCGCCATGGCCTGGTTCGGCTGGGCGCAGGAGGCCCCGCCGCGCCGCTGGCTGTGGCCGCTGCGCGTCGGATCGATCCTCGCCGGGCTCGTGCTGATCGGCGGCGTGCTGCTGGCGTGGCGGCACTGGTCGGACGGCACCGTCTTCGATGAGCAGGTCGGCGCTTCGTTCGGCATCATCGTCGGGATCGAGTTCGCCGCCGCCGGTCTCGGTGCGGGCCTGCTGGCCTGGCGCAAGCACGCCGACCTCATTTCGCCCTGGATCGCCTTCGTCGTGGGTGTCCACCTGTTCCCCGTCGCCGTCGTCCTCGACATCCCTGCCGTGCACCTGACCGGGGTCCTCGTCACCGTCGCCTCGCTGACGGCGGTGCCCCTCGCCCGCGCCAAGAAGCTCACGCCGAGCGCGGTCGTCGGCGCCCTGGTCGGCCCGATCTTGCTGGTGTCGGCGGCCCTGTCGCTGCTCGACGCCCTGACCCGCTGAAAACACCCTGAAGCGCAGCCGGGGCCGCGCTCTCCGGCTCGGACCGGTGCGGGCGGCGCGGTCTCACCGGCAGGAGTCGGGCCGGTCGGTCTCCACCTTGACCGACCGGCCCGCCCTCGCCCGACGCTGGGTCGCCGTTCGAGGGAGTGAGAAGGGATGCGGTGGCGCTGCGGGGGCCGTGAACGATGACAACGGTCGGCCCGCCACCGCATCCGGGTCCGTAATCGTGCGATGACTTTGCGGGCCTCGGCTTCGATCCAGGCGCACCACTGGTCGCCGTTCCAGGCTCCGTGCCAGCGCGGCTCGGAGCCGGGGGCTTCGGAGAGGACGCATACCGGGCTGGGCGCGTTGCCGTCTGAGCACATGATGCGGTACCGCGATGGTCTGACGGCGATGCGGTGGACGGTGAAGATCGCCGGGCCGCGGCGGAACTCACCGAGGTAGGCCCCTTCGGGTTCGATCAGCTCGGGTTCATCCATGGCAGACCCTCACTCGTCCCACGGCGGGCTTGGTGCCGTTGTAGAAGACCATGAACGCCTCGGCCTCGCACCATTCGCGCCACTCTTCGGAGGCGTTGACCCAGTTCAGGCCCCAGGTGGCGTTCAGGATGCCCGCGTTGAGCCCTGAGATGACCAGGACGATCTCGGCCACGCTCCCGGAGGCGTAGACCTGGAACGAGTCCGGGGCCTCGTCCGAAGAGGCGTGGACCGAGAAGGTGTTGCCGCCGTCTGAGAAGGCGCCGCGCACATTTGAGTCCGGTATGGATGTTCTGGTCATTTCCGTATCCCCACCTTGATGCGATCTATTCGCGATTGGCCTGATCCGTGAATGCGCCCGGAAGCCGTCTGTCTAATCCCCGACAGAACGACCACCGGGCTCTCTCCGTCCATCGCGAGCCGTATGGCAGCGCTCGCGATGCACCTAATGTAAGTGGCGTTTTCGCAGGTCGCAAGGGGGGATGCAGTGGTACTTCATAAGGGAGTGTCGGAACCCAAGATCTTGGGCCAAAAAATTTGGCAAAAATCCTTGGGTCCACTTGCCATAGAGGCGAAGTGGGGGTTTTACAAGTTGTCGTCACATGCCATCATGTGTGACTACCAGTAGTCTTTCCACCGAATGCGGGGTATCTCTCATGGCGCGACAGTCGCTGTCGGACTGGTATGTCCGGGCCGAACTCATCGACCGCATGGACGCGCACGGCGCATCGGACACGGAAGTGGCCGAACGTCTGGACTACTCACCTCAGACGATCGCGAACTGGCGCAAGGGCTCGGGCCAGCCGACCGTGGGCGACGCACGAGAGTTCTTCGCCCATTACGGCAACGGCGACGAGGAAGCGATGCTGTACATGCAGCAGGTCGTGCGCAACAAGAAGGCCGACCTGCGGGTCCTGGAAGCCGATCCGCGATTCAACGCCCTGATGCTCGCCAAAGGAGAGCTGCACTACCGGGACATCTACGACTGGCAGCCGCAGATCCTTCCTGGTGTTGTCCAGACGTGGGAATTCCACTTCGAGATCCTTCAGAAGGCTGAGAACAGCAGCGACGAGGGGGCCGAATTCGGCTGGGCCTTCAAGAAACGTCGAGTGCAGGGTCTTCTCGATCGAACCGACGAGTACAAACTGAACTTTCTCATTGGCGAAGGCGCGTTCTTGTGGTTGCGCAAGATGACCTCTGAGAGCCTCAGCGTGCAACTCGGCCACCTTCGCGAGTGCAACAGCCGACCGGGGTGGGAACTCCGGGTCATGGTTGAGCTGCACAGGTTGGGCGGCAACTTCGGGCTCTATCTGCCGGATGGCAACGCTACAGCTGGCCCGGCATTCGTATTCACCGAGACACATGATCGGAGCTGGTGTGTG
>JAJYSW010000166.1 GCA_021793335.1 Actinomycetes bacterium
CTACGGCCAGCCCGACCCCTACGGGCAGCCACAGCAGCAAGACCCGTACGGCCAACCCCAACAGCAGGACCCGTACGGGCAGCAGCCGGGCTACAGCCAACCCGACCCCTACGGCCAACCACAGCAACAGGACCCCTACGGGCAGCAGTACGGCGGCGCTCCCGCCTCCGCCCCGCCCGCGCCCACGTCGGCGCCTCCCGGGCCGCCTCCAGGCGTCCCGGCTGCACCGTTCGGCGCGCCGACCTCCGCTCCCCCGTCCTCGCAGACCGGCGGATTCAGCGTTCCCGACTCGCAGCCGCACGACCTAGCGTCGAATTACGCGCCGCCCGGGCAGTCCCAGACCGCGACGCGCTGGATCGTGGCGGTGACGGCGGACCAGGGCTACTTCAATAAAGTCGCCGCCTCGGACGGGGCATCGCAACTCCAGTACCCCTCGTTCGCCAAGCCGCGGCGCTTCTCGCTGGACAAGGGCGAACTGACCATCGGGCGCTACAGCGCCAAACGCGGCGTCACTCCGGACATCGACCTGTCGGGCGACGTGGCCGACCCGGGAGTGAGCGCCCAGCACGCGAAGCTGTTCGCCAAGCCCGACGGCACCTGGACGATCATGGACGTCGGTTCCTCGAACGGGACGTTCCTCAACGGTTCTGACGAGCCGCTGGCCCCGAACGTGGAGATCGCGATCGGCGATGGCTCCTACCTCAATATCGGAGCCTGGACGCGTCTGACGATCCACTACGAAGGCTGAGCGAAGACATACGGGGGCCGGCCCGGACGGATTCGTCCGGGCCGGCCCCCCGCCGCGTCTATGCGGTGACGAATGCGGTGACGCGCCGGTTGACCTCGGGACTGACCAGGACCTTGCGGTGCCCGAGCCCGGTGGTGGCCATCAGTTCCGCGTTCGGCCAAACGGCGGCCAGCTCTTCGGAGTTCCGGAAGGGGTTGGGCCGGTCCCCCTTGTCGTGGACGATGAGCGTGGGGGCCTTCACCGGCGGGTCCAGGAGAGTGATCTTCGAGAGTTCGACTTGAGCTCGCCGCTCCGCCATCGGAATGACGCGCTCGACGATGCGCGGCCCGACGGGCACGACGGAGCTCAACGTGTCACGGAAGCCCACGGTTCCGCCGACGAACGGGGCGATCAGGGCCAGGCGCGTGTCGGCTGGATCGAATCCGGATTCGCGCATGCCGAGCACCGAGGTGAGGCATCCCATCGAGTGCGATACGACCGCGTGCGGCGCACCGAACTTGTCCAACGCGGCGCTCATCGCGCCGACCAGCTGCGGGCCGTTGGAATAATGCGGCCCCCATGATCCGGAGGCGGAGTTGCCGTGGCTGGGCGCGTCGAAGGCCACCACTCGCATGCCGCCCGCCACCAGGCTCGCGCCGATGAAGTCGAGGTCGCCGGTGCACCCGCCCCAGCCGTGGACGAGGTAGACCAGGGGGCCTTCGCCCCAGTCATAGCCCCACATGTCGCTGCCGAGGCAGTCGAGAGTGAAGACCTCGGCGCCGGCGGGGGCCTTGCCGCGCAGACGCCGTTCGGGTCCGCCGGGGACCTTGAACCACATCTTGCTGAGGACCTTCGCCGCCGCGCCGGGTGCGACGCGTTCGGCAGCGGCGAACCCGGCCCGGACATACCACGGGGCACGAACGGTCGTGCTTTTCTTTATCGGGCCGGTGCTCTTGGGGGCCATGGGTGTTGGACCTTCCTGGTCGAATACGGGTCACGGGGCGCTCGCGGCGCCGTCGGTCAATCGGCGTGTGCCTCGATGAGCCGGTCGAACGCCGTCCAGGCCCGGTCCGCGGCTTCGGGAGAGGACACGATGCGGCTCATCCAGTTGTAGGACAGCAGGATGCCGAAGACCTCCTGCGCCACCTGGACGACGTCGGCGTCCCCGCCGAACTCCCCCTCGTCGACCGCGGTGGAGGCGATCCGGACGAGCAGATCGAGCATGTCCCGCTGCTCGGTGACCATGAGGTCGTGCAGGGGCCCGGGCAGATCGTCGAATTCGGCGGCGGCGGCCAGGAACAGGCAGCCGCCGGGACGGGCATACCAGCGCATCCAGTGCTCCACGAGCGCCTGGAGGCGGGTGACGCCGCGCGGCTCGGCCAGCGCAGGCCGGATCACCTCGTCGACGAACTGCTCGCCATTGCGCTCCATGCACGCCAGTTGCAGCGCTTCCTTCGATTTGAAATGCGCGTAGACCCCCGATTTCGACATGTCGACGGCGGCGGCCAGCGAACCGATGGTCAGTCCCGACAGGCCGCTGTATCGGGCCATGCGGACGGCGACGTCGAGAATCGCCTGCCTGGTGAGTTCGCCCTTGCGCACCTCGTAAAAGTAGCACGATCGTGCTGAAAGAACGAACGCTTCCGGCCGGGCCGCGATTGCCCCCACATGCCCTCGGGTAATCCCCGGGGCCATGACCGCGTATCAGGAAAGGACGGGACCATGAGCGGCTCCGACCAGGCGAAGGACAAGGCCGAACAGAAAATCGGCGAGGCCAAGGAGAAAATCGGCGAGGCCTTCGACGACGAAGACCTCGAAAACGCCGGCAAACGCGACCAGCTCGAAGGCGAGGCCAAGGAGACCGGACACGACCTGCGAGACAAGGCCGCCGGCGCCGTGCACGACTTCAAGGAGCGCCAGGAGGACGAATGACCCCCGCTCGTGCGGGGCGCCGAGGACGGCGGGGCGGGGAGCGTGGACCGCTCCCCGCCCCGCCGTGCGATTCCTAGCTGCAACCGCTGGTCGCGCCGCAGCCCTCGCAGGCGTAGCACGAACCGGACGGACGCATCTTCGTGCCACAGCTCATGCACAGCGGCGCATCGGCGCTCCTGGTCTGCGCCGAGTTCAGGACGTCGTCGCGCGTGGGCTTCGACTCCAGGTGCAGCCGTTGCTTCGCGGCCTCCTCGATCGGCGCGGACGACCGCATCTGGTCCAGATCGACCTCGGACTCGCCGTCCACCTTCGCCGGGTCCTCACCGTTCACTTCGGCCGCGCGCTCGGCCGTCGTCATGATGCCCAGCGCCGCCCGCTCCTCGAACGGCAAGTAGTCCAGCGCCAGTCGGCGGAAGACGTAATCGACCACCGAGGAGGCCATGCGGATGTCCGGGTCGTCGGTCATACCCGCCGGCTCGAACCGCATATTGGTGAACTTCTCCACGTACTTCTCAAGCGGCACACCGTACTGCAGCGCGATCGAGATCGCCACAGACAGCGCGTCCATCACGCCGGCGAGCGTCGAGCCCTGCTTCGACATCTTGAGGAAGACCTCGCCGATGCCGTTGTCCGGGTAGGACGAGGAGGTGATGTAGCCTTCGGCGCCGCCGACGGAGAACGAGGTCGTCTGGCTCGGGCGGCGCTTCGGCAGCTTGCGGCGCACCGGGCCGTGGAAGGACATCTCGTCGACGACCTTCTCCACGACTTCTTCGACCGCGGCGTCGATCTCCTTCTTCTTGGCCGACAGCGGCTGCCCGACCTTGCAGTTATCGCGGTAGACCGCCAGGGCCTTGAGACCGAGCTTCCAGCCCTGGAAGTAGATCTCCTCGAAGTCCGCGACCGTGGCGCTCTCGGGCACGTTCACCGTCTTGCTGATGGCTCCGCTGAGGAATGGCTGCACGGCGGCCATCATGTGGACGTGGCCCATCGGGGAGATGGCGCGCTCGCCCATGGCGCAGTCGAAGACCGAGTAGTGCTCTTCGGCGAGCGCGGGCGCGCCCACCACGTGGCCATGCTCGGCGATGTAGTCGACGATCGCCTCGGTGTCCTCTTCGCCGTAACCGAGGCTGGCCAGGGCGCGCGGCACGGTCTGGTTGACGATCTCCATCGAGCCGCCGCCGACGAGCTTCTTGTGCTTGACCAGCGCCAGGTCCGGCTCGATTCCCGTCGTGTCGCAGTCCATCATGAAGGATATGGTGCCGGTCGGCGCGAGCACCGAGGCCTGCGCATTTCGCCAACCCTGCCTTGCGCCGATGGCGTTGCCATTGCGCCATTCGGACTTGGCGGCTTCGATGATGGCCCCGTCGACATCGCCGAAGGTCCGGACCGCGTCCGCCGCCTCGGCGTGCTTGCGCATGACGCGCTGGTGCGGCTCGGCGTTGATCTCATAGCCCGCATACGGTCCGACGGCTCCCGCGATCTCGGCCGAGCGCCGGTAGGACACGCCGGTCATGAGCGCGGTGATACCCGCGGCGATCGCGCGGCCCTCGTCAGAGTCGTAGGCGTGACCCGAGGCCATGAGGAGGGCGCCCAGGTTCGAGTATCCGATGCCGAGCTGGCGGTAATCGCGAGTGGTCTGGCCGATCTTCTCGGTCGGGAAGTCCGCGAAGGCGATCGAGATCTCCATGGCGGTGATGACGAACTCGACGGTCTTGGTGAACCGCTCGACGTCGAAGGAACCGTCCTCGCCGAGGAACTTCATGAGGTTGAGACTGGCGAGGTTGCACGAGGAGTCGTCGAGGCTCATGTACTCCGAGCAGTTGGCGACGACGACGCCGCCGACGATATAGGAGTGGTTGCGCGGCTCGGTGAGGTTGTAGGTCGTCTCGAAACCGACGCTCTCCCGGCCGGTCAACCGCACCGTGCAGTCAGTGCTGTCGCGAGTCTCGCAATCGAGCATCGACGCGAGCTTCACGGACTTGTCCGGCAGACTGAAGCCGATGCGCGCGGCGAACTCGACCATCGACGGCCCCGAGATGCGCAGTTCGAAGAACGGCCCTTCGGAGGCGTGTTCGGTCTCGACACCGTCCTTCTCCGTACGTCGGGAGTTCACGTCCCTGTGCTCGGGGCGGTGGATCCGCGCGCTGATCCCCAAGGAGGCGAGCGTCTCCTGGACACCGAGAAGCAGGCGCTCGGACTCGCTGCCGAGGCTCACGTAGCGCGTGCCGCCGTCCTGCTCGACCACACCGCCGCCGGCGTCGAACAGACCCTGGAGGAAGCCGACCAGGGTCGCCTCATCGGCTTCGTGGAGCGCCTCGGGCAGCACCTTGTCGGCGGCACGGCCGTTCGAGAAACCGAGAGCGGTGAAGAACTCGGCGAGACCCGTGTGCTTGACGCGGAGCTGCCGAGCACCGTCGCCCTGGACGCTCGGCTCGCTCAGGTGACCGGTGAGGCGCTCCAGCAGGCGCTGGTGGCCGGGCATGAGTTCCCGCTGCTCCGCCTCAGCGCCGTACACGGTGACGATGCCCTGCTCGGTGACGCGGCCGTCGCCGACGAGTCGGCCCATGAAGTGCGCGAGGTCGCGCTCCTCGTCCCATTTTCGCGGCAGGCGCAGGGCGGCACCGGCCTGTTCCGAAGCCGCCAGCGCCGCCGGGGGAATCTGCGTGCTCGCAGCGGAGCGCGGTGCATACCGGTTGGAGCGGACGACCTCGTCTTCCGGCTGGAGCCGGTCGGCGTGGACCCAACCGCGGTTCTTCGTCCAGAGCCGGTGGTTCGGTGTGCAGCGGAGCCGCGAACCGTCGGTGAAGCGGAGTTCGACGATCTCGTTGGTGCCGGTGACCATGTACCGGACCGGGTCGGTCGCCACGACGCGGTCCACCGCGTCGCTCTCGGCGGTGACATCGTTGGTGAAGACCGCGAACGTCTCGCCTTCGGCCGAGCGCCGGACCAGATCGCCGATCTTGACGAGGCCCTTGTCCGTGACCACACGCTGGTCTGCGGGGAAGCACGGGTTCGACGCATAGATGCGGTCGGTGTTCGGGTTGGTGTGCCAGTCGTTGATGGTGTCGTCGTATTGGATGCCGGGGTCGGCGCATTCCCAGGCGGCCTCGGCCATCTTGCGGAAGACCTCGCGGGCGTCGCGGCGAACGAGTTCCTTGCCGTCGAGGCGGCCGGTCAGGGCGTAGTCGGTGCCGTCCTCGACGGCGCGCATGAACTCCTCGGAGACGCGCACGGAGTTGTTGGCGTTCTGGTACTGCACGGAGAACATGTCCTCGCCGCCGAGGTCGACGTCGAAGCCCGCGTCGCGCAGGGCCCGGATCTTGTCCTCTTCGCGGGCCTTGGTCTCGATGAAGTCCTCGATGTCGGGGTGGTCGACGTCGAGGACGACCATTTTGGCGGCCCGGCGGGTGGCGCCGCCGGATTTGATGGTCCCGGCCGAGGCGTCGGCTCCGCGCATGAAGCTGATCGGGCCCGAGGCGTTGCCGCCGGAGGACAGCAGCTCGGCGGAGGCGCGGATCTTGGAGAGGTTGACCCCGGCCCCCGAGCCGCCCTTGAAGATCATTCCCTCCTCTTTATACCAGTCGAGGATGGATTCCATGGTGTCTTCCACGCTCAGAATAAAGCAGGCCGACACCTGTTGTGCGGCTTCGGTTCCAACGTTGAACCACACTGGAGAGTTGAAACTGAAGTATTGGTGCAGCAGGAGCCAGGTGAGCTCGTCGGCGAAGATATCGGCGTCCCCGGAGGCGGCGAAGTAGCCGTGCTTCTCGCCTGCCGCGCGGTAGGTGTCCACAACGCGATCGATGAGCTGCTTGAGGCTTCGCTCCCGCTGAGGAGTGCCCACCGCGCCGCGGAAGTATTTCGAGGTGACGATCTGGGTGGCGTTCTGGCTCCAGAATTCGGGGAATTCGACGCCGCGCTGCTCGAAGTTGATCGAGCCGTCGCGCCAGTTGGTCATGACGACGTCGCGGGACTCCCAGTCGACCTCGTCGTACGGATGGACCCCCTCCGTAGTGAACACACGTTCGATTCGCAGGCCCTTGGCGGCCTTTTTCACGGCGGTCTTGGCGTTCTTCGGCATGTCTCCTCGCCCCTGTCTCTCATGCCCTGGTGATGTTCGTCGATATTCGCGCCGGTGACGGGCGCGCTAGTCGTCGCGGTTGGCGGCGTGCTGCTCGCGCAGCCGGGTGATGGCGGCCTCGAAGTCCTCCAGCGATTCGAAGCTGCGGTAGACGCTCGCAAAGCGCAGGTAGGCGACCTCGTCGAGCCGACGCAGCGGTTCGAGGATCGCGAGTCCGACCTCGTGGCTCGGCACCTCGGCGACGCCGCGCGAGCGGATCTCGTCCTCGACGGCCTGGGCCAGTTTCGCCACGTCGTCGGTGTCGACCGGCCGCCCCTGGCATGCCTTCATCACACCGGCGGCGACCTTGCCGCGATTGAAGGGCTCCCTCGCGCCGCTGCGCTTGACCACGGCGACGATCGACTCCTCGACGGTCGTGAAGCGCTTCTCGCATTGCTGGCAGACGCGGCGACGAC
>JAJYSW010000167.1 GCA_021793335.1 Actinomycetes bacterium
CATGTCCACGTGATGAAACCGGGTTCCCATTCCACGACGCCTCCCACTACCCTGGGGGGCGTGTCCGCATCGAACGATTTCCTCCAGACCCTCAGCCGCCGTGTCGTGATCGCCGACGGAGGCATGGGCACCATGCTGCAGACCTTCGATCCCACCCTCGAAGACTACGGCGGATACGAGGGACTCTCGGACATTTTGTGTCTCACCCGGCCCGACATCGTGCTCGGCATCCACGACGCCTACCTCGCGGCCGGAGCCGACTGCATCGAGACCAACAGCTTCAACGCCAACTACGGCGGCCTCGTCGAATACGGCATCGTCGAACGCGCCCGCGAGATCGGCCGCGCCGCCGCGCAGCTCGCCCGCCGGAAAGCCGACGAATACGCCACCCCCGAGCAGCCCCGGTTCGTCCTCGGCTCCATGGGCGGCGGCACCCGCCTGCCCACCCTCGGCCACGCCCCGTACGCGACCCTGCGCGACCACTACCGCGAATGCGTCCACGGCCTCGTCGAAGGCGGCGCCGACGCCATCCTCGTCGAGACCGCCCAGGACCTCCTCCAAGCCAAAGCCGCCGTCGTCGGAGCCAAGCGCGCCGCCGCCGAACTGGGCATCGACCTCCCGATCATCGCCCAGGTGACCGTCGAGACCACCGGCACGATGCTCGTCGGCGGCGAGATCGGCGCCGCGCTCACCAGCCTCGCCGCCCTCGGCGTGGACCTCATCGGCCTCAACTGCGCCACCGGCCCGGCCGAGATGACCGAGCACATCCGCTACCTCTCGCGACACTCGCCCGTCCCGATCTCGGTCATGCCCAACGCCGGCCTTCCGCAACTGGGGCCCAACGGCGCGGTCTACACGCTCACGCCCGCCGAACTCGCCGACGCCCACGAGGACTTCGTCGTCAACTACGGCGTCAGCCTCGTCGGCGGCTGCTGCGGCACCACCCCCGAGCACATCCGCGTCCTGCGCGAACGCCTCGACGGCGTCGCCCCCGCCGAACGCGAGCCCGTCTTCGAAGCCGGGGTCTCCTCCTCCTACCACCACGTCCCGTTCCAACAGGACGCCACGATCCTCAACGTCGGCGAACGCACCAACGCCAACGGCTCCAAAGCCTTCCGCCAGGCCATGCTCGACTCCGATTGGGACCAGTGCGTCGAGATCGCCCGCGAGCAGACCCGCGGCGGCTCCCACCTGCTCGACCTGTGCGTCGACTACGTCGGACGCGACGGCGCCGCGGACATGCGCGTCCTCGCCTCCCGCTTCGCCACCGCCTCGACGCTGCCGATCATGCTCGACTCGACCGAGCCCGACGTCATCGAGGCCGGGCTCGAAGCCCTCGGCGGACGCAGCATCATCAACTCGGTCAACTTCGAGGACGGCGACGGCCCGAACTCCCGCTACCAGCGGATCATGCCCCTGGTCGCCGAGCACGGCGCCGGCGTGGTCGCCCTGTGCATCGACGAAGAGGGCCAGGCCCGCGACCGCGACTGGAAGGTCCGCGTCGCCGCCCGCCTCATCGACGACCTCACCGGCAACTGGGGACTGCGAATCGAGGACATCTTCATCGACGCCCTCACCTTCCCCATCTCCACCGGACAGGAGGAGACCCGCCGCGACGGCCTGGAGACGATCGAGGCCATCCGCGAGATCGCCCGACGCTACCCCGGCGTCAACTTCACCCTCGGCGTCTCCAACATCTCCTTCGGCCTCAACCCCGCCGCCCGCCAGGTCCTCAACTCCGTATTCCTCAACGAATGCGTCGAAGCCGGCCTGACCAGCGCCATCGTCCACGCCAGCAAGATCCTGCCGATGGCCTCCATTCCCGAGGAACAGCGCAAGGTCGCCCTCGACATGGTCTACGACCGCCGCGGCGAGGACTACGACCCGCTCCAGAAACTCATCGAGCTGTTCGACGGCGTCAGCCTCTCCGGCACCAAGGAGGCCCGCGCCGAGGCCCTCGCCGCCCTCCCGCTCGGCGAACGCCTCGCGCAGCGCATCATCGACGGCGAGAAGGACGGCCTCAACGCCGACCTGGACGCCGCCCTCGCCGAAGGCCGCAAAGCCCTCGACATCATCAACGACCACCTGCTCGAAGGCATGAAGACCGTCGGCGACCGCTTCGGGGCCGGGCAGATGCAACTGCCGTTCGTCCTCCAGTCCGCCGAGACGATGAAACTCGCCGTCGCCCACCTCGAACCGCACATGGACAAGACCGACGACGCCGGCAAGGGCACCATCGTCCTGGCCACCGTCCGCGGCGACGTCCACGACATCGGCAAGAACCTCGTCGACATCATCCTGTCCAACAACGGCTACACCGTCGTCAACCTCGGCATCAAGCAACCCATCAACGCGATCCTCGACGCCGCCGACGAACACGCCGCCGACGTCATCGGCATGAGCGGCCTCCTGGTCAAGTCCACCGTCATCATGAAGGACAACCTCGCCGAGATCATGGCGCGCGGCCTCCACGGCCGCTGGCCGGTCCTCCTCGGCGGCGCCGCCCTCACCCGCGCCTACGTCGAAGACGACCTTCAGGACATGTTCGACGGCGGCGAAGTCCACTACGCCCGCGACGCCTTCGAAGGACTGTCGCTGATGGAACGCGTCATGGCCGCCCGCCGCGGCGAAGGCGGACCCGTCATCGACCCCGCCCGGGCCGAGAAGATCGCCAAACGCAAAGAACGCCGCGCGAAACAGGCCACGCTCGTGGCCGAGAACCTCCCCGAGCTCGACGACACCTCTGTACGCAGCGACGTCGCCACCGACGTCGACGTGCCCGTACCGCCGTTCTTCGGCAGCCGCGTGGTCAAGGGCATCGCCCTGGCCGAGTACGCCGCGATGCTCGACGAACGCGCCACGTTCCTCGGACAGTGGGGCCTCAAACCCACGCGAGGCGACGGACCCTCCTACGAGGAACTGGTCGAGACCGAGGGCCGACCGCGCCTGCGCTACTGGCTCGACCGCCTCGCCACCGACAACGTCCTCGAAGCCAAGGTCGTCTACGGCTACCTGCCCTGCTACTCCGAGGGCAACACCCTGGTCCTCCTCGACGAGAACGGGCACGCCGAACGCGCCCGCTTCACCTTCCCCAGGCAACGCCGCGACCGGCGACTGTGCCTGGCCGACTTCTTCCGCGCCAAGGACGGCGAACAGCTCGACGTCCTGGGGATGCAGCTGGTCACCTTGGGCTCCAAGGTCTCCGAATACACCAATCAGCTGTTCCAGGCCAACGCCTACCGCGACTACCTCGAAGTCCACGGACTCACCGTCCAGCTCGCCGAATCGCTCGCCGAATACTGGCACCGACGCATCAGACGCGAATGGGTCCTGCCCGGCGGCACGACGGTCGCCGACGCCGACCCCGACGACCTCAAGGGCGTGTTCGACGTCGACTTCCGCGGCTGCCGCTACTCCTTCGGATACCCGGCCTGCCCCGAACTGTCCGACCGGGCCACGCTCGTCGAGCTCCTCGGTGCCGACCGCATCGACGTGGAACTCTCCGAAGGCGACCAGCTCCACCCCGAGCAGTCCACCGACGCGATCGTCCTCCACCATCCCGAGGCCAGCTACTTCAACGCCAAGTTAGGGCCCGCAAGCCCAGACCCGGGCGCCGAGCGACGATCCCCAGGCTCGGTCAAGGGCCCCAAGCGGACCCTGCGAAGGCCCGGTGCCGATAGGGCACCGGGCACCGCGCCCCGAGCCGCCGCGCACCGTCCCGGAACGACCCTGCACCATGGTTCCATGTCGCACGAACTCGTCGCCTTCCTCGGCGTCATGGACGCCGGGAAGTCCACCCTCGCCCTCCAATACCACCATTCCCTCGGAGGGGACGGCCTGCTCTACACGAGCATGGACCGCAGCGGCGAAGGCGTCATCTCCAGCCGTATCGGCCTGGAGCACAAAGCCAAAGAGATCAGCCCCGGCCTCGACCTCTACGACGACATCGCCGCGATCCGCCCGCCCTATGTCGTCGTCGACGAAGTCCAGTTCCTCGCAGCCCCCAAACAGATCAACCACCTCGCCGACGCCGTCGACGGCCTCGGTATCGACGTCTACGCCTTCGGCCTCAAAACCGACTTCCTCGGGCGGCTCTTCCCCGCCTCGCAGCGCCTCATCGAGCTCGCCGACCGCGTCGAAGAACTCCCCGTGCGCGTCAACTGCTGGTGCGGCGACCGAGGCACCCACAACGCCCGCGTCCGCGAAGGCGTCATGGTCTTCGCCGGCGACCTCGTCGAGGTCGGCGACATGGACTCCTACACCGTCCTGTGCCGACGCCACCACCGAGCCGGCCTCGCCTGACCCACCTGCATCTGTGAGCCCGCTCGCGACCGAGCGGCGAACCCGCCGGTCCCGTACCTCGCCGTCGTACGGTCTCAGGTGTGAACGACTTCCCGCAAGCCGTGCTCTTCGACATGGACGGCACGCTTCTCGACTCCGAGCCCCTCTGGGACGTGGCCCTCGAAGAACTCGCCGTCCTCCTCGGCGGCACACTGGAGCCCGAAGTCCGCAACCGCATGGTCGGCACCAACGAGGGCGCCACGGTCGTCATCCTCCTCGAAAGTCTCGGACTCCCCCTCGACCAGGCCCCCGAATACCAGGCATGGCTACGAGTGCGCATGCGCGAACTGTTCAACGAAGGCGCCCCCGCCAAGCCCGGCGCCCGCGAACTCCTCCTGGAGGCCCGCGAAGCCGAGGTGCCCACCGCGCTGGTCACCTCCACTCCGCGAGAATTGGCCGACCTGCTGCTGCGGCACGTCGGACCCGAGAACTTCGACCTCACCGTCTGCGGCGACGAGGTCGAGCACAAGAAACCCGACCCCGAGCCCTACCTCTCCACCGCCGAGAAGCTCGGCGTCGACATCACCCGCACCGTCGTGCTGGAGGACTCCTTCTCCGGCGTCACCTCCGCGCTGGCCGCAGGTGCGGTCACCATCGCGGTCCCCAGCGAAGTCGCGCTCCCGCCCGGACTCGAAGTCCTCACACTCCCCAGTCTCGACGGCATCGACCTTGCCTACCTCCGCGGCCTCGGGGCCTGACCGGGGCGGATCACCTCACGGCATCGAGCGACCGCGCCCCCACGGCGTCGCGGTGCTTCTCGCCCCACGTCTCCAACGGCGCCAGAGCCGCGTTCAACTCCTCGCCCAGCGGCGTCAATGAATACTCCACCCGCGGTGGCACCTCCGCGTACAGTTCCCGGCGCACCACACCGCTCGCCTCCAACTGCCGTAGATTCTCGGCCAGCACCTTCTCACTCACTCCGTTGAGCTTGCGTCTGATCTGCCCGAATCGCACCGGCCCCTCGGCGAGCACCCACATCAGGTGCAACTTCCACTTGCCGCCCACCACGTCGATCGCGACGGTCATCCCGCAAGGTTGATCTGCGTCACCACCAGAGTGCATCGGACCCCTCCCGGCCATATTTCGAACCTCGACGTAAGTAACCCCACCAGAAAGTGCGGTCTTGCGAACCCTATCCGGTACGACCGACCATGGACCCCGAACCGAAACCGGTGAAACCACCACTTCCTAAGGGGCACAACATGTCTTCAAAGCAATCGGTGACCGTCCTCGGGCTCGGCACGATGGGATCGGCCATCACCGAACGCCTCCGCGAGACCGGCCACGCCACCACCGTGTGGAACCGCACCGCCGCCAAGACCGAACCGCATGTCAAGGCCGGCTCCACCGCGGCCGCCACCGTCGCCGCAGCCGTCACCGCCGGCGACATCGTCCTCGTCATCCTGCTCGACCACGCCGCCGTCCACGAACACCTCGAACCGGTCGCAGTCGACCTCAAGGACAAAGTCGTCGTCAACCTCACGACCACCACACCGAACGAGGCTCGTGCCACCGCCGCCTGGGCCGCCGAACACGGCATCACTTACCTCGACGGCGCGATCCTGGCCGTCCCCGAAATGATCGGCGCGTCCGAAGCGCTCATCTTCTACTCAGGCGATGAGAACGCCCACGCCTTGGCCCTGCCGGCCCTCGAATCACTGGGCACCGCCCGCTTCGAAGGGGGCGATCCCGGCATCGCCTCGCTCAAGGACATGGCGCTGCTGTCATCGATGTACTTGATGCTCAACGGCTACCTTCAAGCGGCGGCCATGATGCGAACCGTCGGCGTGCCCGCCGCCGACACCGCAGTAGACGTCACGAACTGGCTCTCGGTCATCCTTGAGTCCCTGCCGCACTTCGGGGCGATCATCGACGAGGGCGCCTACGACCCCGCAGCCGGTCAAGACGTGAACTTCACCAGATCGGCCCTCGCCTCGCTCATCACCGCCAGCCGAGAACAGGGCGTCGGCGCCGACCTCCTCGAACCCGCAAAGGCACTGCTCGATGAGCTCGCCGCCACCGGCCGCGGCTCCGGTGACTGGCCGCGCATCATCGAACTGCTCACCATCAAGTGACGCTGCTGAGGTCAGGCCGCCTGGCCTGACCTCAGCAGCCGCAGCTTGTCATGATCATCGGTCCCCGGTGAAGCCGACAGCATCACCAACAGCTGACCACTCCCGTCGGCCACCCGGAACTGCTCCTTGTGCAGCGTCAACGGCCCCACGATCGGATGGTCGAACCGGAGCGTCTCGACATTGCAGTCGCGCACCTCCGCCCGCGCCCACAGCCCCGCGAAGTCCCGATGCCGCATCGACAGCTCACCGATCAACGTCGCCAGCTCCTCGTCCTCCGAGAACAGCGCCGCGACCTTCCGCAACTGCGCCACCGTATCCGCCGCGCACACCGACCAATCCGGAAAGAACGGAGGCGAATCCTCGTCGAACAGCAACCGGGCCACGTTCGGATGCCGGCCCACGTCCCAACCGAGCGGTTCGTACAACGCTCGCGCCATCCCGTTCGCCACCAGTACATCCATCCGGTGATTCTGCAGCATGGCCGGAAACTGATCGATCGACCGGAGCATCGTCCGCAGCTCCGGACGCACCTCGGCGCACGGATGACCCGGTTCGATCCGCGCATAGCCCGCCAAGCGGTGCAGATGCGCCCGTGTGGCCGAGTCGAGCCGCAACGCCCGCGCCACCGCGTCCAACACCTGATCGGAGGGCCGCTTCGCCCTCCCCTGTTCCAGGCGCGTGTAATAGTCCACGCTCACCCCGGCGAGCAGCGCCAGCTCCTCCCGCCGCAACCCCGG
>JAJYSW010000168.1 GCA_021793335.1 Actinomycetes bacterium
CTGCGGCGGCGGTGAGGCCGAGACCGCGCTGCCACAGTCCCACATGTACGGCCCAGTCGTCGCGGCCGGCCTCGGAGTATTCGCGGGTGCCGTCGAGGGGGTCGATGATCCAGACGCGGTCGGCCGCCAGGCGAGCGGTGCCGTCGCGGCCCGATTCGCCGCTGCCCTCTTCGGAGAGCACGGCGTCGTCGGGGCGGTCGGCGGCCAGGCGGCCGCGGAGGTGATCGTCGGCCTCGGCGTCGCCGGCGGCCTTGAGGGCGCGGGAATCGTCGAAGCCGAGCCTGTCCCGGAGTCCGAGGAGCAGCTCTCCTGCACCGGTGGCCAGTTCGGCCGCGAACGCCGTGTCCTGAGGCGAGGCGGCGTCCGGCGTGGCGGTGGGCGATCCGTCGTTCTCGGGGACCTCGGTCATGACCGGCAGTCTACGCCGCGCCGCAATTCATTCCAAATGATGGGCCACGATATCTCATGGAATGGAAGCTGCGCTCGGGTCTCAATACGCGCCGCGCGGCCTGATGATCGCGGTGACCGTGCGCAGCAGGATCACGAAGTCCAATGACAGCGTCCAGTGCTCGACGTACCGCAGATCGAGCCGCACCGCCTCCTCCCACGACAGGTCCGAGCGACCCGAGACCTGCCACAGGCCGGTCATCCCCGGTTTGACCACCAGGCGGCGGCGCATGTCGGCCTCGTAGGCGGCGACCTCGGTGGCCAGCGGCGGCCGCGGCCCCACCAGGCTCATATCGCCGCGCAGCACGTTGACCAGCTGCGGAAACTCGTCGATCGAGAAGCGGCGCAGGTACCGCCCCACCGTCGTCACGCGCGGGTCGTCCTTCATTTTGAACAACGCCCCATCGCACTCGTTGCGGTGTGTCAGATGCGAGCGTCGCCGCTCGGCGTCGACGTGCATGGTGCGGAACTTCCAGATGGTGAACGGCCGGCCGTCCTTGCCGATGCGCTCCTGCTTGAACAGCGCCGGGCCCGGCGAGGTGCATCGGATCAGCACGGCCGCTCCCAGCAGCAACGGCGAAAGCGCCAGCAGCAGCGCGGCGGCACCGATCTTATCGACGGTGCTCTTGGCCCAGCGGCGGACACCGGTCAGGTTGGCGTGGTCGAGGTGCAGCATCGGCAGGCCGTCGACCGGCCGCACCGTGGTGCGGTCGCCGGCGACGTCGACCAGCGCCGAGGCCACGATCAGATCGACTTCGGAGCGCTCCAGGCTCCAGGCCAGTCGGCGCAGGGCCCGGCCGTCGAGCTCGGGGCAGGACAGGACGATCACGGTATCGGCCCGCTCGGCGGCGACGGCCTCGGCGACGCGCTCGAAGGAGCCGCGCACTCGGGTGTCGAACTCCAGCAACGCCCCTTCGGCGCGTTCGGTGGGCAGGCAGGCCGCGACCACGTCGAGTCCGTGGTAGCGCTCGCGGCGCAGCTGTACGGTCAGCGCGGCCACGGAGCTCTCGTGGCCGACCAGGACCACCCGTTTCATGCAACGGCCCCGCCGCCGCATGCGGTGCAGGCACTTGCGCAGGGCGAAACGCGTGGCGATGGAGACGGAGGCGGTCGTCGGGATCGCGATGAGGACGAACACGCGCGAGGTCGGCAGTTCGAGCCCGTAGGAGACCACGGCGACGGCGGCGGTGAGCGCTATGGCGGCGTGCACGACGCGCTGATACTCCTCCGTACCGACGAACAGGTAACGGCGTTCGAAGGCCCGCGAGAGGCCGAGCATGGCGAGCCAGACGAGCGGCATGGCGATCAGCCCGAGCGCGTAGACCCGGCTATGGGGGGTGAGGATGCCGAAGCGGGCGAAGAAGGCGAGGGCCGCACCGAAGACCGCGGCGGCGACGTCGCCGCCGACGACGCCTGTGAAGTACTTGCGCTGCCAAGTGAGCGGGGCGCTGTATCCGCGGAACTGCTGACCGATGGAGTAAACGTGCCCCTGCCGCTCGACCGGCCTGATGTCCCCGTATGCCTCTGCTGCCGTCACAACCGGTTAACGATCATGACGACGAAGAGTGACGGCCAAGTCACTTTATGTCATCCAGTGCGGTGGCCCGGTCTCACTTCGCCGCGTTGAAAATGTTCTGAGCGGCCTCGACGCCCTTCTCGATGACGGCCTCGACGGCATCGGCGGCCAATTCGAGGTTCAAGTCCAGATCGGCCCGCTCGGCCTTCGCGAAGTCCTTGAGCACGTAGCCCGCCGCATCCTGACGGCCCGGCGGACGACCGATGCCGAATCGCACCCGCGCGTAGTCCTTGGACCCCAGGACTTTAGTGAGCGAACGCAGGCCATTGTGGCCGCCTTCACCACCGCCGCGTTTGACCCGCAGCTGCCCATACGGGATGTCCAGTTCATCGTGGACGGCGATCACCGACTCCGGTGCGATCCCGAAATACTGCGCGAGCGGACCCACCGACTCGCCCGAGAGGTTCATGAACGTCAACGGCTTGACGAGGATGACGCGAGGCCCGCCCACCCCCAGGCGGGTCTCGCAGACTTCGGCGCGGACCTTGCGGCTCACGGCGAAACGGCCGCCGACGCGCTGGGCGAGCACGTCGGCGACCATGAAACCGACGTTGTGACGGTTCGCAGCGTACTTCGGCCCGGGATTCCCCAGGCCGACCACGATGGTCGAGGAGTCGGTCATGTCCTGCTGTCTCTTCTGCGCGCCTACTCGGCGGCTTCGCCCTCTTCGTCTTCCTCGGTCTCTTCGACGACCTCGGCGCGCGGCACGGTGACGGAGGCCAGCACGACGTCGGGCTCGGTCAGGAGTGTGATGCCCTCGGGCACCTGGACCTCGGCGGCGGTACGCTGCGTGCCCACGGCCATGCCCTCGATGGAGACCTCGATGGTCTCGGGAATGCGGGTGGCCTCGGCCTCGACGGTGAGGTCGTCGATCTCGTAGACCACCAGACCGCCCTTCTCGGCCTCGCCCGTCCACAGGATCGGGATCTCGGTGATGATCTTCTCACCGTGGCGCACGGTCAGCAGGTCGGCGTGGACGATGTCGTCCCGGATCGGGTCGCGCTGAATGTCCTTCGAAATGACCAGCTCGCGACTGCCGTCGGACACTTCGACCGAGATGAGCTGGTTGAGGCCGCCCTTGCGGATGATGGCGGCGAACTCCAACGACGGAAGAGAGATGTGGCGCGGCTTCGCACCGTGGCCGTAGACCACGGCCGGCACCTTTCCGGCCCGGCGTGTACGGCGCGCACCGCCCTTCCCGAAGTCAGTGCGGGGCTCTGCGCTGATACGAACTTCGGACACGGAAATACTCCCCTGGTTCTCAGAAAATTTCGCGGCGCTCGACGCTCGGGTCGGCATCAGAAGGACAGAACAGTCCTGCGTTCGACCTACGCCTCTGCGTCGATAACGGCGCCCGTTTGGAAGACGCCCTCGCCGTCGGCAACCTGTCCAGGGTACTACGAGACTCCGCAGCGGCCGTCTACGGGAGCGCAGGTGTGATCTGTGGTGTACCTCTAGGACCTGTCTCAGCGCTCGGGACGAGGCGGTATCCGAGTCCATTCGTTCGTCGGCGAGGCGGAGGGCCTCCCAGACCCGGTGTCGGATCGGAGAGGCCCCGCGACGCGGCGAGCGGGCACACTGTCCGCCACCGCGAAGCGGCGAACGGTTCGGGTGGCAGTGGGCGCCGCCGGGGACGGGCCGGCAGCACCGTCCGGGGTGTTCGAGCAGACTCTAAGAGAGCCCGCCGAACAAGGTGGTGACCGAACCGTCGTTGAAGACCTCCCAGATGGCCTTGGCCACCAGCGGCGCGATCGACAGGACGGTGATCTTGTCCAGCGCGGCCACCTTGGGCGGCAGCGGCAGGGTGTTGGTGACGATGACCTCGGAGACGGGGGCCGCGGCCAACCGCTCGGCGGCCGGATCGGACATGATCCCGTGCGTGGTGGCGATGACGATGTCCTCGACGCCCTCGGCCCTGAGCAGCTCGGTCGTGGAGCAGATCGTGCCGGCGGTGTCGATCATGTCGTCGATGACCAAGCAGGTGCGGCCCTCGACCTCGCCGACGACCCTGTTGGCCACCACCTCATTGGGTTTGAGTGGATCGCGGGTCTTGTGCACGAACGCGATCGGGCAGCCGCCGAGTCGGTCCGACCAGCGCTCGGCCAAGCGCACCCGGCCGGTGTCCGGCGAGACGATGGCCATCTGGCGGTCGGCGTATTTCTCTTCGACATAGCGGGCGAGCGTGCCCATGGCGAACAGGTGGTCCACGGGACCGTCGAAGAAACCCTGGATCTGGGCGGTGTGGAGATCAACGGTGAGGATACGGTCAGCGCCGGCGCATTTGAGCAGGTCGGCCACGAGACGCGCCGATATGGGCTCGCGGCCGCGGTGCTTCTTGTCCTGGCGCGCATATGGATAGAACGGCAGGACGACTGTGACCCGCTTGGCCGAACCGCGCTTGAGCGCGTCGATCATGATGAGCGTCTCCATGACCCACTCGTTGATCGGCACGGGCATGGACTGCACCACGAAGGCATCGCAGCCGCGCACGGACTCCTGATAGCGGACGAACAGCTCCCCGTTCGCGAACGAATAGGCGCTCATGGGCGTCGGCGCGACACCCAAGTGTTTTCCTATCTCCTCGGCCAGCTCCGGGTAACCGCGCCCGGAGAACAACATGAGCATCTTGGAATTGGAAGCGGACATGCTCGCCATGGCGTGGGATCCCCCATAGTCGTGACCTGAACCCTCGACACCTCAAGTGTCCCCTGCCCGAGGAATGCCCACGCGCACACGGGGGTGCTGAATGTGCCGTTACTCTCCGATTTCCCGGCGTTCGGCGATCGCCCGCCGGGCGGCCTCGTCGACGGCGGTGCCCGCCAACCGCTCGGCGACCCAGCCCTGCTTATTGGTCTGGCGGGCGCGCGCGATCGCCAGCTCGCCCGGGGCGACGTCCTCGGTGATGGTCGATCCGGCGGCCACGTAGGCGCCGTCGTCCACCTTCACGGGAGCGACCAGGGTCGAATTACAGCTGATGAAGGCGCCCGCGCCGACCTCGGTCCGCTGTTTGGATTCGCCGCTGTAATTGGCGACGATGACGCCGCAGCCGATATTGGCGCCCGCGCCGACGGCGGCGTCGCCGATGTAGGACAGGTGCGGGATCTTGGCGCCCGCGCCGATCTCGGCGTTCTTGGTCTCGGCGAAAGCGCCCACCTTGGAGCCCTCGGCGAGTTTGGAGGCCGGACGCAGGTGGGCGTACGGGCCGACCTTGGCGCCCTTGCCCACCGTGGCCTGGTCGGCGTGGCTGCGCACGACGGCGGCGTCGGCGCCGACGATCGTGTCGGTCAGGGTCGTGTCGGGGCCGATCTCGGACCCCGAATCGACGGCCGTGGCCCCCTTGAGCTGGCAGCCGGGGCGGATGAGCACGTCGGGACCGACCTTGACGGTGGCATCGATCCAGGTGGTGGCGGGGTCCTCGATGGTGACGCCCGAGCGCATGAGGTCGGTGTTGATGCGCTCGCGGAGGATACGCCGCAGCTCGGCGAGTTGGGCGCGGTCGTTGCAGCCGAGGACCTCGGTGGGGTCCTCGCAGACGACGGCGCCGACCGGGCGACCGGCCTCGCGGGTGAGTTCGAGGACGTCGGTGAGGTACTCCTCGCCCTGATCGTTGGCGGTGGTGATCTTCGCGAGCTGTTCGCGCAGGACGGCGACGTCGAAGGCGTAGGTACCGGAGTTGATCTCGCGGATGGCCAGCTCCTCGGCCTCGGCGTCGCGGTGCTCGACGTTGCGTAGGACGGCCCCGTCCTCGGAGCGCACGATGCGCCCCAAGCCGTGGGGATCGTCGACGACGGCGGTGAGCACGGTGGCGGCGTTCCCGGCCTTCTCGTGGGCCTCGACGAGCCGACTCAGGGTCTCGGGGCGCAGCAGCGGGGCGTCCCCGCAGGCGACGACGACGGTGCCGGTGAGGTCGGGCACGGCTTCAAGGGCGATGCGGACGGCGTGCCCGGTGCCCAATTGCTCGGCTTGGAGGACGGTCTCCACGTCAGGGGCCTGCGCTTCGAGGTGCGCGGTGACCTGGTCGGCGGCGGCGCCGATGACGACGATGCGGCGGTCGAGGTCGAGGGATTTGGTGCTGCGGAGCACGTGGCCGAGAAGAGTCCGCCCGAGGAGTTCGTGGAGGACCTTGTGCTTCGTGGATTTCATCCGAGTGCCGAGACCTGCGGCCAGGATGATCGCTGAACGCTCACTGCTCATGATGGGCCATCGTAGTCGGTGACGAGCCGGTGAACGGCCTTGACCCGCCTCTGGGCATTAACGACGAATCGTTACCCTGAGGGGCATTTCGCCGCTTCCGCGATGCGCCGCCGAAAGGCGGATGGCTGGCCCACCAGGACTCGAACCTGGAATGACTGAACCAAAATCAGTAGTGTTGCCGATTACACCATGGGCCATCGGGGCGCGCGTGCGGCGCGACCGGATCCAGGATAACGCTATTGATTGGACCACACGTGCCGGGGCACCTGAGCGTACACGTCGATCAGGAAATCCGCGTAGAAGAAGACTTCCTGGAGATTGAGCTTGCCCGGACGGAAGGTCATCAGCCATGAGCCCTCGAAGCGCCACGGGTAGGACAGCGCACGCTGGTCGGCGAGCATCCACTCCATGACCCGGGGATGGATCACGTCGAAGGCGAACCGGCGGTTGGGCGACTTCACTCGGAAAGTGTCGTTGAAACGCTGGTTCTCGAAATCGATGTCCTTCTGGAACCGCCTGGAGAAGGCGTTCTCCAGGCCGATGTCCAGCAGCGGGCGGGCTGTCGGCAGGCCGATCGCGACCACCTGGTTGGAGTGCGTCGTCGAATTCTTGCCCGAGCCGGTCGTGTAGTCGTACTGGAAGAACACGATGTGCAGGTTCTTGTACTTTCCGCGGAACACGTCGATGCCCTGCCGGGCCCTGCCGATACCGAACGGGCTCTCACTGGAGAGGCCGGCCACCGAGTCGTCGCGCGGCTCGTAGCCGAAGCCGTACCGAGCCGCCCAGGCACGGTACTCGGCGATCTTCTTCTGACGCGCCCGCCAACCGAAGTAGGCGACCACGCCGATGATCAGCAGGAAGACCAGGTAGAACCACCAGGTCATGGAACCGCTGTTGCTCACGGGGGAAATCCTTGTCGGGGA
>JAJYSW010000169.1 GCA_021793335.1 Actinomycetes bacterium
GCCTGATCCAAATGCCGTTCGAACTGCGCGGGGTCGCCCCCGGCGGCGAGGTGCGACATGGCCGCGTGCAGGCATGCGAAGGCCGATCCGACCAGCGCCCGCGTGACGATCCGGTCGGAGCCGGAGCCGTTCGCGGCGGCGCGCTCCAGAAGCCGGTCGGTGAGGCGCTGCTGGATGCCGTCGAGGCGTTGAAGATAAGCGGCCAACAGGTGCGGGCTGTCCTCGATGATCCGGTGGACCGCCGCGCCGTGCTCGCGGCGCTCGCGGTCGGCGAGCCGTTCGACGATGACGCCGAAGGCCCGATGGATCGAGTCCCACTCCGGTTCGTCGACCGGACTGGCGGCGACTGCGGCGAGGAGATCTTCGGCGAGGCGGTCGAGATTGTCGAGGATCACATCGTCCTTCGAGGCGAAGTACCGGAAGAACGTCCGCTGCGATATTCCCACCGCGGCGGCTATCTCATCGACCGTGGTCTCCTCGAATCCCTTGGCGATGAACAGCGCTTCCGCACTCGCCGCCATCTGCGACCGCACCGCGCGCCGCGACGCCTCGCGCAGGCTCCCACCGGTGTCCACCGGGGAATTGTACCGAATCAAATCGCTGGCAGCGGCTGTCAGATCGGACGTAGACTGCACCGCGGTGCGCGGCCACGCGCCTCGCATTTCTACGGCCGCGCGGCGGCGATTCTGCTCCGCCCGTTTCCACGATCCTAAAGGAAAGGTTCCTCATGAGCGTTGACCAGCGCCCGGACGAGGCCGAAGCGGCATCGACCGAGCCGCCGGTGGCGGGCATCTCCCGCCAGATCAAGCTCGTCATCGGATTGCTGTTGGCGGCCTCGTTCGTCATGATCCTGAACGAGACCATCATGGGCGTGGCACTGCCGAAGCTCATGACCGAGCTTTCGGTCAGCGCCGCCACGGCGCAGTGGCTGACCACCGCCTTCATGCTCACCATGGCCGTGGTCATCCCCACCACCGGGCTGATCCTCCAGCGTTTCACCACCAGGGCCGTCTTCATCGCCGCGATGTCGCTGTTCACCGGCGGCACGCTGATCGCCGCCGTCTCGCCGTCCTTCAGTTTCCTGGTGGCCGCGCGCGTGATCCAGGCCAGCGGCACCGCCGTGATGCTGCCGCTGCTCATCACGACGGTGCTGACGTTCGTCCCGGCCGACCGGCGCGGCCGGACGATGGGGCTGATCACCATCGTCATCTCCGTCGCCCCGGCGGTGGGGCCGACGTTCTCCGGTTTCATCCTGTCGGTCCTGGACTGGCGGTGGATGTTCCTGTCGGTCCTGCCGATCGCCACCTTGAGCCTGGTGGTCGGCGCGGTGCTGGTCAAGAACATCACCGAGCCGAAATCGGTGAGGTTCGACCTGCTTTCGATCCTGCTCTCGGCGCTGACGTTCGGCGGCCTGATCTACGGGCTCAGCAGCATCGGCGAGGCCGCCACGTCCGAGGTCCGCATGTCTCCGGTGATCCCGGTGGGGGTCGGCGTCATCGCACTGGTCCTGTTCGTGCACCGCCAGCTGGTGCTACAGCGCCGCGACGCGGCCCTGATGGATCTGCGGCCGTTCCGCAACCGCACCTTCGTCATCGGTGTGGCGATGATGCTCGTGTCCATGGGCGCCCTGTTCGGCACGCTGATCCTCCTGCCGATCTACTTGCAGAACGTCCTCGGGCTCTCCACGCTCGACACCGGCCTGGTGCTGTTGCCCGGCGGCCTGGCCATGGGCTTGATCGCGCCGATCATCGGGAGGCTGTTCGACCGTTTCGGGCCCCGGCCGCTGGTCATTCCCGGAGCCGTCGTGGTCGCTTCGGCGCTGGGGCTGCTGACCCTGCTCGACGAGACCAGCTCCACGCAGTTCGTGCTCGCCGTCAACCTCGCGCTCAGCATCGGGCTCGGTTTCATGATGACGCCGCTGATGACCTCCGCGCTCGGCTCGCTGCGGCCCGAGCTGTACTCGCACGGCAGCGCGATCGTCAACACTTTGCAGCAGCTCGCCGGGGCCGCCGGAACCGCGCTGTTCATCACGATCATGTCCACCGGGACCGCCGATAACCTCGCCGAGGGGATGGGGGAGGCCGCCGCGCAGTCCGGCGGCATCCACAACGCGTTCCTGTGCGGCGCGGCGTTGGCCGTCGTCGCGCTCGGGGCGTCTTTCCTGGTCAAGCGTCCGCCCGAACCGGAAGCGGCGGAGGCCCCGTCTGCGCTCTGAGCGCGTGCGGGAGCCGGACACGGCGGCCCTCGACCGGGCGACCCCCGGCCGGGGGCCGTTCGGCGCCTCAGGCAGGATTCGAACCTGCGACACCCGCTTTAGGAGAGCGGTGCTCTATCCCCTGAGCTACTGAGGCAGCGCCAGGCGATTCTAGCTCACCGGCCGGTGGCCGGCGGGGCCCGGTGGCGCTCGGCCGACCTGCCCCGTGCGTGTGTCCATTACGGTTTTTGTGGCGGCAGGGGGAGCGGCGCACGGTCAGGACGCCGTCCCGATCGCGGCCCCGTGGCGGCATTGCCGCGGTCTGCGTGACCGCACCGAGTCCTCGAACCGGCCCTATCGGTTGAGGGAGGTCACGAACTGGGCGTAGTCGCCGAAGGCGTCCTCCACGCGGTCGGGGGTCAGGCCGTACCGCGACAGGAAGTACTCGTGTCTGCGGTCGCGGATCGGGCGCTCCATGATCTTGTCCAGCTTCGCCGTGTCCTCGGCGGTCCAGGTCGCGCCCAGCCTGTCGTACAGTTTCGGGACGTGCGTCCACGGGTCGGAGGCGATCGAGGCGTAGTGCACGTCGATCAGGGAGCCCGGCGGCAGATTCGGGCGGGCCGCGCGGCCCTTCGCGACCGCCGAGGTCAGCAGGTCGAGCCACATGTCGCCGATCGCGTCGAGGTCCGGGCGCCTGATGTAGAGGAGGTTCGTCGTCTCCACCAGTGAGCACACCGAGCCCATGACCGTCACCGGGTCCCGGTGCGTCCAGACCACCTTCGCGTCGGGGAACACGCGCAGCAGCAGGTCGAGGTGGAACAGGTGCTCGGGCGTCTTCAGTACCCACCGTTTGCGCGGGCGGCCGTGCTGGAGCACCTGGAGCGCCTGTTTGAGGTAGCGGTAGTCGTCCAGGAAATCGTGTTCGTCGAGCCAGGCCCGGTAGCGCGGCATGATGCCCAGGACGAGCTGGTGGAGGCCGTGCGGGAGGATGTACACGCATTCCTCGGGCTTCTCGGCGCGCAGCGGGTGGATCAGGTCGTACATCGGCGAGAGCTTCAGCAGCGCCCTGGTCTGCTTCTCGTCGGCCTTGATCCGCTTGGCCCGGGTGGCCTCGTCGACTTCGAGGTCCGTCCAGTGCAGCTCCCACAGCAGGGGGCCGCGGTGTCCCTCCGATGTGGCGATGATGTTGTGCGTCAACGTGGTCGCCGTGCGGGGCAGGCCGGTCACGAAGATGGGGGCCTCGATGGGTTCCTCGGCGATCTCGGGGTGTTCGGCGAGGAGCTTCTGGATGCGGAACCGGTTCTCCAGCCGGCCGCGCAGCTCGGAGAGCGTGCCCTGCCAGCCCAGCGGGGTCAGTTTCAGATCGGTGAAGCACCGGAACAAGAATCCCAGTTCTTCGATGAACGCCTCGCTGCCTTCGGTGGTGCCGCCGGTGTTCTCCGCGGCCTGCGCGACGATTCTCTGCCATGCCTGGTCGGGGTTCTTGCGTCCGCGCGCGGTCGGGGCCAGCAGCATGTTCATGAGGGGGACGGTGGAGGATATGCGTTTCACGAGTCGTCCTTCATTCCCGGGGGTAGGCGGGTCGCCTGCGTACCACTGTACTCAGGAGCTCACAGAGAGCTGAAAGGACCTCATGTGGACGCTCCTGTCGGAGGGGACGGTTCACCGGCCCCTGCCCTGCGAAAGCGGCCGAGCATCGATCGTGCGCATGCGAACACGAGGGGCGACATGCCGGGTACGGGGATGCGCCGCCCTTCGGAGAAGTCGGTAACTTAGAGGCGTGCCCCCTTCCCTCCGACGGCAGTTGCAGCGAGCCACCGCGCTGGCCCAGCACATCGAAGGCCGACTCGCCCTCCCGGTGGTGATCGCCGTCTGCGCCTCGATCCCCGCAGTGTTCCTGACCATCTGGTCCAGCGGGCAGCTGTTCGTGGCGGGCCAGGTCGTCGGCTGGGCCTCCGGCGCCGTCCTGTGGATCGAGACGCTCATCCTCATGCTCGCCTCCGAACACAAGATCAACTGGCTGATGCGCCACAAGTGGATGCTGCTGGTCTGCGCCCTCACCCTCGTCAGCCTCGTCGCCGCCACCGGCGGAGCCCAGATCCTGCGCCTGGCCTACGCCGTCGGCTCCATCCGCGTCCTGCGCGCCAAACGCATCCTCACCGCCGCGCAGGTCCTGGGACGCCGCTTCGGGCTCGGCCTGTGGTGGCGCTCGGCGCTGTTCACCGTCGCCGGCATCGCCGCCGCCGTCTTCGTGGCCGTGGTCCTGACCGACCCCACCGCCGAGTACGTCAAGATCCTCTCGTGGATCGACCACAATTTCCGCATCATCCCGATCCTCCTGGCCGGAGCCATCCTCGCCGTCGCGACGTGGCTGGTCGCCCGCGGAAGAACCGAACCGGAAGAGGAAGAAGGCGAATGACGTAGGGTCGGACGGGTGAGTACCGACGTCATCACTTTGACCGGCCTGCGGGTGCACGGCCGCCACGGCGTGTTCGCCCACGAACGGGAGGCCGGCCAGGACTTCGTCGTCGACGTCGCGCTCGACGTCCCGAACTCCCGGGCCGCCGCGACCGACGACCTCGCGGACACCGTCGACTACGGCGCTCTCGCCGACGCCCTCGCCGACATCGTCGCCGGCGAGCCGTGCAACCTCATCGAGACCCTCGCCGAGCGCCTCGCCGCCGCCTGCCTCGACGACCGGCGCGTGCAGCGCGCCACGGTCACCGTCCACAAGCCTCAGGCGCCCATCGCGCAGCGATTCACCGACGTCGCCGTCACGATCGAACGGGAGCGGACATGAGCCGCGTCGTCCTCAGCCTGGGCTCCAACCTCGGCGACCGCGAGGCCAACCTCGCCGCAGCCGTCGCCGCGATCGGGCCCGAGGCCGTCTCCGAGATCTACGAGACCCCGCCGTGGGGCGGCGACGACGAACAGCCCGCCTACTACAACGTCACCGTCATCGCCACCGACCCCGGCAAGGACGCCGACGCGTGGCTCGACCTCGCAGGCGAACTCGAAATCGCCGCCGGGCGCGTCCGCGACCCCGACCGCCCCTACGGCCCGCGCACCCTCGACGTCGACCTCATCGCCGTCTTCGACGAGGACGGCCGAGCCGTCCACCGCGCCGAGCCGCGCCTTGAACTACCACACCCGCGCGCCCACCAGCGCGCCTTCGTCCTGGTGCCCTGGTTGGCGATCGACCGCGAGGCCGAGCTGCCGGGGAAGGGCCGCGTGCGCGAACTGCTGCGCGATGCGGGCCTGGCCGCGGACGCGCGCGCATTGCGCAGGTTGCACCCGATAAGGTCAGGGCATCATGAGTGACGACAAGCACGGTCCCGAGCCGACCCTGCGGCCGACGGCACCGTCCACGATCATCGTGTGCGCACTCGCCGGAGGCGCACTGACCATGCTCCTCGTCGCCCGTTACTACCAGCAAGTGCCTGAACTCGCCTGGTACAACTCCGCGGCCATCCTCGCGCTCGCGGTGCTGCTGGCCTGGATGGCGTGGCACACGAAGCGGACGCTGAACCCGAGCGCGCGCCAGATGCGCGCGCAGGCGGTGCGCCAGGGCGAGGACCGGCCGCCGGCCGGGGCCGTCCGCGGCCCCGAACACGCGATCCAGATCGCCAGGTTCGCCGTACTCGGGAAGGCCGCCGCGGTCGGCGGCGCCCTCTTCTTCGGCGCCTACCTGGGTTTCTCCATCTGGCTCGCCGTGCAGAGCGAGCGCCTCCAAGCCGCCTCCGACGATCTGCCGGGGGCGATCCTCGGCGCCGTCGCGTGCGCGGCGCTGACCACCACGGCCCTCTGGCTCGAATATTCCTGCAGGATTCCCCCTTCGCAGGAGGACGAGGACGGGCCGCCCCGATAGCTGCATATCCACGGTTCCCTGCAACACGGAACCTCCACATGCATTGCGCGTTATGAGGTGCGCCACATGAAATTCGACACCCCGAGTCGAAACGACGATCGCGACCCGACCGAACCCTCGGACCTCGACTCCGAACCCCCCGTCGACCGCCTGGCCGTCCACACGATCTGGGAGCTCGGCCTGCTGCTCCTGGGCGGCGGGATGCTGTTCGCCCTCACGCAGGCCTCGTCCGGGCCGTTCAACGAAGGATCTTGGGGCGGCTTCGCCGCCGCCCTCGCCCCGCTCGTGCTGGCCGCCACCGCCGCGGCGGTCTCGCTGCGGGTCGGCGCCGTCAACCTCGCCGTCGGCCCGATCGCGCTGCTGTCGGCGTGGATCTTCGTCGACGCCTCCGGTTCGGGCACTCCCGTCTCCCTCGGCATGGGCCTGGGCGCGGCCGTGTTCGCCGGCGTGGTCCTCGCGACGCTGTGCGCCTGGCTGCGCGTGCCCGGCTGGGCCGCCAGTGGGGCCGTCGGCGGCGCGATCGGCCTGTGGGCCGGTTCCGCGGGCGACCCGTCGACGTTCATGCTCGCCGAGCTGCCCTCCGGCGGTGTCCTCGCGGCGCTGGCCGCGGCCGCCGGCCTCTCGGTGTTCCTCGGCGTCGTCGGTTCCTTCGCGGGCGTGCGAGCACGGCTCTCGCCGATCCGCGACACCCCTGCGGGAGAGAGGCATGGACGCGGAGGCGTGGTCTTCTTCGGCACGCTGCTGTCCGCCTCGCTCGCCGGAGCGGCCGGTGTCGTCGCCGCCTGGACCGGCGTGCCCGAACACGGTGCGGCGGCCCTGCCCGACCCGATCCTGTTGTCCGTCATGGCACTCGGCGCGGCTCTGCTCGGCGGCACCAGCATTCTGGGGAGGCGCGGCGGCGTCTGCGGCACCGCGTTCGCCGCATCGCTCCTGCTCACCTTCTTGTGGCTGGCCGAATCGCGGGGCTGGGGCTTCGACC
>JAJYSW010000170.1 GCA_021793335.1 Actinomycetes bacterium
GCATCGACGAGCGCGTCCCGATCGACGGACTCCAGTTCGGCGTCACCGTCATGCACCGCTTCCTCTCGCAGTGCTGAGGTCCTGAGATCCGAACGGCGGCCGGTGCGGTGAGGCCCCTCACCGCACCGGCCGCCGCCGTGCACTGGACACGGCCCCGCACCGCCTCGTATAGTCGTAGCCATGTGGCTCTACTTTCGATGACAGCAGCTGACAGGGCTTCGCGTCGAGCACCGCTCCGCGACGCCCGTGCGCGTCGGCCACGGCTCCCTCGGTGAACCTCGCCTTGCCCTCTCGTGCGCGCGCCGCTCATTCATCCCAGTACCGCGACCGGCTCTGCCTGGAGGCGCCATGCTCCGCCACACTCAACTATCCATTGTGGAAGTAACTAAACGCTACGGCGACAACCTCGTCCTCGACCGGGTCTCCTTCACCGTCAAACCGGGAGAGAAGATCGGCGTGGTCGGCGACAACGGCTCGGGAAAATCCACGCTGCTGCGGCTCCTGGCCGAGATCGAAGAGCCCGACAACGGTGAACTCACCGTCCACTCTCCGGACGGTGTCGGTCACCTGCCGCAGCACCTCGATCCGTCCGATGACCAGACCGTCGCCGACGCGATCGACTCCGCGTCAGCCGATCTGCGCGCCATCGAGACCGCCATGCGAGCGAGTGAACGGGCCCTCGCGGCGGGTGAGGACGTCGCCGCGGCATACGCGGACCTGCTCGCCCGCTTCGAGGCCCGCGAAGGCTGGGACGCCGATGTGCGCATCAACCGAGCCTGCGCAGCGCTCGGACTGCCCGATCTCGACCGGGACCGTCCGCTCCGGACGCTTTCGGGAGGCGAGCGTTCCCGTCTGATGCTCGCCGCGACCCTCGCGTCCCGTCCGGCGCTGCTGCTGCTCGACGAGCCCTCGAACGACCTCGACATCGAAGCGGTCACCTGGCTCGAAGACGAACTCCGCACCTACCCCGGCACCGTGGTGGCCGTTACCCACGACCGGGCCTTTCTCAACGCGGTCACCACCACGATGATCGAGGTCGCCGACCGCGCCGTCCGCCGCTACGGCAACGGCTACACCGGCTACCTCGACGCCAAAGCGCTCGAACGCCGCCAAGCCGAGGAGGCGTACGAGCGGTGGACCGCCGAAGTCGAACGCCGACAGGGCATCGTGGACTCCAACGCAGCGAACATGAACGCGATCCCGCGCAAGATGGAGAAGGCCGGCATGGGGACCGGAGCGCACCGCATGCGCGCCCGCACCCACGGCGCCGGCAGCCGTATCAGGGTCGCGAAGCAGCAGCTGGAGCGCTTGTACGCGAACCCGGTGCCGCCGCCGCCCGAACCCATGTGCTTCACGACCGACATCGCCACCACCGGCGCCGACGATGCCGCCATCACGCTGTCCGGAGTCAGGGTCGGCGACCGTCTCAAGATCGCGAAGCTCGTGGTGGAACAGGGCGAGCGGGTCCTCATCACCGGCCTGAACGGAGCGGGCAAGACCACGCTCATGCGCGTCATCGCCGGAGAACTCGAACCCGACGAAGGCACCGTGGTATGCAGCGGTGCGACGGGCCACCTGCGTCAGCGCTCCGAACCCGGCTCCGGTCGCCAGTCGGTGCTGCGAGCCTTCGCAGACGGCCGTGTCGGCACGCTGGAGGAGCACGCCGAGGCGCTGCTGCGCCTCGGCCTGTTCGAGCCCGACCAGTTCGGGAAGCCCGTGGCGACCCTCTCGATCGGCCAGCGGCGCCGTCTCGAACTGGCCCGCCTGGTGACCAGACCGGTGGACGTGCTCCTGCTCGACGAGCCGACCAACCACCTCTCGCCGGTGCTCGCCGAGCAGCTGCAAGAGGCCTTGGCCGCTTATGCCGGCACGGTGATCCTGGTCAGCCACGACCGGCGCCTGCGTGCATCCTTCGCGGGACGCCGCCTGGTGATGGACGCGGGCACGATCACCTGAGCGCCGCGGCCAGGTTCCGCCCGGCCGAGGCGCACTGCGCGGCGTACTCGGCCGGGGGCGAGCCGATCAGGTCCTTGAAGTCGTGTGTGAAATGCGCTTGATCGGACCAGCCCAACTCGAAGGCGAGCGCGGCCAGATTCGTCTTCGGGTCGGCCGCGAGACGGGCGGCCGCATCGTGCATCCGGTATCGCCGGATCAGCCATTTCGGACCCAGCCCCACATACGCCTGGAAGAGCCGTTGCACGCTCTTGGTGGACATGGCGAACCGCTCGGCGACCTGGCCCACGCCGGTGATCGAGCGGTCTTCCAGGATCGCCGAGACGATCCCCAGCAGCCGTTCGTAACGCGGATCGGGGCGCGGCGGAAGCCGCTCGGACAGGAAACCGGCGACGGCCCCGACCGCCGCCCGGTCGCCCCCGCCCATGACGGTCGCGCTCAAGGCGTCGACGGCCGGCCCGAACACGGTGGCGGCCGCGGCCGTCCAATCGGCGAACGCGGCCGCTCCCTGGCCGACGAAGGCCGCGAACCCACCGGGCCGGAACTTCACCCCGAAGACCCGCCCGGCGCCGGTGAGCGGATGCCGCGAGAGCGCCGTGCCCGGCCCGTGGACCTCCGCGCCCAGCACCGGCGTGAAACTGAGGTTCACGCACGGATGGGGGATGACCACCGACTCGTACGCCGCGCCCTCCGGCAGGTCCCAGCGCACCGACCAGTACCGCTCCACGTACGTCGACAGCGGGCCTTGGGCGGGGTACCGCCGCAGATCGACGTATTCGGCGGCCTCCTGTGGCCGCAGCATGCCCTTGTCACTGGCGGTCGGTCCGTTCATCAACGGGACGCTACTGCGCGGGTGTGACGCGTTTTTACAAGCGCGGACCGCGCCCCGCCACGAGACTGGTGACATGAGCGAAACCAATGTCAACCCGATCCCCGAGGGCTACCACTCGATCACGCCGTTCATCGTCGTCGACGGGGCGTCCCGGGCCATCGAGTTCTACGAGCACGTCTTCGGAGCGACGGTCCTGACCCGCAACGACGGGCCCGACGGCTCGGTCATGCACTGCGAGATCCAGATCGGCGACTCGATCCTCCAACTCGGCGACCCGAGCCCGGCGCACGGCCTCGCCGTCCCCGACCCCGAGCAGGTCACCGCCTCGCTCATGCTGTACGTCGAGGACTGCGACGCCGTCTACGCCAAGGCCGTCGAAGCCGGGGCGAGCGTCCGCGAGGAGCCCTCGGTGTTCCTCACCGGCGACCGCTATGCCTCGATCAACGACCCGTTCGGCCGCCGCTGGTCGATCATGACCCGAGTCGAGGATGTCTCCCGCGAGGAGGGACAGCGCCGCGTCGACGAGTGGATCGCCTCCATGGGTTCGGGCGACGGTCAGTAGCTCTCCGGATAGCCCACCACCGGAGCCGAGACGTCGTCGAGGGCCAGCCGGATCTCCGGGGGCAGGAACAACTGCTCGGCGGCCAGGGACGCCCGCAACTGCGTCGCGTTGCGGGCTCCCACGATCGCCGAGGCGACGCCCGGCTGGTCCCGCACCCACGCCAGCGCCACCTCCAGGGGACTGACCCCCAGCCCTTCGGCGGCGGTGGCCACCGCCTCGACGATCCCCGCCGAACGCTCATCCAGATAGGTGGCCGCGAACCGCGACCACTGCGCCGAGGCCGCCCGCGAGTCCGAAGGCCGCCCGAACCGGTACTTGCCGGTCAGTACACCTCTGCCCAGCGGCGACCACGCCAAGAGCCCCAGCTCCATCGCCAGGCACGCGGGCAGTACCTCGCGCTCGACACCGCGCTGGAGCAGCGAGTACTCGACCTCTGCGGCCACGATCGGGGTCCGTCCCGGCCAAGCCGACTGGTGCGCGCACGCCCGCGCCATCTGCCAACCGGTGTGATTCGACACGCCCGCGTAGCGGACCTTGCCGCTGCCGACGGCCAGGTCCAGCGTCGCCATCGTCTCCTCCATCGGCGTGTCCGGATCGTAGACGTGCAGCATCCACAGGTCGATGTAGTCGGTGCCGAGGCGGCGCAGTGAATGGTCCAGGCAGCGCAGGAGCCACCCCCGCGAGGTGTCGCGCTTGCGGTCCGAGCCGTCGGTGCGCACCCCCGCCTTCGTGGCGATGTGGATCTCCGAGCGGGCCACGACCTTCCCGATGAGCTGGCCGATCGCGGCCTCGGCCGCGCCCTGCCCGAACACGTCGGCGGTGTCGACGAGGGTTCCGCCGGCCTCGACGAACGTCTGGAGCTGCGCGGCGGCGTCCTCCAGGCCCACCTCGTCGGTGGTCCAGGTCATCGTGCCCAGGCCGAGGGAGGAGACCTCGATGCCGCTGCGTCCAAGTGGTCGGCGTTCCATGACCTCACAAGGTACATCGAACAACTCTCGGGTAGTCACGCGCTTTGCCTCCGAACAGGAGTCGCTCACCCGGCCGGGGGAGGAGGGCGTTTCGACCCGCTTCGGCCCCGCCCGGCCGGGCCTTCCGGCCCGGCGTCCGAGAACGCGGGACACGGCGGCCGAGGCCTCGCCCACGCGCCGCGTGACCACGGGCGTCAGGTGCGTCCGGTGAGCCTCGGGCGGCTACGCTGTCGGACGTTGAAATCTGAAGGGAACCCGACTTGGAAATTTGGCAAGCTGCGATCCTTGGAATTGTGGAAGGGATCACGGAGTTCCTTCCGATCTCCTCCACCGGCCACTTGGTCGCCTTCTCGGAGCTGATGGGCATCGACGCCTCCGACCGGTCCGTCATCGCGTTCAACGCCGTCATCCAAGGCGGGGCGATCCTGGCGATCCTGGTGTACTTCACCAAGGACATCGTCCGGATCGGGAAGGGCTTCGCCGTCGGCCTGTTCAACCGCGATAAACGCGGCATCGACTACCGATACGGCTGGTACGTCATCGTCGGCACCGTGCCCATCGTCCTGGCCGGGCTGCTCCTGTCGAACGTCGTCGACCGGATCTTCAACCTGTGGGTCGTGGCCGTCGGCATGATCGGCTGGTCGTTCCTCATGTGGTTCGCCGAACGCGTCGCCACGCAGCAGCGCAGTGAAACCCACGCCAACATGCGGGATGCGATCTTCGTCGGCCTGATCCAGGTCATCTCGCTGTTCCCCGGCGTCTCCCGAGCCGGCGCCACCATGACCGCGGGGCTGCTGCGCGACTTCGACCGCGAGAGCGCCACCCGCTTCTCGTTCTTCCTCGGCATCCCCGCCCTCACCGGGGCGGGCCTGCTCGAAATGGGCGAACTCGCCGGCGGATCGGTGCCGGCGGCATCGCTGATCACCGGCGTCGTCGTCTCCGCCGTCGTCGCCTATATAGCCGTCGCCTGGCTCATGAAGTTCGTCACCACCCACACCTTCATGCCGTTCGTCTGGTACCGCTTCGCATTCGGCGTGGTCCTCGTCATCGCCGTCAGCACGGGTCTGATCGGCGCCGGTGGCTGACCGCTGGCCGCCGGCGTCGAGCGCGAACTACGATCGCGGTCATGGAATCTTGGACCGCACCCGACGTGCCCGCCCTCCCCGGCCACGGCCCCGCCCTGCGCCTGCACGACACCGCCACCGGTGCGCCGCGCGAGGCGGCCGGGCCGGACGGCGAGCGCGCCTCCATGTACGTGTGCGGCATCACCCCCTACGATGCGACGCATCTCGGTCACGCCGCCACGATGATCACCTTCGACCTGGTGCACCGCTACTGGCGCGATCAGGGCCTGGACGTCCATTACGTCCAGAACGTCACCGACGTCGACGAGCCCCTGTTCGAGCGCGCCGAACGCGACGGCACCGACTGGCGGGTGCTCGGCCTGCGCGAGACGGCCCTCTACCGCGAGGACATGGAGGCCCTCAACGTCATCCCGCCGCGCCACTACATCGGCGCGATCGAGACGATCCCCCTGGTCGGCAAGGCCGTCGCCGCGCTCTTGGAATCGGGCGACGCCTACCGGCACGCCTCGGGGGACGTCTACTACTCCATCGCCGAGGCCCCCGCCTTCGGCTCGGAGTCCGGCTACGACCGCGAGACCATGCTCCGCTACTCCCGCGAACGAGGCGGCGACCCCGACCGCGAAGGCAAACGCGACCCGCTCGACCCGATCCTGTGGAACGCCCCGCGCGAGGGCGAGCCGTCCTGGGACTCACCGGTGGGCCCCGGCCGTCCCGGCTGGCACATCGAGTGCGCCTGCATCGCCATCGAATACCTCGGCGCCACCATCGACGTCCAAGGCGGCGGCACCGACCTGATCTACCCGCACCACGAGATGTCGGCCGCCCACGCCGAATCGCTCACCGGCGAACAGCCCTTCGCGCGGACCTACGTCCACACCGGCATGATCGGCCTCGACGGCGAGAAGATGTCGAAGTCCCTGGGCAACCTCGTGTTCGTCTCCAAACTCCGCGCCGAAGGCGTCGACCCGGCCGCCGTCCGACTGGCGCTGTCGGCCGAGCACTACCGCTCCGACCGCCAGTGGAGCGCCACCGCCCTGGCCGAGGCAGAACTGCGTCTCGGACGCTGGCGCGAGGCATGCTCGCGCGAGTTCGCCGTCCCCGCCGGCGCCATGCTCACGGCCGTCCGCGACCGCCTCGCCGACGACCTCGACACCGCCGGTGCGCTCGCCGCCGTCGACTCCTGGGCCTCTGAAACCCTTTCCGCTGGTGGAGACGACCCGTCCGCGCCCGCATTGGCCCGCGACACGATCGAAGGACTCCTCGGAATAGACTGCTCACGTTTATTGCGCGATATGTCGAGTCTCGGTATGCTCAACCGCAGAGCGCCGCCGACTCCCATACCGACAGAGGAGTCGCAATTGAAGATCTTGCTGCTGGTTTCGGCCTTCAACGGCCTGACCCAGCGTGTCTGGTGTTCTCTGCGAGAACAAGGCCACGAAGTCGGGGTCGAACTCGCCCCGGCGTTCGACACGCCCGAATCCCTGACACGCGCCGTCGAAGCGATCGACCCCGACCTGATCCTGTGCCCTTTCCTGAAGCACCGGGTCCCCGGTGATGTATGGCGACGGTGGACTACCGTCATCGTCCACCCCGGTCCGGTCGGCGACCGCGGACCCTCCTCCCTCGAGATCGG
>JAJYSW010000171.1 GCA_021793335.1 Actinomycetes bacterium
TGCGCCGCGTCATCCGCCAGGACCTCGGCCTCCCGAAGGAATGCGGCGCCTTCATGGGCTACTGGAGAGCGGGCCGCGACGCCGACTGAGCGTCACGGCCCAGGCGCCCCGCACGGCGCTCAGGCCACCGCTCCCGACATCGCCCGGACCGCATCGCGGCTCGGACACGCCAAGAGCCCCCGGCAGGTCTGAGGACGGAGCAGCCCCGCCCCGACGGTGAAACGGCGTTTCTCGACAAGGCCCGAGCCGGTGCGCGCCACCGGGAGAGGATTGCGCGACGCCGCAGGGAGCGGCGCGGCGACGACTTCGCGCGTCCACCGACCATCGGGGCCTCGGTCCGCGGCACGGATCGAGGCCCCTGCGATTCGGGTGGACGGCGCGTGCGCGCCTGCCGCCCTCCGGCGTCAGCCCATGAGCTCGTCCGGCATGAAGGAGATCGGCGGGGCGCCCATCGTCACCACCACATCGCCTTCGCCGGCGAAGGCCCGCACCGCGGCGGGGACGTCGTCCCACTCGGGCACGAAGACCTTGTGACCCTCGGGCAGGTCGACGGCCTCGGCGAGCCGCTCGCCGCCTTCACCCTCGGGGATCGTCTCGCCGGGGGCGAAGATCTCCATGATCACGACCCGGTCGGCGAGTGCGAGCGCCGCGGCGAGCTCGGAACGCAGCTCGATGGTCCGGTAGACGCGCAGCGGCATGAAGACCACGATCAGGCGGCCCGGCGCGGCGACCTCCTTGAGCGTCTTGATCGCCTCGGTCATCGCCGTCGGGTGGTAGGCGTACTCGTCGTAGATCTGGTAGCCGTCGACCATGCCGCGTTTCTCGAAGCGCCGCCTGACCCCGCCCAGGGAGGCGATGCCCTCGGCGATGGCCTCGGCCTCCAGCCCCGCGTGGAGACCCACCGCGATGGCGGCCCCGGAGTTCAGCGCGAGGTGCGCTCCCGGCATCGGCAGGTGGAAACGGCCGAGTTTCTCGCCGTGGAGCAGGACCGTGTAGTCCACGCCGCCCCGGTGGGATTCGACTTCGCCGATCCGGATGTCGGCGCTCTCGGAGAAGCCGTAGGTGGCCACGGTGCGGCCCTCGTCGCGGAACTTCTCGGCCAGAGCGGCGGTGCCGGGGTCGTCGACGCACAGCACCAGCAGGCCGTCCTCGTCCGTGTTGCGACAGAATCGCTCGAACGCCGCGGTCAGCGAGGCCATGTCGCCGTAGGTGTTCAGGTGGTCGAGGTCGATATTGGTGACCACGCCGATCTCGGGCCGGTAGCGCAGGAACGAACGGTCGGACTCGTCGGCCTCGGCCACGAAGTACTCGCCCTCGCCGTGCGCGCCGGTGTGGGCGCCGATGATCTCGCCGCCGTTGACGTACGAGGGGTCCTTCCCGGCGTGCTCCAGCATCTGGACGATGATCGCGGTGGTGGTGGTCTTGCCGTGGGTGCCGGTGACGACCACGGAACGGCGGCCGGTCATGGCGGCGGCCAGGGCCTCGGAGCGGTGCAGGACCGGGATGCCGCGGCGTCGGGCCTCGACCACTTCGAGGTGCTGGTCGTTGTGCGCCGTCGAGCGGACGACGGTGTCGATGCCGTCGAGGTTCGAGACGAGGTGCTCGCGGTGGAGTCGCACACCGAGCCGCTCCAATTCGGGCAGACTCGGCCAATCCTTGGTCTCCGAGCCCGACACCTCGATGCCGCGGGTGGCGTACAGGCGGGTCAGGCCGTTCATGCCGACCCCGCCGACACCGATGAACAGCGTGCGCCCGAGGTCCTCGGCAGTGGTGCCCGCGTCGATCGGGGACGCCAGGTCGTTCGGGTCCTTCGTCATCGCTCAACCGCCTTCGAAGTACTGTGCCTCATGCGTTCACGACTTTCAGCGTGAACTGCCGCAGGGCCTCGTCGCCGTCGCGGCGCCCGAAGCCGGCGGACGCCTGTGCCATGGCCGCCAGTTTCGCACGATCGCTGATGAGCGGGACGAGGTTGGCCTCGATCCACGCGGGGCTGAGGTTCTCATCGTCGCAGAAGATCGCCCCGCCGGCCTCCACGACGGGCCCGGCGGTGCGGTACTGCTCCTTGTTGCCCCACGGCATGGGCACGAACACGGTCGGCAGGCCCAGCGCGGTGACCTCGGCGACGGTCATGGAGCCACCGCGGCCCATGACCATGTCGGCGGCGGCGTAGCCGAGCTCCATCTCGTTGAGGTAGGGCAGGGTCCGGTATGCGACCGGCAGCCCGTCCGGCACATGGACGGGCTCGTCGCGACGGGCGCCGATGATGTGGAGGACCTGGATGCCGCGGTGCGTGAGCACGTGGGCGGCCCCGGAGACGGCCTGGTTGATGGAGTCGGCGCCTTGGGAGCCGCCGTACACGAACAGGACGGGGCGGTTCGGGTCGAGGCCGAAGCGGGCGCACGCCTCGGCGCGGCGGGCGAAGCGGTCGAGCTGCGAGATCGCCGGGCGCAGCGGCACGCCGGTGATGGTGCCGTCGGCCAGCAGCGGCGAGATCTGCGGGAGGTGGGGGAAGCCGAGAGCGAGGTTATCGCTGAACTTCAGGGCGAGCTTATTGGCGATGCCGGGCGGATCGTTGAACTCGAAGATGACCATGGGGGTCTTGCGCCGCCAGGCGGCGAGGTAGGCGGGGACGGCGACATAGCCGCCGAAGCCCACCACGACGTCGGCCTGCACCTCGTCGAGGATCGCACGGGTCGCCTTCATGGCCTTGAGCATGCGCGGCGCGGTCAGCAGCAGATCGACGTTGACTTTGCGGGGCAGCTGGTGCGCCGGGATGTTCCGCAGGTCGTATCCGGCCTTGGGAATGAGGTCGTTCTCCAGGCCCTTCTCGGTGCCGAGACAGGTGATGCGGATGCCCGGGTCGTGGCGGCGCAGGCAGTCGGCGTACGCCAGGAGCGGGTAGATGTGGCCGCCGGTTCCGCCTCCGGCGAGGACGACCGATCGTAGCTGAGGCAACTTCAAGGCTTTCTGGTGGAAGGGACGGTGTCGGACTCGGGCTGCTCGCTCAGTCGGGGGAAGCCGTGCTTCCGGTGGGCTGAGGCGAGGGGCCGGCGGGCGCGGGAGGCAGGGGCGCCCACAGGAATCGTACGAGGCGGGACGGGTTGCGCGCCCGCAGTGCCGTGGCGGCGTCGGGTTCGGCACGTGCGAACCCGGCGAGCATGCCGACGGCGACGAGCACGACGACCAGGGCCGTGCCGCCGTCGGAGATGAACGGCAAGGGGACCCCGGTGATGGGGATGAGGCCGAGGACGCCGCCGATGTTGATGAACATCTGGCTGACCAGCCAGATCGTGACACCGGCCGACACCAGTTTGCGGAAGGGGTCCGCCGACCGCCAGGCGATGCGGAAACCGGTGTAGGCGAGCACGCCGAACAGCGCCAGGATCACCAGGCAACCGACGACGCCGAGCTCTTCGGCGATGAGCGCGAAGATGAAGTCGTTATGGCCGCTGGGGAGCCATTCCCATTTCTGGCGGCTCTCGCCGAGGCCGACACCGAACCAGCCGCCGTCGGCGATCGCGTAATAGCCCTGGATGGCCTGGTATCCCCAGGAGTCGGCGAAGTCCTGCGGCCGGCTGAACGACAGGAGTCGCTCCATGCGGTAGCCCTCGAAGGCGACCAGGAGCGTCGAACCTGCGAGGGCGACGGTGAACAGGAGGCCGAGGATGCGCAGCGGGACGCCGGCCGACCACAGCAGGCCGATGAACATGGCGACGATGATGAGCATGGTGCCCAGGTCGGGATAGCCGATGATGAGCATCACCAGGCCCGCGATGGGGAACAGGGGGATGGCGAGGTCCCGCCAGGAGGCGATGCGCGGGCCGAGCCGCGCGAGCGAATCGGCGACCCACAACAGCAGTGCGAACTTGGCGATCTCGGCGGGCTGGAACTGGACGGGGCCCACGTGGATCCACCGGTCGTCGGTGCCTACGGCCGCGTTCCCCAGGTCGGGGAGGAGGATGATCAGGCCGAGGAGCACCGAGAGGACCAGCAGGGGCCGCGCGATGCTGCGGTAGGTGCGGGCCGGGAGCCGCTGGGCTATCCAGAACCCGATCAGGCCGACCAGCGCCCACGTGGCCTGCCGGACGACGACGCCGAACGCCGAGCCCTGTTGGGCGTAGGACTCGACCATGGTCGCGGAGAAGACCATGACCAGGCCGATGGTGAGCAGGAGCGCACTGGAGGACAGCAGCAGACAGTACGAGGCGAGCGGTCGGTCGAGCAGGCCCCGGATCGTCTCGGCGAACCCCGACTTCACGAGGTCTCGCTCGGCTCGTCCATATGGAGATTCTGCCTGACGGCGGCGGTGAAGGCGTCCCCGCGGTGGGCGTAGGAGTCGAACATGTCGAAGGAGGCGGCGGCCGGCGACAGGAGCACGGTGTCTCCCGGTCGGGCGTGGGCGGCGGCCGTGGCGACGACGTCGGTCATGACCGCATCGTCCTCGCCGTCGAGGGCGATGACGGGGAGGCCGGGGGCGTGTCGCGCCAAGGATTCGGCGACCTGGGCGCGGTCTTGGCCGATGAGGATCGCGGCGCGCATGCGGGGGGCGAAGCGGGCGACGAGTTCGTCGACGTCGACGCCTTTGAGCTGGCCGCCGGCGATCCAGACGATCGAGTCGTAGGCGGCGAGCGCGGCGGCGGCGGCGTGCGGGTTGGTGGCCTTGGAGTCGTCGATCCAGGTGATGCCGTTCATTTCGGCGGCGGTGACGTTGCGGTGGGGTTCGGGAGTGTAGGTGCGGATCGCGCGGGCGAGGGCCTCGGGGCCGACACCGGCCTGTGAGGCGAGCGCGGCGGCGGCGAGGGCGTTGGCGACGTTGTGGGTGCCGGCGGGACGCACGTCCGCGACGGGGCAGATCCTGACCGGTTCGGGGCCGGTGCGGTCGATGAGGTGCCCGTCGGCGACGCCGAAGCAGCCGGGAGCCGGTTCGTCGAGGGTGAAGCCGATGACCTTCGCGCCGGATCGCTCGGCGAGGTCGGCCACGGCCGGGTCGTCGAGGTTGGCCACGGCCGTTCCTCCGCGCCATACGGCGGTCTTGGCCCCGGCGTAGGCTTCGTAGCCGCCGTGCCAGTCGAGGTGGTCGGGGGCGAGGTTGAGGATGGCTCCGGCGGCGGGCGCGAGGAGCCGCGACCAGTGGAGCTGGTAGCTGGACAGTTCGACGGCGAGGACGTCGTAGGGGCCGTTCGCGGCGAATACGAGCGGTTCACCGATGTTGCCGAGGGCGGCGCTGCGCAGCCCGGCGGCGGCGAGCATGGCGGCGAGCATGGTGACCGTGGTGGTCTTGCCGTTGGTGCCGGTGACGGCGAGCCAGCGCGGGGCGTCGGGTCCGCGCAGCCGCCAGGCCAGTTCGGGCTCGGAGTAGGTGTCGAGTCCCCGTTCGCGGGCGGCGAGGGCGATCGGGTGGTGGGGCGGGAAGCCCGGAGAGAGGACCACCTGGTCGACATCGTCGAGCAGGGCCGCGTCGAAGCGGTCGGCGGCGACGGTCCGGGCGCCGCGCTCGGCGAGCGCGGCGAGACGTTCGGAGTGCTCGCGGTCGTAGACGGTGACGGTCCTGCCCTGTGCGAGGAGGGCCTCGCCGCAGGCGGCCCCGGCGACGCGGGCACCGGCGACCAGGAGCCGGTCGGCGATCGCCCGGCCCTCGCCTCCCGGCTGCGGGTCCTGTGTGAACACTGCGCTCATGCGGCTATCCGGCGACTCGGAGGAAGTCGGCGAAGAAGAAGCCGAGGCCGATGGCCATACCGATGCCGGCGATGATCCAGAAGCGGACGACGACGTTGACCTCGGACCATCCGGCGAGTTCGAAGTGGTGCTGGAGCGGCGCCATGCGGAAGACGCGGCGACGGGTGGTCTTATAGGAGATCGTCTGGATGATCACCGAGAAGGTGATGATGACGAACAGCGCCCCGATGATCGGCAGCAGCAGGATCGTCTTGGAGGTCAGCGCGAGTCCGGCGATGAGGCCGCCGAGGCTGAGTGAGCCGGAGTCGCCCATGAAGATCTTGGCCGGCGAGGTGTTCCACCACAGGAAGCCGAACATGGCTCCGGCCGCGGCGCCGGAGATGAGCGCGATCTCAAGGGGGTCGCGGACGTCGTAGCAGTAGTTGGAGAGTTGATCGCCCGCGCCGCCGCACCAGTGGCGGTACTGCCAGAAGCCGATGATGAGGTACGCGGCGAAGGCCATCATGGCCGCGCCGGTGGCGAGGCCGTCGAGGCCGTCGGTGAGGTTGACGCCGTTGGCGGTGGCGTTGACGACGAAGACGAAGAGGATGACCGCGCCGATCTTGGTCAGCGGCAGCCAGTTGATGTCCTGGGTGAAGGACAGGTACGGGGTGGCGACGGTCTCGGAGATCTCTTCGGTGCTGATCGATCCGGTGTAGTAGAGGGCGATGACGCCGAAGCCGGCGGCGGCGATCGCGAGGCCGAGCACCTTGGCCTTGCCGGAGATGCCGCCGGAGTGTCTCTTGCGGATCTTGAGCCAGTCATCGATGAAGCCGACGAAACCGCAGGTCACGAACAGTCCGATGAGGACCAGTCCGGTCGCGGTGAAGCTGGAGGGGCGGGAGAACTCGTCGGTCTCGGTCTCGGGCAGCGCCATGAGGACGAGGTGGCCGACGATGTAGGCGACGACGGTGGTGAAGATGAAGACGACGCCGCCCATGGTGGGGGTGCCGGCCTTGGCCAGGTGAGTCTGCGGCCCGTCGGTGCGGATGGGCTGTCCGGCCTTGAGCCTGCGGAAGGCGTTGGCGGCGATGGGTGTGAGCGCCATGGTGAGCGCGAACGCCACGAACGCGGCGATGATGACTGCTCTCACTGGTCGTTGTCCTCCTTGGGGCGCAGGTGGTCGGCGACGTCCCAGGTGCGGTGGCGGGAGCCTTTCACCAGGACGGTGTCGCCGGAGCGCAGCCGATGCCGCAGCAGTTCGATGGCCGCGGTCTGGTCGGGTACGTGGGTTGCGGTGACGCCGTCGGCGGCGCCGGGGTGGTGTGCGGGGTCGGTTCCGGCCACGCCTTCGATGATGGGTTCG
>JAJYSW010000172.1 GCA_021793335.1 Actinomycetes bacterium
TATGAGCGCAACCCCAAGGTCACCGAAGGATTCGTATGGGCCGCCCATGCCCGCCTGCTCCTGCGCCGCCTGACCGATCCGGTAATCGCGTAATCGCGCTGGGAAGACTTCCGCGACAGCCTCTCAGACCGCCCAGCGCCCAGCCGTAGGCACCGGCGGGCGCCGATTCCGCCCATGCGAACGGCCGTCCCCGGACGAGGTCCAGCGCCGACCTGAGGCTCGCCGTCCGGTTGGGACCATGATCGGCGACGAGCGCCGAGAAGAGGGCCCAGTCGCTCGACACCGCGTCGGACAGCCGGTGCCGACGACCCTGCTCGCTGCGGACGAGCGACCCGGCGGGCAACGCCTTCCGCAGGGCGGAGAGGTAGTTGGTGAAGGTGGCCGGGGTGATCTCGGCCCGGGGATCGCACCAGATGACGGCCCGCAACCGGGCCGAGCTCGATTCCGTCCCGGGATGGGCGGCGAGGTAGTCGAGGAGCTCCCGGGGGCCGGCGCCGATCGGCCGGCTCAATCCCTCGACCTCGGTGTGCTCGCCGAAGAGGCGAACGAACACCGTCGACCGGTGTTCCACCGGCATCGGTGGATCCGTGGCGACCATCGCCCCCGGCTCTGCCGATTCCTCGGATGGCTGCGATGGATGGGGCGCCGGCGGGGCGGCGACCAGGACCCGGCCCTCGGCGTCCGCCTTGCGGTAGGAGCGGCGCCGGATCAGCAGCGGGATCACCACCACTACGACGGTGGCGCCGGCGGCTGCACCGGTGAGGCCGACGGCAAGCACGGGCATCGACGTACCGGTGGCCACATGCCCCCCGCCCAGCGCATTGGTCATCGAGCGCGCCGCAGCGCCCGGTGGCGTGGCGACCGCTGTCACCGACTCGTCCGTGTACTCGATCGTGAGCGGTTCGGTCGAGAGGGTGGTAGGCCCGCCATCGGGCGTGTCGGCCTCCACCGAGGCCGAGCCGATCTCGAGCGTCGCCGTGGTGACGGTGTCGGGCACCAGGAAGTACACGAGACCGGAGAACAGCCCGAACCCAGCAGCCCCCACCACGGTGGCCGACGCGGTCCCCCCTGGATAGGCGAGGGTGAAGGCGCTGGCGGCCACCGGGAGGATCGGCACATACCGCGGCCCCACCGAGGCCTCGGATCCTCCGATCTCGACAGCGAAGTACGCCTCATCCGGCGGTGCGCTGGCGGAACCGCCGATCTCGGAGGCGGTCATCGCTGCCTGGTCGAGCTGGAGGTCGAAGGCGACCGGCGTGCCGTCGCTCGCCGTGGCATGCAGCACGGCGCTGGCTGTCGCCGGTGCGAAGGCGTCGCCGACGCGGCTCTGGGTCGCCGCACCAGCCGGGACTGCGCCCGCACAGGTCACGACGGCCGCCACCAACGCCCACCACGCCGCTCGCCATCCCGCCACCGCCAGATCTTCGCTGACGCCCCGAGGCGCCGTCCAGGCCCACGAGCAGGCGTCGAGATGTCCTGCGGACCCTCCGCAGGCGGCCGGAACCCCCGGCAACAGAGAGAAGGGAGCAGGCATGGACCTGCCGATCGACACCACCACCCTCAGCTTCATCTGCACGCAGGTGCCCGAGCCCCGGGTCGCCTTCGGCACCGACCAGCAGCAGCGCACGGCTGCCGGCGAGCCGGTGTTCCAGGTGGGCGTGATGTTCATCGCCGGCGACCGGTCGACGGTGCTGCGGGTGCGGACCACGACCGAGCCGGCCGGGGTGACGCTCGGCCACCCGCTCAAGGTGACCGGCCTCGTCGCCCGACCGTGGAGCCGGGACGGCAAGGCGGGCACCTCCTACTGGGCCCAGCGGGTCGAGTCCGCCGGTCGGGGCGCCAAGGAGGCGTCGTGAGGTCCGCGGCCCGGCTCGCCGTGGCCGCCGGGTTCGTCCTGGCCGCCGTGGGCAACCCCCTCGGTGCTCTCGCCTTCGCGGCGTTGTGCGCCGTGCTGGTCCGCATGGAGGTGGGCCGATGACCACGCAACACACGACCACCGACCCCCACCCCGGTGCCCGGGTGTGGCACGCCCTCCTCCGGGTGAGCTGGGGACGCCGGCTGGAGTGTGGGCTGACCCTCGTCGCGTTGGCGGCGAGGGTCACCCTCACCCGCCTGGTCGGTGCCGGCGGCGCCGACGTCGTCCTGGCCACCGGGACGGCGCTCCTCGCCTCGTCACCCACGGTGCGGGACTGGCTGGTGCGGACAGCCCAGAGCGAACGGGTCGGGCGAGCCGTCACCAGGGCGGTGGCCGCCTCGGGTGTGCTCGGCGGCCGGGATGTCGCCGTGGAGGCGTTCCGTCCGGTGCCGGCCGGCCACCAGCTCAGCCTGTGGGTCCCGCCCGGCACGTCGGTGTCCGAGCTGCAGAAGGGCGAGGAGCTCCTCGCCGTCGCCTTCGGGGCCCGATCCGTCACCGTCGAGCGGGACCTGACGCATGCCGGTCACGCCCTGGTGACCGTGTCGTTCGTCGACCCGCTGGGCGGTCCGCCACGACCGTGGCCGTGGACGGGAGACACCAGGACCGACTTCTGGGCCGGGCTCCCCCTCGGCCACGACGAGGCCGGTGAGACGGTGTGGCTCAGCCTGGTCGAGCGCCACCTGCTCATCGGGGGCGAACCGGGTGGCGGCAAGTCCAACGCCCTGTCGCTGGTGACAGCGGCCGCCGCACTCGACCCGACGGCCGAGCTGTGGCTGTTCGACGGCAAGCTCGTGGAACTGTCCGCCTGGCGGGCGGCAGCCACCCGGTTCGTCGGCGCCGACCTCCACGAGGCGACGGCCGCCCTGGACGAGCTCCGAGCCGAGATGGTCCATCGCTACGAGGTCCTCCTCGCTTCCGGGTTGCGGAAGGTCACCCCGGGCATGGGGCTGGGCCCGATCGTTGTGGTCGTCGACGAGCTCGCTCTCTACCTCCACGGCACCGGCAAGGCCGGCACGAGCTTCGCCGAGGCGCTCCGAGACCTCGTGGCCCGGGGCCGGGCCGCCGGTGTCGTGGTGGTGGCCGCCACCCAGAAGCCGGCGTCCGACGTGGTCCCCACCTCGCTCCGGGACCTCTTCGGCTACCGGCTGGCCATGCGGTGCGCCACCCGGGACGCATCGGACACCGTGCTCGGCTCGGGCTGGGCCACCGCCGGCTACACCGCGTCGGACATCGACCCGTCCACGCGAGGTGTCGGGCTGCTCCTGGCCGAAGGCGGTGTGCCCCGCCGGCTGCGGGTGTTCCACCTCGACGACGACGGGCTCGCCCGCACGGCCGCCTGTGCCGCCTGGCTCCGCCACGAGGGGGGTCCCCGATGACCCCGGTTGCCGGCACCACGGTCGGAACCTGGCCGCTCGAGGAGGTGGTCGCCCGGCTGCGTTCGCCGGGCGGCTACCCGTCCTTCGCCGAGCGGGTTCGGGCGGCGGGCTGCTGTCGACGGCCGGTGCGGCTGTCGGGCCAGGTGACCGCCACCGGGCCGACCAGTGCGCCCGTCGTCGTCTTCGACACGGCCACGCTCCCCGACCGGGTGCTCCTCAAGGCCTGCGGCACCCGGCGGGAGACCCTCTGCCCGCCGTGCGCCGCCGTCTACCGGGCCGATGCCTTCGCCCTCGTCGTCGCCGGTCTGCGGGGCGGCAAGGGGATCCCCGACGACATCACTGCGCATCCGGCCGTGCTCGCCACCTTCACCGCACCGAGTTTCGGCCCGGTGCACCGCCGGCGGGCGGACGGCACCTGCCACCCGACCGGGCGGCGCTGCCCCCACGGGAGGGCCCTCGTCTGCGGCCGGCGGCACAACGACCGTGACCAGCTGGTCGGCCAACCGCTCTGCCCCGATTGCTACGACTACGAGGGCGCCGTGCTGTTCAACGCCGGGGTGTCCGAGCTGTGGCGGCGGACCACCATCTACGCCCTGCGCGAGCTCGGCCGGCTGATCGGGATGAGCGTCCGCCAGACCGAGCGGACCCTGCGGCTCTCCTACGTGAAGGTGGTCGAGTTCCAGCGGCGGGGATCGGTCCACGTGCACGCCGTCGTGCGGGTCGACCACCGGGGCGACGAGCACGGGTCCCCGCCGACGGTGTCCGGCGAGCTGCTCGCCGGCGCCCTGCTGGCCGCCGCCCGACGGGTCAGCGCTCCACTGCCCGGGCCCGCTTCGACCGCCCGGCTCGCCTGGGGCAGGCAAGCCGACGTCGCCGTCATCGGCGACAACGACGACGGCCGCCGCCGGGCGGCGGCCTACACCGCCAAGTACGCCTGCAAGGGGTCCGATGCGGACGGCCTCCTCGACCACCGCTTCCGGGCCGGCGTGCCCCACCAGCTCGAGCTGCCCGCCCACCTCCGGGCGCTCGCCGAGACGGCCTGGCGGCTCGGGGACCGTCCCGACCTCGGCCACCTCCGCCTCCACCTGTGGGCTCACACCTGCGGCCACCGGGGTCACTTCCTCACGAAGAGCCGCCGCTACTCGACCACCTTCGGCCGGCTCCGGGCCGACCGCCAGCGCTGGCGGATCGAGCAGGGCCACACGGAGGAGGGCGGCGACGTGCGCGGGTCCCCCGTCATGGGCCACTGGCGCTTCGAGGGCACCGGCTACCGGAGCACGGGCGACGCCTGGCTCGCCGCTAACATCGCCGAGGCCGAGCGACTCGGACGGCGGGCTGCCTGGGAGGACCGCCAGTGGGCGTCGGCCACGGCTCCTGCGCCCATGCTCACGTCGGACGGGGATGCGTGATGGGTGCGCCGCAGCAGCGACCGCCGCTCGTCGACGTGGCGGGGGCGGCCACCATGCTCGGGATCACCGTCCGCCACGTCCGCCACCTGATCGCCGAGCGACGGATCCCCTACGTCAAGGTCGGCCACTACGTCCGCTTCGACCCGAGCGAGCTGGCCGCCTGGATCGACGAGCGACGGGTGCCCGAAGGCGGGATGGCCCGGAGGGTCGGGCGGTAGGGTGGGGACGCTTCGCCGCTGCGGCCCCGGTCGCGGCGGGCTCGCGCCGGAGGCCTCGAGGGCCAGGCGCCTCCATTCCCTCGCCGTGGTCGACCACGGCGCCGGACGGCAGAGGTAACGCGAGCATGGCAGGACGGCGGCAGTTCGGCAGCGTCCGGAAGCTCCCCTCGGGCCGGTGGCAGGCCCGCTACTACGCCCTCGACGGCCGCCGGGTCCTCGCCCCCCAGACGTTCCCGACCAAGTCCGACGCCACACTGTGGCTCGACTCCGTGCGCACCGAGCAGGCCATGGGACTGCGGGTCGACCCCGGCCGGGCCAAGATCCTCCTCGGCCAGTACGCGACGGAGTGGCTGTCCGACCGGGTCGGCATCTCGCCGCGCACCCGGGAGATCTACGCCGCGCAACTGAAGCTGCACATCCTGCCGCTCATCGACCCGTCGGTTCCCGCCCTCGGCGACCTGCCGCTCGTCGCCCTCACCCCCGAGCTCCTGCGCAAGTGGTATGCGGCGCTGGCCGAGCGGCGCAGCCCGTCGGTCGCCGCCAAGGCCTACGTCCGGCTCCGCCAGATCCTCGCCCGGGCCGTCGACGACGACCGCATCGCCAAGAACCCGTGCCGCATCGAGCGGGGCGGCGTCGAGCACCACGCCGAACAGCGCTTCGCCACCATGGAGGAGCTCGCCACCCTGGCCGGCGCCGTCCCCGACCGGTACCGGGCGATGGTGCTGACCGCCGGGCTGGCCGGCCTGCGCCTCGGAGAGCTCCTCGCCCTCCGCCGTTCCGAGCTCGACCTCGACGACGGTGTCGTCCACGTGATTCGCAAGCGGCTCCGCCTGGCGTCAGGCGAGACCATCGAGGACGCCCCCAAGACCCACGCCGGCATCCGCACCGTCGCCCTGCCCGGTCCCCTCGTCGACGAGCTCCGTGTGCACCTCGAGCGGTTCGTCGGGGCGGCGCCGGATGCCTACGTCTTCACCTCGGCCGAGGGCACGCCGATCGAACGGAACAACTTCCGCAACCGGATCTGGCTGCCGACCTGCGCGTCGGTCGGGATGGAGGGCTTCCGCTTCCACGACCTCCGCCACACGGCCGGTACGTTGGCCGCCCGGACCGGCGCCACAACCAAGGAGCTCATGGCCCGCCTCGGTCACGCCAGCGCCAACGCAGCGATGATCTACCAGCACGCCTCCGACGACCGGGACCGGCGGATCGCCGACGTGCAGGGGGCGATGGCGCGGGAGGTGGGGTTGGGCCGGGGTGGTGACGGCACCGAGCTGCATCAATGTTGAGGATTCTGAGCCAACAGAGTCGCATGTGCGTGACTTGGGCCAGCCACATCGTCCACGGACCTCGCACTTGATGGCATGGGCAGGCATCGGATATGTGGCTATCCTTCTCTCCGATGCCTGGGATGGATAGCGAGCGCCTATCGCAGCGTGAGAAGCAACCTGGTCACGACCAGACGTTCCGAGAATCCGAAGTTCGATTCATCACGGCCGCCCGGAAGGCTCTCGATCCCGAGCAATACGTGGTGACCTACCAACCCAGGGAACTGCGCGACCTGTTTGGACGTCCCGGATTGGGAATTCAGCCTGAAGCGTCGATCATATCGAAGGCGACGGATCGACGGTTCTTCGTAGAAGTTAAGAAGCAAGGCGACCGGGGGAATGCCGAAGAACGGGCCTGCAAACACCATACCGTTCAGTTCTACAAGACCTTGCACGATCGATTTGGCTACGACTACCACCCGTACGTAACGATCTTCTGCGAGGCACTCGCCGTGAACCCTCGATATACAGAGAAAGCTCTCTACTTCTTCGAACCGGATCAGTACTTACTGTGGGTCGACTACGACCAGCAGCTTCTGGCCGAGTTCCTACTCTCGCGTTGCGCAGCTTGGCTCGACGGCTGACCAGACATCAAAATAGGGAGGCCTGACCGGCGATGGCCTTCTGATTGCCAAGATATGGCTTGGTAAGGGTCTGGCAGGAAATTACCTAGGCGTCACAACGCACACCGCTGTAGTTCACTCGGGTAGGACGGTGTAGTTCCACTCGCCATGAAAGTCGTGGGGCCGCAGGGGCACCGCCTTCAGCTGCTT
>JAJYSW010000173.1 GCA_021793335.1 Actinomycetes bacterium
CTCGCCGCGAGGCCGGGCCTCCGGACCCGATACCGGGGTCTGGAGGCCCTCGGCCTCGCCGGCGAATGAACGGGCTCGGACACCGCCTCGCCCGCAGCTCCGCTACAACCGCGGAACAACGTCCCTGAACATCACACCTAGAGCGAACCCTCCAGGTGGTGGTACACCTGGTTCCAGCGCAGTTGCTGCTTGAACTCCTGGGCGGTGGTCCCCTCGCCGATCGTCACCAGTTCGATGCCCGCGATCTCGGCGAAGTCCTCCATGACCTCGCGGCCGAACGCCTGCGTGAAGCTGGTGTGGTGGGGCCCGCCGGCGGTCAGCCATGCCTCCGCGGAGGTCGCCAGGTCCGGCCGGGGCTCCCACACGGCGCGCGCCACCGGGAGGTTCGGCAGGTCCTCTTCGGGTTCGACCGTGTCGACCTCGTTGGCCACCAGGCGGAGCCGGGTACCCAGGTCCATCAGGCCGACGGCGATCGCCGGGCCGGGCGGGGCGGTGAAGACCAGGCGGACCGGGTCCTCGCGGTTGCCGATGCCCAGCGGGTGGATTTCGCACGTGGGCTTGGCCGCGGCGATCGAGGGGCACACTTCGAGCATGTGCGCGCCGAGGATCTGGGGGGACTCCGCACCGAGGTTGTACGTGTAGTCCTCCATGAAGGACGTGCCGCCCTCCAGTCCGGTGGACATGACCTTCATCAGGCGCACCAGCACGGCGGTCTTCCAGTCGCCTTCGCCGCCGAAACCGTAGCCTTCGGCCATGAGGCGCTGCACGGCGATGCCCGGGAGCTGGCGTAGCGCGCCGAGGTCCTCGAAGGTGTCGGTGAACGCCTTCGCGCCGTGCTCTTCGAGGAACGAACGCAGGCCCAGCTCGATCCGGGCGGCCTCGCGCAGCGAATCGTGACGGGCGCCGCCGGAACGCAGTTCGGGGACGACGTCGTACAGCGCTTCGTATTCGGCGGCCAGCTCGTCGATCGCCTTGTCCTCGATCTGCCCGACCCGCTCGGCCAGTTCGTTGACGCCGTAAGTGTTCACCTCGACGCCGAGCTTGATCTGCGCTTCGACCTTATCGCCCTCGGTGACGGCCACCTGGCGCATATTGTCGCCGAAACGGATCAGCTTGAGGTTCTGGACCTCGTCCCAGCCCAGGGCCGCGCGGGCCCAGTTCCCGATGCGCGTCTGCACGGCCTCGTCGGCCCAGTGGCCGACGACGGTCTTGCGGCGGTGGCGCATCCGTGTGAGGAGGTACCCGAACTCGCGGTCGCCGTGGGCGGCCTGGTTCAGGTTCATGAAGTCCATGTCGATGTCGGCCCACGGCAGGTCGCGGTTGTGCTGAGTGTGCAAGTGCAGCAGGGGCTTTTGGAGCGCACCGAGCCCGGCGATCCACATCTTCGCCGGCGAGAAGGTGTGCATCCAGGTGATGACGCCGATGCACGACTCCTCGGCGTTCGCCTCCAGCATGACCCGCCGGATCTCGTCGGGGGTGGTCAGCACGGGCTTGGCGACCACCTCGACCGGGATCGGCCCTGCGGCGTCGAGCCCGGCGACGATGTCCGCCGAGTTCTGCGCGACCTGGGCGATCGCCTCCTCGCCGTAGAGGTGCTGGCTGCCGGTGACGAACCACAGTTGCTTGGCTTGCATTACTTCTCCTCCGGGGCCGACTGCTGGCCGTAGACGTTCTGGTAGCGGTCGTAGAGCGCGTCGATGTGCTGGGGCGCGATCGGCACGGGCTCGCCGAGCTGGCGCGAGATGTGGACGGTGCGGGCGACGTCCTCGCACATGACGGCGGCCTTCACGGCGGCCTTGGGGTCCTTGCCGATGGTGAACACGCCGTGGTTCTGCATGATGACCGCCGGAGAGCGGTGGCCTTCGAGGGTCTCGACGATCCCCCGGCCGATGTCGTCGGAGCCGATGAGCGCGAACGGGCCGAGCGGGATCTCCCCACCGAACTCGTCGGCCATCGCGGTCAGCACGCACGGGATGGGCTCGGCTCGCGCCGACCAGGCGGTCGCGTACGGGCTGTGGGTGTGGACCACACCGCCGACCTCGGGCATGTGGCGGTAGACGTAGGAGTGGCTTTCGGCGTCCGAGGACGGCGCGAGATCACCGTCGAGGACCTTGCCGTCCAGGTCGGTCACCACCATCAACTCGGGGCGCAGGTCGTCGTAGGACACGCCGCTGGGCTTGATGACGATGATGTCGGTTCCCGGGACGCGCCCGGAGATGTTGCCGCTGGTCCAGGTCACCAGGCCCCAGCGGAGGAGTTCGGCGTGCAGCTCGCACACCTCGGCCCGCGTCTGTTCGACGGCCGCGGTCGTCTTGAAGGTCATTTCGACGCCTCTCCAGCGATATCGTGCTGTTCTGTGTTCACTTCGCCGCCTCGTTCGCGATCGCGTGCAGTCGGTGCAGGGCCTTGGAGCCGCCGCGGCCGAAGTGGTCGTGCAATTCGGCGTAGATGGCGTACAGCTCGTCGTAGGCGTCGGCGCGCTGCTCGTCCGGCGTGTAGGCGGCCCGTTCGACCTTGCCCATCGCCTCGGAGGCGGTCTGGATGTCGGGGTAGGCTCCGGCGGCCACGGCCGCGTGGATGGCCGATCCGAGGGCGGGCCCCTGCTCGGAGGTCAGGACCGTGATCGGACGGCGCAGCACGTCGGCGTAGGTCTGCATGAGCCACTTGTTCTTGAGCAGGCCGCCTGCGGCCACGAACTCGTCCACCGGGACGCCGGAGTCGACGAGGGTCTCGACGATCTTGCGGGTGCCGAAGGCGGTGGCCTCCACCAGCGCCCGATAGATCTCCTCGGGCCGGGTCGCGAGCGTCAGACCGAGGACGACGCCGGAGAGATCGTGGTCGACCAGGACCGAGCGGTTCCCGGAGTGCCAGTCGAGGGCCACCAGGCCGTGCTCGCCCACCGCCTGCTCGGCGGCGAGCTCGGTGAGGTACTCGTGGAGGGACAGTCCGCGCTTCTCGGCCTCGGCGGCGTACTCGCCGGGCACGGCGGTGCGGGTGAACCACGCGAAGATGTCACCGACGCCGGACTGGCCGGCCTCGTAGCCCCACAGGCCGGGGGTGATGCCGTCGCGGACGACGCCACACATGCCGGGGGCCTCGACGAGCCGCTCGCCGTTGACGACATGGCAGGTGCTCGTGCCCATGATGGCGACGAGCCTGCCGGGGCCGACCGCTTTGGCGCTGGCGGCGGTGACGTGCGCGTCGACATTGCCGATCGCGACGGTGGTGCCCTCGTTCAGCCCGGTCCAGGCCGCGGCTTCGGCGCTGAGGCCGCCGGCGCGGTCGCCGAGCGCCGAGAGCGGGAAGTCGAGCTTGTCGTTGAAGTCGGCGAAACCGGGGTTGAGCGCGGTGAGGTATTCGCGGCTGGGGCGCTCGCCGTCCTGGTAGATGCCCTTATAGCCGGCGGTGCAGACATTGCGGGTCTCGACGCCGCACAGCTGCCACACGATCCAGTCGGCCGCTTCGATCCAGCGTTCGGCGCGCTCGTAGATCTCGGGGTCCTCTTCGAGGAGCTGGAGGCCCTTGGCGAACTCCCACTCGCTGGAGATCTTGCCGCCGTAGCGGGGCAGCCAGGTCTCGCCGCGTTCGGCGGCGAGGGCGTTGATGCGGTCGGCCTGCGGCTGGGCGGCGTGGTGCTTCCACAGTTTGGGCCAGGCATGGGGGCGGGCGGCGAATTCATCGAGCTCGCACAGCGGGGTGCCCTCGGCGGTGGTGGGCAGGACGGTGCAGGCGGTGAAGTCGGTGGCGATGCCGATGACCTGGTCGGCGCTCACGCCGGCCGCGGCCAGGGCCGCGGGGACGGCGTGGCGCAGGACGTCGCGCCAGTCGTCGGGGGATTGGAGCGCCCAACTGCGGGGAAGACGCTCGTCGGTGCCGGGAAGGCGCTCTTCGATGGCGCCGTGGCGGTAGACGTGTTCGGCACTGGCGAGCTCGCGTCCGTCGGCGACGGACGCCACCACGGCCCGGCCTGAAAGTGTGCCGAAGTCGATCCCGATGGTGACGGCATCGGTGTCACTGCCGGTCATTTAGGCCTCCTCAGGGTGAACCACATATTCGGTTGACCGTTCACACTGCCTGCTTGCAGCTATGTGTGGTCTGCGCACTGGTGAATCACCCACAACTTAACTCATACGGGCGCTCAAGACCACAGCCGGTGCAGCGGCCGTCCATCATACGGCCGTACGAGGCATTCCGCTGTGGCGCAGTTAACTCAGGGGCGCCCGCCGACGCCGGTGGCGAACTCGCCGATCCGGCCGCCTTCGATCCTGCTCCGCAGCGGCGGCGTCGGCCCGCCCGCGCCGGTGCGCAGGCCCTCGATGAACTCGCCGAACGCCTCGTCGGCGGTGTGGTGTGAGACCCAGCCGAGCTCACGCCGGACGCGGGCGGTGTCCATGACCGGCAGCCGAGCGACGATGTCGAGCAGCTCGGGCGGGGCGGGCGTCATGCGGGCCCTCCAGGCGAGGGCCAGGGCGGCGCGTGCCGCCGCGAACGGCATCGGGACCGGCCGGGCGCCGAGCATGGCCGCGATCGAACGCATGTCGGTCATCGACTCGCCGGCGACATTGAAGGCTCCGGCGGCGGTGCCGAACAGGGCCGAGCGGAACGCCTCCACCAGATCGTCGGCGTGGACGGCCTGGAAACGGACGCCGTCGACGACGGGCATCGCCGGCAGCAGGCGCGGATCGGCGAGGCGGCCGGGCAGGAGCGGGCCTGCGAACAGGCGGCGCTGTTCGGCGGCGGCCTTGCGCTTGAACACGAACGCCGGGCGCATCCTGACGGTCCTGACATGCCGGTGGCGTTCCTCGAACAGGTCGAGGAGCCGTTCGACATACGCCTTCTCCCGGGTGTACGCCGCCCCTGGCCAACCATCGGTCGGCCAGGTCTCGTCGACGGCCCGGTGGTCGACGCGCGGCGAATAGGCGCCCACCGAGGAGCTGTGGACGAGCGTCCCGACTTCACTGCGGGCCACGGCCTCGAACAGGCGCTTCGAACCGAGGACGTTATTGCGCCAGGTGGCGGCGGGGTCGCGGGCGGGCTGCATCAGCCAGGCGAGGTGGACCACCGCGCCTCGGCCTTCGAGCATCGGTGTGAGATCGTCCTCGGCGAGATCGGCGGCGACGAACGAGGTCTTGGGAACGCGCCACTGCGGCGGACGCACCGCGACGCCCAGCACTGAGGCGACGCGGTCGTCGCGGCTGAGCCGCCTGATCAGGCTGGTCCCGATGTTGCCGGTGGCGCCGGTGACGGCGACGTGCAGTCCGTCCATGCGGGCCGTATACCCGTGCGCAGGCCGCCTAAGCCTCGACCGGAACCGCCGCGAGAAGACGCGGAGGCGGCCCGCCGGGGGAGGCTCGCCGGCCCCCGGTGTGCCGCCTCGATGCCGCAGGCACCGCCGGAGACCGCCTCCGCTTCAGGCTACAGCGTGCCGGTGCTGCCCGAGTCGATCAGCGGCCGCAGGTCCTCGGGGAGCACGTCGCGGACGCGGTCCATGACGGCCCCGGTGGTGGCCTGATCGACCAGTTCGAGCACGACGCGACTGTGGTAGATCGCCTCGGGCTCGGCGGTGTGCTCGCGTTCGGCGACGCGGTGGGCGAACTCGTCGAACCCGAAGTGCTCACCGGTGCCGTCGCCGTCCTCGCGGGTCGAGCGGCGCAGATGCTCGCCGATCTCGGGCGGCAGCTGCGCGGCCACGTGCAGCGCGAGGTGGTCGGGAATCCGTTCGCCGAGCGTTTCGAGCGTGGCGCGGGTGGCTCCTTCGGCCTGCCCGCGGCTGGACAGGTGGGCACGGTCCTGCACGAGCCCGATGAACTGATCGTGTTGCATGGCTTCTCCTCTCCTCGCGGTGACGAGTACCCCTGTCGGCGGCGACCACACGAGGACCGGACCGCTCCATGCCGGGCGCTCGGGCGCGAGCGTCCCGTGGGCAAGGGACGCGCCTGGCCCCGCGGCGCGGTTAGGGTTCCGCGCCACGGGTATCCGGCCCCCGGCGCCGGGCCGGCAGGAGGCTCGGCCACAGCGCAGGAGGGACCTTTCGATGAGCAGACCTCGACAGGAGCAGGACCCCCCGGGGCACACGGCCGAGATGCGGCCCGAACCGCGCGATTCCATGGAGGGCTACGAAGGCCGGGGGCTGTTGAAGGACCGCAGGGCCCTGATCACCGGCGGCGACTCGGGCATCGGCCGAGCCGTGGCGGTCGCGTTCGCGAAAGAGGGCGCCGACGTCGCCATCGCCTATCTCGAAGAGCACGAGGACGCGGAGCGGACCGCCGAACTGGTCGAGGCCGAGCGACGTCAGTGCGCGCTGCTGCCCGGAGATCTCGGTTCGGCCGAGCACTGCGCGGAGGTCGTGGACCAGACCGTGCGGACGCTGGGCGGGCTCGATCTACTCGTCAACAACCTCGCCATGCAACGGCCGCTGGAGCGTCCCGAGGAGATCACCGACGAGCAGTGGACGCGCACCTTCGAAGTCAATATGCACAGCTACTTCAGGGTGACCGCCGCCGCACTGTCACACCTGAGCGATGGCGACGCGATCGTGAACACCAGCTCGGTCAACGGCCTACGGGGCAATAAGCACCTGATCGACTACTCGGCGACCAAGGGCGCGATCATCGCTTGGACCTATTCGATGGCGCAGGCCTTGGCCCCCAGAGGCATCCGCATCAACTGCGTGGCCCCAGGGCCGGTGTGGACGCCGCTGATCCCCTCGACGTACTCAGCGGACCACGTGGAGACGTTCGGAGAGAGCCAGCCGTTGGGGCGGCCCGCCGAGCCCGACGAGCTCGCCCCCTCGTACGTGTTCCTGGCGGCGAACCGGCTCTCCTCGTACTACACCGGCGAGGTCATCGCCGCACTCGGCGGAGAGACCATGCCCGGTTGACCGGCGAGGACGCTTCGGGCGAACGCCCGGGCTCCTGCCCGGACAGGCGCGCGGGGCCCGGACATCGAGATCGATGTCCGGGCCCCGCGCCGTTCCGTCTCCGGGACTCCGAGA
>JAJYSW010000174.1 GCA_021793335.1 Actinomycetes bacterium
AGGCGGCCACTGCGGCGCCTATCCGAAGATGCCGTCGAGCTCGGTTTGAATCGCGCTCACGGCATTGTCGTACTCGGTGTCGGGGTCGCGACCTTCGAGCACGATGTTGGTCATCATGTCATCGACCGCGGTCTCCATGGCAGGGGTCCAGTCGGGATTCTCGGCCCAGCCGAATTCCTCGGAGATGCGGACGGCCTCGGCGGCCGGGCCGTCGGCGAGGGCCTCGGCGTTCTCGCGCATCGACAGGCGCGGCGGGATGTGGAAGCCGTAGGAGAGGCACCAGTCCTGGATGAACTCCTCATGGTCGATCCACAGCCACTTGGTGAACGCCTTGGCCTCCTCGACGTGCGGCGAGTTCGCGTTGACGAAGGCGGACCAGCCGCCGTTGAAGACGGTGGGGGCTCCTCCGCCGAAGCCTGGGAAGGGGATGACGGCCACGTCCTCGCCGTGGGCCGCGACGATCTGCGGCATGGCCCACAGCCCGCACCACTGGATCGCGCACAGTTCCTGAATGATCGAGCTGGGGTCCCACGCTTCGGTGGGCGCGCCGATGAGCAGCGAGTTCGATTCGTGCAGTTCCCTGACGCGGAGTGCGCCGGCGAGGACGGTGTCCTTGTCGAAGCCGATCAGGTGGTCCTCGGTCAGGAGGGTCTGCCCGGCCGAGAAGACGATCGGCTGGAACAGCTTGGTGGCCGAGTCGTCGTTGCCGAGAAAGAGCCCTTTGACGTCGTTCCCGGTCAGTTCGGCCGCGGCGGCCATGAGGTCTTCGAAGGTGTCCGGCGGCCGGACGCCCTGAGCTTCCAGTAGGGACGGCCGGTAGTACAGGAACTGCGGATCGTCGATCATGCGGATGCCGTAGCGCTTGCCGTCGATCGTGTTGCGGGCCAGATCGTCGGCGGTGAAGTCGTCGATCACGCCTTCGTAGAGGTCGTCGAGCGGGGCCACCTGGCCGCTCGCGACCATCGCGCGGTTGAGGTGGCCTTCGAACACGTCGGGGGCTTGGCCCTCGCCCGCCAGCAGCCCCGAGGAGAGCGCGGTGTCGTAGTCGCCGGGGACCCAGTTGACGGTGACGTGGGCGTCCTCGTAGGCCGCGGCGTAACGCTCGGCGGCCTGCTGGGTGCCCGCCTCGCCGTACTGGTGGTACCACTGGGACAGGCCGACGCCGCCCTCGCCTCGTCCGGTGTTGGAGCCGCAGGCGGCGAACGGGCCCGCGGCGGCGAGGCCGCCGAGCGCGAGCAGTCGGCGGCGGCGCATCACCGGCGCTGCGAACGCTTTCTTCGAAAGGGGTCGGTTGCCTGGGGCGACCATGCGGTGCTCCTCGCTCTGTGAGAGGCCGGAAGGGCTCCCGTGCGGCGGCGACGGTGGCCGGGGCCGCAACAGGGAATCAACACTTGTCGATTCCTTCTCAGTCTTGCGGGAACGAGCCCCCTTTGTCAATGGGTTGAATTAAGCGGTTCGGGCGGATGCGCTCCCACGTGATCCCTCCGTGTTCCCGAGGCGGGGCCGGGCGGTCCTCAGTGCCGCGTGCGGGCGCCCACGGTCTTGATGCGGTTGAGGTGGCCCTCCAGAGCCAAGGCGGCGGCTCCGAGACAGACCATGTTCCGCTCCTGCCCGTTCCGCTTCAGTCGCATCGCCTGAAGCGGCGCCTCCAGCGCGTGCTCGGGCAGGCGGCGTTCGAGCTCGGGCAGCAGTCCGTCGCCGAGGACGCGTGCGACCCAACCGATGAGCACCACGAGGTCGGGGTTGACGAGGTTGACCAGATTCGCGACTCCGGCCGCCAGCCGGCGCGAGACCGCCTCGACGGTGCGCACCGCCGCCGGGTCCCCCGCCTCCCAGGCCGCGGCGAGCGCGGCCATCGCCTCGGACTGCGAGCCGGTGCGGGCGCGCTCGTCGATCGCGCCCCACTGCCGCAGGATCGCCGGCGCGCCCACGTATGCCTCAACGCATCCTCTTGCACCGCAGCGACACTGAGGCCCTTCGGGGTCGAGTGTGGTGTGCCCCCACTCCCCCGCCGAATTCGTCGCCCCGCGATAGAGCTTCCCGCCGAAGGCCAAGCCGACGCCGCAGCCGGTGCCGAGGTTGACCACGGCCAGACGGTCGACCCCGCGGCCGTCACCGAACCACAGTTCGCCGACGGTCACCGTCTTGAGGGGATTGTCCAGGTATATCGGGACGTCGAGACGCAGCCGCTCGGCCAGCATGTCCCGGAACGGTACGTCGCGCCAGTTCCAGTTCGGCGCGAAGGTCGAGACGCCGCCGGCCACGTCGACCTGGCCGGGCAGGCTCACACCGAGCCCGAGCACCTCACGCTCCCCCAGCCGCTCGCGCACACTCGCGATCCCGTCGAGGAGGTGCCCGAGCACCTGCGCGGGCGTGTTCTCGTCGGCGTCCAGGCGCTCGTCCACGCGCCCGAGGACGGAGAGGCCGAGGTCGTATGCCTCGAGCTGCACGTACGTCTCGGCGATGTCCACACCGATCAGAACGCCGCCCTCGGTGTTCGGCGAGAGCAGCGCCCGGGGCCGCCCGCCGCCGGAGTCCTCGTACCCGACCTCGACGACGACCCCGAGCTCGATCAGATCCGACACCAGGTTCGAGACCGTGGCGACCGAGAGCTCGGCCTCGCGGGCGAGGATCTGACGGGAGGTGCGGACGTCCGCGATGAGGCGCCTGAGCACCGAGAAGCAGTTGTGAATGCGGATGTCGCGCGAGGTGGATTTCATGAGGGAAGCGTACGACGGACCGCCCTCTTTGTAAATGGGTCAGACGAAGCGGTGCACCGGCATGGAGGCCCGCGACGCACGAAACGCCGCTGGCTATGCTCGGCGCATGGAACAGCGGACACTCATCACTCGCACACCTCGCCGTGAGAACGGGACTCCCGTCTCCGTCGGCTCGATCGGCTTCGGCGCCTGGCAGATCGGCGACGCCTGGGGCGAAGTGGACGAGAAGGACGCGAACGCCGCGCTGGAAGCGGCGGTCGCAGCGGGCGTGACCTTCTTCGACACCGCCGACGTCTACGGAAACGGCCGCTCCGAACGGCTCGTCGGCGCCCTGCTGCGGCGGCACCGGGGGCTCACCGTCGCCACGAAGATGGGGCGGCGCATGGAGCAGACACCCGAGAACTACAACCCCGAGCACTTCCGGTCCTGGAACGACGACTCGCGGGCGAACCTCGGCGTCGAGACACTGGACCTGGTGCAGCTGCACTGCCCGCCGACACCGGTCTACCACTCCGAGGCGGTCTTCGACGACCTCGACGCGATGGTCGCCGAGGGCCGCATACGCGCCTACGGGGTCAGTGTCGAGACCTGCGATCAGGCGCTCGCGGCGATCGAGCGGCCGAACGTGGCCAGTGTCCAGATCATCTTCAACCCGTTCCGGCAGAAGCCGCTCGAAGCGGTGCTGCCCGCCGCGGCGCGGGCCGGAGTCGGCATCATCGTGCGCGTCCCGCTGGCTTCAGGGCTCCTGTCGGGCAGGTACACCGCTCAGACGCGCTTCGCCGAGGACGACCACCGGAACTTCAACCGGCACGGCGAGGCTTTCGACGTCGGCGAGACGTTCGCGGGCGTCGACTACGCGACCGGTCTGGCCGCCGTGGAACGGCTGCGCCCGCTGGTGCCCGAAGGCATGACGATGGCCCAGTTCACGCTGCGATGGATTCTCGACCAGCCCGGCGTCTCGGTGGTCATCCCGGGCGCCCGCAGCGCCGCCCAGGCCGAGGCGAACGCCGCGGCGGCCGACTTCGCTCCGCTCCCCGAGGCGACCCGCGCCGAAGTGACCGCGATCTACGACGAACTCATCCGCCCGCAGGTCCACCACCGCTGGTGAGGGCCGCGGCGCGGAGCGCCGGGGCCGCTCGGCGCGAGCGTCGTATCCGAGCAGGTCCCGGCGCGGACGATGATCGCGTGTTTCAATGCAGACATGTCTATCTCGATCATCAGCGGCGACATCACCGAGCAGCGTGTCGATGCGGTCGTCAATGCGGCCAACGCCTCGCTCCTGGGCGGCGGCGGTGTCGACGGGGCGATCCACCACCGCGGCGGGCCCGAGATCCTCGCCGAATGCCGGCAGCTGCGGGCCTCCCACTACCAGGAGGGGCTCCCCGTCGGGCAGGCCGTGGCGACCACCGCCGGGAGGCTCCCGGCGCGCTGGGTGATCCACACCGTCGGGCCGGTCTACTCTCCTCATGAGGACCGCTCGGCGCTGCTGGCCTCCTGTTATCGCGAATCGCTCAAAATCGCCGACCATCTCGGCGCCGATTCGATCGCCTTCCCGGCCGTCTCGGCGGGCGTCTACGGCTGGCCGGCGGACTCGGCGGCCCGCATAGCGGTCGAGACGGTGTCCTCGGCCGACTCAGCCGTCGACGACATCCGCTTCGTGCTGATCAACCTCGAGGTGCTCGCGGCCTTCCGCGAACTCGTCGACGATTGAGCGCCGAGCGGAGGAGCTGAGCGAGCGGCTCAGTCCTCTTCGCCGTTGCGAGGGCGGGCCATGAACGCGATCGCCGCGGCGGTGACGGCCAGGAGCGCCGCGGCCGCGTACATCGGCTCGATCGAGAGCAGCGTGCCCAGCCCCTGGGCGAGGAAGGGCGCGGCCATGGCGGCGACCACCGCCAGAGCGATCCATCGCGAATACCGCCGCATCCCCTGCATCGTGGCCTCCTCTTCGCTCGTCTCAACCCTACCGAGCCCGCACGCCGGGGCCGGGCGGGCCGCGGGACCGCAGTCGGGCCGCGCTCGTCGCGCGGAAGCGCGACGAGCGCGGTTCCGGCCGCCGCCGGGACGATCACCGGCGACCGGAGCCGTCGATCAACTCACAGTCGTCGAGCCGCCAGCCCGCCTCGGTGGCGCGAAAGGTGAACGTCATCGCCTGGTGGAGACGGCCGTCTTCTACGACGGCGACGATCTCGGCCACATGCTCACTCGGACATGCCATGCGTCGGACCCGGACGCTGCGCAGGCGGCTCGGAATCCGCCTGCGCACTCGCGCGAATGCCGCCCAACCGTGCTGTGTGGCGAGTCGTTCGGCGCCCATCAGCGGTTTGCGGCCGGTGAGGATGTTGAGGAAATAGCAGGAGTAGCTGACCGCCTCGCGGGGCGAGAGCCGAGCGGATGCGTTCGCGGTTCGATTGTCACATGCCATGATTCCTCCTGAAAACGGCAGAATGCCCTCATTCGAGAATGGAATCTAGATGTCACTCTCAGTGAAGTCAAACACGCGCAAGGTGATCGAACCGGTTCTCGACTCACTCGACTGTCGACTTCCTACTGTGGCGCTCTGGAAGAACCGGCTTCGTAAGCGACACAGCTCCATGGGTAATCGGGGGGCCGATGTGGGAACCTACAAAAATCGGGGGATCGGTTCCAAGGCGTGTCGTTCCGGCGATTTCAGTTGGTCCGGGTGTTGGGCAGGTGCTCGCCCAGGTATCCGACCCAGATCCTTCCGGTGGCCCCGCCCGCGTCATCGAAGAAGTGCAGGCGGGGCGCGGGGTTGCCGACGCGCTGAAGTTTGATGTGCGAGGGCATGTACAGCCGCCCCGAGGCGTCGAGGGCCGCCGGGACGCGGAAGGTCCGGGCCTCGCGGAACTTGGGCCGCCCGGTGACGCTGTCGGATTCCTTCATGGAGACCGTGTTCGGCGAGATGGCCGGCTGACCGGGCAGCGGGTGGCCGCACCAGTCGTAGAAGCCGCCGGTGAACCGCTCCTCGGCACGGGCGGTGGCGTAGGCGTCCAGGGCACGCAGGGCGTCCCAGGTCTTGGCGGCCCAGCGGCGGCACCTTCGCGGATAGGTCACGTCGAGTTTGGCGACGTCGGCATCGAGCGCGTCGGGCAGGTCGATGCGGGTGAGCGTCGCGCGGGCGCGCAGGACGACCTCCATGAGGCTGTCGGCCTCCCACACCTCGCCGGGGGCCTCCACGCCGTAGACAGGATCGGCGTGCTCGGCCAGTCGGGTCTCCAGCCATCGGATTCGCTCCCGGGCATGCCGCTCGTCGTACAACAGCAGCTCGTAGTCGACCTCCAGTCGGCTGTATTCCTTGCGGAGCCGTTCGAGCTCGCGCTTGCGGCGGTCGTCCGGGGCGGACCGCTCGCCGATGAGGCCGGCTTCATCGACGGCCCTGGTGAGCGCGGCCAGGTGGGTCGACATGGCATGGATCAGCCTGGTGGTCTCGGAGTCGCCGCCGCTGGCCATGTCCACCAGCGCGTCGAGGATGCCGTCGGCGAGATCGGCGGCGACGCGGTCCGAGACCCGCTCGGCCATCTCGGCGATGTCGTCCCGCTCTGGCGGCGTCGGTTCGGCGGTCGGGGCGACCGGCGCGGGCTCGGGGGTCGGTTCGGGTTCGGCGGCCCGCGGCGCGGGGATGCCGGGGCGGCGGGCGCGGGCGAGTTCGGCGGGGCTCGGCGGAGGGGCGTGCAGGTATGGGGGGTCTGCTTCGCCGGCGAGGACACGTGAGACTCGGGGGGCGGCCTGGCGGATGTCGTTGGGCAGCGGGCGGCGGAGCGCATGCTCGATGACACCGTCGATGACGACTTGCAGTGCGCGGACGCCCTGGTCGCGGATGGCGCCGCCGCCGCGGACCCGGTGGCGTCCCGGGTGGTCTCCGCCGTTGCGTTCGAGCCCCGGAAGGTAAGTGCGCAGACCGCCGCCGAAGACGTTGAGGTCCTCACCGAGGCGCGCGTTGAGCAGATCTTGGGCGGGAACGTCGAAGAGCCGCACCACCACCGCGATGCCGGCGAGGGCTTGGGCGAGGTGACCGGCGTGGGAGTCGACGACTTCGGGATCGGCGCAGTCGACGGTGAGGACGATGACCGGGACGGTGCGACCGGGATCGAGCAGCCAGCCGGTGAGCTGGTCGATCTCCTCACGGCCCATGATGTGCGGCACCGCTTCGAGCCCGACCGCGCCGTCGGTGGCCCGTCCGGTCTGGAGGAAGTCCGTGATCAGGGAGGGGGCGCGCACGGGTTCGGCGTCGGAGATCGGA